>JAWOEJ010000209.1:0-2894 GCA_046482845.1 Desulfobacteraceae bacterium | reverse complement strand
ACCGCCGCCCCCAGCAGTTGCCTGTCAGGAACGAGAACGACGGAGGACTTTTTCCCTGCCAGGCTAAAAATCAAGAACTGCGGCCACTGGTCCTCAAACAGCTTGATTTTCTTAACGCCTGGCAGGGAAAAAGTCTGATCTCCTTTGGTTCTCAATGTTCCTGACAGGCAACTGCTGGGGGCTCTTAATCGACCCTTCCATAAAAACTTGATAACCGAGTAAAACGTCACATAAACCGGCTTCTCAGCAGGGTTGAGGTTTACATTCCCCCGGGTGTGAACAAATGATCCAGATCATTGAGCCGGTCAAAAATCTCCAGTGCTTTTCCCAGGGACTGGCCGCCACGTTTTCAGAAAAGGACATGAGAAAACATATTCTTATGGCATACAGTCCCAGCTCTTGTCTGATGGAACTTAAGAAAAACTTAGTTATTGACGGAAGGCCGGGTTTTAGGATATAGTTTTATGTTATGTTTTTATAATTGTAACAGGGGTCTGAACGAAAACCCCGTGTTTGGGCGAAAACGTGCCCAGCTGCGTTTTCGTTCAAACATTAACTGACAGATGCCCCGTATAAACTGTTGATGAAGCCGGCTACAGGGGCGGGATGCGGCAGATGGCTGCCCACAAAATACCAGGTGTGAATTAAAGATGATACAGACCATAAGAGGGTTCAGGGATATACTGCCGGAAGATACAGATCTGTGGCAGAAGATAGAGGCCAAAGCGGGGGAATTGTTTCAGGATTTTGGATTTCAGGAGATACGGCTTCCCATTGTGGAAAAAACCGAGCTGTTTGCCAGAAGTATTGGGGAAGCCACTGATATTGTTGAAAAAGAGATGTATACCTTTGCGGACAGAAAAGGGGGTAAATTAACCTTAAGGCCAGAGGCCACTGCATCGGTTGTAAGATCCTATATTCAGCACAGGATGTATGCGGCTGATCCCGTTAAAAAGCTGTATACCATCGGTCCCATGTTCAGAAGAGAACGGCCCCAGAAAGGCAGGTACAGGCAGTTTTACCAGATCAATGCCGAGGTTTTCGGCATATCATCTCCGTACATTGATGCCCAGATGATTCTGATACTCAATGAATTGTTTAAACGGATCGGGCTTACCGGGCTGAAGGCCCATGTCAATTCCCTGGGATGCCCCGACTGCCGCCCAGGATTTCAGAAAGCCTTAAAGCGTTTTCTTGATTCAAAAAAAGAAGCCCTGTGCACCAACTGCGTCCGGCGCATGGAAACAAATCCCCTGAGAACCCTGGACTGTAAGGTCCCGGCCTGCAGGGAAGCCTTAAAAGATGCTCCTTCACCCCTTGATCTTCTGTGCCAGAACTGCAGGGATCATTTCAATAAGGTAAAAAGCATTCTAGAACAGCAGGAGATTGAATTTATTGTGGATAAAAATCTGGTCAGGGGCCTTGATTATTATTCGCGCACAGCCTTTGAAATCCAGACATCTGCCCTGGGGGCCCAGAGTGCAGTGGCCGGCGGGGGACGCTACGATGCCCTTGTAAAAGAGCTGGGCGGACCTGAGATCCCGGCCATAGGATTTGCCATCGGCTTTGACAGGCTTGCTGAGATTGTGGATCAGCTGAAAGAAAAGACAAGTAAAAAGGGACCCCTTCTTTTTATTGCTACCCCAAAGGGAGAATGCATTGAAAAAGGGTATCTTTTGTATTCACAATTAAATCTCAGGGGCATTACAACAGAAATGGATTTTGGCAGCAGGAGCCTGAAAAGCCTGATGAAAAGAGCAGATAAGATCAATGCGGCCAATGTCCTGATAATGGATGATCAAACACGCGACAGCAGCGGTCTGATTCTGCGCAATATGACGGATAAGACCCAGACAACAATTTCTGAAGAAAATACCATGGATGATATATTAACCCATTTGGGATATTAGCCCATTTGGGGTATTAGATTGATAAAGGGGATTTTAGGTGACAGATTTATTAGAAGACATGAGAAGAACTCACGATTGCGGAGAATTAAGGGAATCAGATACAGATAAGCAGGTTGTGCTCATGGGCTGGGTCCAGAGACGCAGGGATCATGGGGGCGTTGTTTTTGTGGATTTAAGGGACCGCTGGGGGATAACCCAGGTGGTGTTCAACCCTGAATTTGATGAAAAAGTCCATGAAAAGGCCCAGGATATCAGGAGTGAATATGTGCTCGGGGTCAGGGGAAAAGTGGTTCAGCGGCCCGGGGACATGCTGAATCCTAAAATGGCAACCGGAGCTGTTGAGGTCCTTGTCAGTGATCTTAAGATTCTGAACCTTGCGAAAACACCGGCCTTTCAGATTGAAGACAGGATTGAGGCCTCTGAAACGGTGCGTCTCAAGTACAGGCACCTGGATCTGAGACGGCCTGGGCTTCAGAAAAATATTATTGCCAGGCACAAAGCCTCAGTGGCCATAAGAGAGTATCTGAACAAAAATGGTTTTCTGGATATTGAAACCCCTTTTTTAACCAAGAGCACACCTGAAGGCGCAAGGGATTACCTGGTTCCCAGCCGTGTCAGCCAGGGGGAATTCTATGCCCTGCCCCAGTCCCCCCAGCTCTTCAAGCAGATACTGATGATAAGCGGTTTTGACCGGTATTACCAGATTGCCCGGTGTTTCAGGGATGAAGACTTAAGGGCGGACCGTCAGCCGGAGTTTACCCAGATTGATTTAGAGATGTCCTTTGTTGGAGAAGATGATATCATGGGTATGACAGAAGGGCTGATCAAAGAGGTGTTTAAACAGGTCAAGGGCATGGATATTGATTTGCCCTTTGAGCGCCTTACCTATGATGAATCCATATCAAGATTCGGGCTGGACCGGCCGGATATGCGTTTTGGCCTGGAATTGTGTGAAATATCTGATATCGCTGGAAAGTCCGGGTT
>JAWOEJ010000167.1:0-24739 GCA_046482845.1 Desulfobacteraceae bacterium | reverse complement strand
ATATGAAAGCCTTCAGCCTTCAGTACTCAGCAGGAATCTTCCAAAAAATAATCCACGGATCCTGCCGGCCTTTTTGCCCGTCTTGTGCGTTGCACCAATGGGACATATCTACTGCAGTCCGGAAGGGGTAAAGATAAGACCGACATCATATGAGGCATACCCCTTTGGAAGCTGCGGCAGGGGACTTGATTTCTTAATGGCCTTAAGGGCGGATTCATCCAGATATCTATTACCGGAACGGGTTTCAAACCAGATATCTCTAATCTCTCCATTTTTTAAAATTTTAATGAGAATCCTGACCTCACTGTCTTTATCCGCCTTTGCAAGGCGTTCATTAAACACCCAGTTTTCCTGAATTTTATACATCAACTCTATATTATAAAGATCTATGGCCTCAGCCTTTCTCCCTTTCTGATTGCTCCCCCGGTTACCAGACAAACCTGATTCCTTTTGGGCTCCTTCTTTTTTTACCCGGCTGCGAAGCCTGTCAAGGGCATCTGATAAACGGGTTTCTGTTTTCTCTTCAATTGTTTTTTCTATATTTTTTCTTGCACTGTCAAGGACTTTCTCTGGTTTATAGGTTTTTGCCTTTAAGGAGGTTTTCTTTTTCTTTTCAACAGGTTCCAACTGTCCCAGATCTTTTGGCTTTTCTTTCATCCCTGGAGAAGATGATATAATGTTTTTCTTTTCTTTCTCCAGATTTTTCTCTACAGCAGGTTCAGGCGCCTGCCGCTCTCTGCTGTCAGGCTGCTTCTCAACTTGAATATCTTTTTTTTTCTCTGCTTGAACATCCTTTTTTTCCTCTTGAACATCAGGAGGGGGGGACGGCTCAGGCTCAGGCTCAGGATCAGGTTTAGTTTCCTGGCCGCTGCCTGGATTTTCATTATCTTCCAGGCTTGAAAAGGAAACCAGATCCACTGATATTGACGGCGGCTGTACACGATCCAGGGTGATTCCCTGGAAAAAATAAAGACCTGTTAAACAAAAAGAATGTAACAAAAGAGATAAAAAAAAGAAAAAAAAGACCCTTTTTTTATTGTTGCCGTCTTTATCAGAAAGGACAGTGTCTCTAAAGGTTAAGGTGTTAAAATCAGCCATTGTTTTTCAGTCAGGAGTCTTCTCTGGGCAGGGTGATGATGCCGAGGTTTCCTACACCTGACTTTTTTACCCTGGACATGACATCCACCACAATACCGTAGGGAACGCTCTTATCCGCTTTCAGATAAACCGTCTCAGCATCAATGTTTTCCAAAATCTTCCTGAGCTTTCCAGCCAGGGCATCAACACCCACTGCCTGATCATTGATATAAACAGACTGATCCTGTCGCACACTTATGACAAGATGTTCCTCATTCTTCTGCATGGGAGACACACTGGTTCGTGGAAGGTCCACATCTACTCCCTGGACCATCATGGGGGCTGTCACCATAAAAATAATCAAAAGTACCAGCATCACATCCACAAATGGGGTTACATTTATTTCTGACATGAGCTGATCCCTGCCAAAGTCTGACTGCATCACGCCTCCTTTTTACGTTGAATATCCCGTTCTATGATATTCATCAGATCCGCTGCAAAACTCTGGAGCTCTGAATCCAGAACCCTGATCCTGTCGGTAAAATAATTATAGGCAATCACCGACGGAATAGCCACGGCAAGGCCGGCTGCAGTAGCCACCAGTGCTTCAGAAATACCCGGTGCGACAACAGCCAGACTGGCAGAACCGGTCATGCCGATACCGTGAAAGGTATTCATGATTCCCCAGACAGTACCGAAAAGCCCGATAAAAGGCGCTGTATTCCCGGCAGTGGCAAGGAATGGGACCAGCTGGGCAAGACGTCTTACCTCAACATTAATGGAACGTCTCAACGCTCTGTTTACCCCGCCCAGGGCATTAAAGGAATAGGCCGGTGTGCTGCTCTCATCATCACGGGCTGCACCGCCCTTTTTCAATTCAAGGTATCCCGTAATAAACACCCTGGCAACCGGACTTGTCTTTAACACCTTTGCCTTGGAAAACGCATCTGCAAGGCTGCGGCACTGCCAGAACAGATCGGTAAACTCAACCGATTCCCTGTAAGCCCTTCTCACATACCTGTATTTTATGAAAATAATGGCCCAGGAGGTAATTGAAAAAAACAGCAGCAGCAGCAGAACAAGCTTAACAACAGGGCCTGCGCTGTAAAGCATGTGAAATATTCCATTTGATTCAGGGATCATAAAACAAGAACTCCTGTTTATAAAAAATTGACTTGTTTAAACGTACAGCAAGGTACAAAGCAAGCTTGATTAAACCTTATTATCGTATACAAGACTTTCTTTATTGTCAAGCCATGCCAATAAAAAAAGCCCCTTGCCGTTGTCCTGGCCAGGGGCTTTTTCTGGAAACTTGAAACAAGGGCCGGCCTCATTCAAGTTTTATTCTTCGTTATGATGCCGGGCATCATGGTCGTTATACAGAGCTAAATCAGAAACAAAGCAGTCAGACTACATCATCCCGGGCATTCCTCCGCCCATTCCGCCCATTCCGCCGCCTGGCATGCCGCCGCCGCCCATTCCGCCTTCATCCTTTTCCGGCTTTTCAGCGATCATGGCTTCGGTTGTGAGCATGACTGAAGCAACGCTTGCAGCATTCTGAAGTGCAAATCTGACCACCTTTTTCGGATCAATAACGCCAGCTTCGATGAGATCTTCATATTTATCATGTCTGGCATTGTATCCAAAGGCATCCTTGCCTTCCTTTACCTTGTTGATAACAACAGACCCTTCCACACCGGCATTGTTGGCAATCTGACGCAGGGGTTCTTCAAGGGCCCTGGCAACAACAGCCACACCCAGTTTTTCCTCAGGATCATCATCGCAGAGCCCTTCAATGGATTTAACTGCCCGGACCAGGGCAACTCCGCCGCCTGCGACAACGCCTTCTTCCACTGCAGCACGGGTTGCATTCAATGCATCTTCAACCCTGGCCTTTTTCTCTTTCATTTCAGTTTCAGTGGCTGCCCCCACACTGATCACAGCAACGCCGCCAATGAGTTTTGCCAGTCTTTCCTGGAGTTTTTCCTTGTCATAGTCAGAAGTGGTTTCTTCTGCCTGGGCCCGGATCATCTTTACTCTGGCTTCAAGGTCTTCTCTGGCACCGTTTCCATCTACAATTGTGGTATTGTCTTTATCTATGACAATGGACTTGGCCTGCCCAAGATCGTTTACCCCGACATTTTCAAGCTTGAGCCCGACATCTTCTGAAACCACCTGGCCGCCGGTAAGAACAGCGATATCTTCAAGCATGGCCTTTCTTCTATCCCCGAATCCAGGGGCTTTTACAGCCGCCACATTCAGCGTACCGCGAATCTTGTTGACAACAAGTGTGGCAAGGGCCTCGCCATCTATATCCTCTGATATAATAACAAGGGGTTTGCCCATCTTGGCAACTTCCTCAAGTATGGGAAGCAGATCTTTCATGCTGGAAATTTTTTTATCACAGATCAGGATAAACGGATTTTCCAGCTCAGCTGTCATTTTTTCTGTATTGGTTGCAAAATAGGGAGAGAGATATCCACGGTCAAACTGCATCCCTTCAACCACATCCAGTGTGGTCTCCATGGATTTAGCCTCTTCAACGGTGATAACCCCTTCTTTTCCAACCTTTCCCATTGCCTCAGCAATAATGTTGCCGATGGTTTCATCATTATTGGCTGAAATGGTTCCAATCTGGGCAATCTCTCTCTGGTCTTTGGTAGGCTTGCTGACGCTCTCAAGATATTCGCTGATCTTTACTACAGCAGCATCAATCCCCCGTTTAATTCCCATGGGATTGTTGCCTGCAACTACCAGTTTCTGTCCTTCCTCATACATTGCCCTGGCAAGCACAGTGGCTGTGGTTGTACCATCACCGGCCATATCACTGGTTTTGCTGGAAACCTCTTTAACCATCTGGGCGCCCATATTTTCAAATTTATCTTCAAGATCAATTTCTTTTGCAACGGTTACGCCGTCCTTGGTCACATTCGGCGCTCCCCAGGATTTTTCTATAACTACATTTCTTCCCTTGGGTCCCAGGGTAACCACCACAGCATCTGCAAGGGTCTTTACACCTTTAAGCATTGCTTCACGCGCTTTTGAACTGTATTTAATTTCTTTAGCCATATTTTTCGGTCTCCATATTTAAATGTATTTAAGGTTTATTTGAAAGCCATCAGCCTTCAGTACTCAGTTATCAGCTTCCTGTAACTCGATCATCAGGTTTTTTCCTGCTGGTCACTGACGGCTGATGCTTTCATTATTTGTTGTGGCCGCTCAGGCCATGAATGTTTATATATAACTAAGGTTCTATTTTAAATGTGTATTAAAAAATTTAAATGTGAATTCAAAAAAATTAAATTACTCAATCACACCAAGGACATCATCCTGGCGCATAATCAGATAATCACCGCCATCTATTTTCACTTCTGTTCCGCCATATTTGCTGAAAAGGATTTTATCCCCGACCTTGACATCCATTGGAATGAGCTTGCCGTCATCGCCCACACGACCGTTGCCCATGGCAATAATTTTGCCTTCAGCAGGTTTTTCCTTGGCTGTGTCAGGGATGATGATTCCTCCTTTGGTTTTTTCAAGTTCCTCTACGCGCTCAACAAGAATTCTGTCCTGTAATGGTCTTAGACTCATGATTTCAATCTCCTTAAAACGTTATTGGTAATTTGATTTAGGTTTATATGTAAAAGGACTCCAAAAAAAAAACGCTAGGACTCATTATTGTTTTTTGTTTTTTCTGGAGCTTTTTCTGACTTTGCACAGGTCTTGTCAGTTGTTTCTGAAGGCTTGGGAGCGGCACACCCCTTTCCTGAGCTTCCGCCGTAATCAGTGACATACCATCCTGAACCTTTTAAATGAAATGAACTCTGGGAAATCAATTTATGCAGCCTGCCATTGCAGTGTCTGCAGACCTTAAGAGGCTCATCTGAAATCTTCTGAAAAGCCTCTTCAATCCTTCCGCAATTCATACATTCATACTCATAAATCGGCATTTTATCTTTCTCCGCATTTTTTGTTTTGATCCATTGGTAAATTCAAGGATAAAGTAGTCAGTCTTTAATCCTTGTCAAGGAGGGGAAGTGCAAAATTTAAAAAACTTTGTCAAAATTCAAATTTTCCGGACTCTGCCTGTAATATTCAAGAACCTTATCCATCCCGGCTATGGACACCTGTTTTAAAATCTTCTGGGTTAATCCATGGACTTTTTTCTCTTCCTGGTCCACAACCTCTGACATTTCAGAGGCTGAATACCGCTGTTCAAACTTGCTGAACCTTACAATGTGAACCAGTTCATGGACCAGAATATAGACCAGAAAGGGGAAAAACCCAATGTGTTTGTTGTTTTCAAGAAAATCCAGAATGGCCTTATCCTGAAGACATATGGTATAAAAATTAAAGGAAAAGGATTCAAGGCAGACGTCCTTTTTTTTGGCCACATAACCGAGAACCTGTGCAAAAGGCCCCGTGATGATCTCATGGGGGGCAAGATCCTTTGAGGTTTTGATATCATAGCGGTTTTTCAGCCAGTGGGACGAGGACATTTTATAAAACTCGTTGACAAGCTCTTCGGCAAGCAGAACCGCCTCATCCAGACGATGCAGCTCAAAAGCAGCAAATTCTGTATTGATGTTCATTGACCCTCTACATTAAAATCAGAATAAAAGACCTTACCTTTGCATAAAATCATTATTTTGAAAACCACGGGGCAGTCACGGCCATATAATCCAAAGACGTTAAAAAACAATGGACATTTATTAAAAGGATATGCTATACATTTATATTACCATATATTTTTTAATGTATAAATTTTTCAGAGGAGGTGATTATTTGGGAAGTGTCATAAAAAAAAGACGGAAAAAAATGAGGAAACATAAACACAGAAAACTCCTTGCTAAGACAAGGCATCAGAGACGCAAGGGCAAATAGGCCTTTAGCTTATAAGAAACGCTCGTCAGAGTGTTGCCGCTGGCAGCGTTTCAAGCTTCGTTGTGGCCGGCTCGATGATCATGGGCCGGCACATGACGCTTCTATGGAATACAGGTCTCAGGGGTGCAGATTTTTCATATCTGCTCCCCTTTTTTTTTTCCTAAAACTGTAATTAATCACTGATTTATCCAGACAGTGGCCCTTTTATTTAATCCCTTTTAAAAATCTCATAAACTCAGAATCTGTTGACAATACCAGGGTTGTCTCCTTATCCAAAGTATTTTTGTAGATATCAAGGGTTTTAAAGAAAGAATAAAATTCAGGGTCCACACCATAGGCCCTGGCATAAATGCCTGTGGCCTCGGCATCGGCGCGTCCGCGAATCTCCTCGGCTGTTTTATAGGCAAGGGACTCGATCCCCTGGAGGTCCTTTTCCTTGTCTCCACGAATATTGCTGGCCTCTCCCCTTCCTTCAGACCGGAATTTTTCTGCAATCTGGCTTCTTTCTGCCACCATCCTGCCGTAAACGGCCTTTCTGACATCAGACACATAGTTGATCCGCTTAATCTTTATATCCACCAGCTCAATACCGAATTTGTCGACCTTGGGCTGGGCCTGGGCCATTATCTTCTGAGTGATCTTTGACCTGCCAACATTAATCTTGTACTTGGACCGTCTTTCCTTTTTAATGTCCTCATCCCTATCCGCTGAAACGGCATCGCTTGTTGAAGACATATCGCCCAGGCTAACCTGTTCCAGCAGTTTGTAAGTATCCATGGGACGGTCGCTGTTGCGGACACTTTCCACCAGACGATAGGAGGTGATGAGATTTCTCACTGCAGGGTCAATAATATCATCCAGACGTGAAAGGCCTGAAACCAGGTTTCCAACAGTCTGAAAATATTTTACCGGGTCAACTATCCGCCACCTGGCAAAGGCATCCACCCATATATAGGTTTTGTCCTTGGTGGGAATCTGGCCGGGATCACCATCCCATCCCTGAAGATTTTTTGGAAAATAATTGGCCTTCTGGATAAAGGGAATCCTGAAATTCAGGCCGGGAGTGGTGACAGGTTCCCTGATAACCTCGCCGAACTGGGTGATAACCACCTGTTCTGTTTCATCTACAATATATGCTGAATTAAAACCAACAAAGGCTGCCAATACAACCAATCCAATAATTATTCCCTGATATTTTTTCATTTTGCAGCACCTTGACCTTTCAGGGTAGAAAGGGATCCTGTCCCTCCCCCCATATTTAAAAACGGCAGCAGATTCTTCTGGTCTGAATCAATAACAAATTTTTTCTCAATACCGGGAAGGACCTCGGACATGGCTTCAAGATATAAACGTCTCCTGGTCACATCCTCTGCCTTGACATATTCATCGTAAATATCACTGAACCTGGCCACATCCCCCTTGGCACGGTTCACCCGTTTAAGGGCATAGCCTTCTGCATCCTTGACAACTCTTTGGGCTTCGCCTCTGGCTGCGGGAACCGCCTTGTTATAATCCTCCCGTGCCTTGTATATGAGCTGCTCCTTTTCCTGAATCGCTTCGTTTACTGCGTTAAAGGAGTGCTGTACCGGTTCAGGTACATTGGTTTTTTTCATCTCTATGGTGACCACATGGATACCGGTGTCAGCCTGCCTGAGCTCCTCCTGGAGCCGCTGCCTTGCTTCCACGGCAATTTCCTCTCTTTTGGAGATAACCTCATTGATACTTCTGTCGCCCACAACGGTTCTCATGGAGGACTCGGACAAATCCCTTAAAATCTTGGTCACATTTTTAACCTTGAACAGGTAGTTGTAGGGATCTGCGATCCTGTACTGAACAATCCACGGAACAATGGCTACATTCAGATCACCGGTCAGCATCAGCGCTGCATCCAAATCTGCACTGGCCCGGGTAAAGGTCCTCTTGCTGTAGTCTTCCATGGATTGAGCCCCGAACTCCTCCTTGTACACCCGCTTTATCTTTACCTTGGTTACTTTTTCAATACCCGCTGGAAACTTAAAATTCAAGCCCGGCTGGGTAAGGCGGTCATACCGTCCAAACCGCTGGACTACACCGACTTCATCCACATCCACTGTAAAAAAAATCGAACTTCCAAAAAAAATAAAAAAAAGAACCACCAGAACAAGAATACCGCCCGGAAACCTGAAATTTTTCAGCTTCTTTAGCAGCTCGTCCAGATTTGGCGGACCGGGCATTCCGCCACCGCCGCCGGTTGACCTCTTTTTTTCATACTGCTCCTGTTTTTCTCTTAACTTATCCCAATCCCAGTTCATAAATAAATTCCTATGATTAATTTTAAAATATACTGTCCTGTTTCATATACACCGCCATGATGCAAAGCATCACAGCGAAGAATGAAACAGGAGAGTGCCGCCCCCAACGGTTACCTGTCAGGAACGAGAACGTCGGAGGACTTTTTGCCCTGCCAGGCAACTAATAGGGGGCTTTTAACCGGCTATTTCATATAAACCGCCATGGAGGGGCCCCGTGCTTTGATCCTGGGGGTCGCCCTGCAACAAATCATGTAAGCATTCAGCCATCAGACTTCAGTAACCAGCAGCGAAAATGGGGTCAGGCCTGCGTTATTGTCATTATCTTCCCTATCCAGTATAATCCCAAACGCCGTAGATAATGACAATAACGCAGGCCTGACCCCTCACAGGTAAATGTCAACATTAAAAAAATTGATCATCGAGTAATAAAATACATTAATTGGTACAATTATCAAGAAAAATCGGTTAAATAAAAAAACAACTTGCAAAACCCTGAAGAAAAATGGCAGTCTGTAGGATTAAAATCAAGCTGAGTGCAGCCCCATTCAGGGCGCAGAAGTGTTTTATGCCTTAACGCTGCTTATCAGATAAAGGCAGATACCACAACAAGGATGACCCATGCAGGAAACCTTTAACCATAAAAATTTAAAAATCAGTTTAAATATAAATGGCGCCAATAAATATACAAAAATCAGCTATCCTCTTAAATATGGAATTTATTCAGAACTTGAAACCGATAAATTTATCTTTCATTTCAATCTCAACCATGAAATCATCCGGGCCAAAAGCAGGGATAAGAAATGGATACACCCCCTGGAATGGCTGAAAAGAACCGTGGGCAACGACTGGGTCTACTACTCATCGGGGGGGTACGCCGGCGTTTTTGAGGCCATTGGGGAATATTACCTGCCCAATTTCCAGTATCCCACAAACGCCCTCACAGGAGGACGGCCATTTAAAACCAGGGCTGTGGATAAGATTATCAGAACCTGGCACAATGAGCTGCTGAAAATTTCAGAATCAGCCTGTATAACAAATGAAAAAATAAAAGCCTTTCTGGGCAAAGCAGCAGCAAACTCCCCTGACATACTGCAGAAAAAAGGGGAAGCCCTTTATTTAGAGCCAAAGGAGCGGGTAACGGTTCTGCCGCCGGATGCCCGGCATGTTGACTACAATATCATTCCTTTGAACATTTCAACGGGATGTCTTTACAACTGCCGATTCTGCCGGGTTAAAACAGGCTGTGCCTTCAGGGAAAAAACAAAAAACGGGATCAATGAAGAAATAAAGCGCTTAAAACAGGTCTACGCCAAAGATATTGTAAACTACAACGCAGTGTTTCTCGGCCAGCATGATGCACTGAATGCAGATAAACGCATTGTTTTATATGCAGCTGAAAAAGCGTATGCTGAATTCAATTTTAAAAATTCCTATATCCAGGACAATTATCTGTTCCTCTTTGGCAGTGCAGACTCCCTTTTAAATGCTGAAACAGATCTTTTTGACAGACTCAACCGGCTGGACTATAAAACCTATATCAACATCGGTCTTGAATCTGCAGACCAGAAGACCCTGGATCATATCGGCAAACCCCTTACAGAAAAAAAGGTTCGCCAGGCCTTTCAGACCATTTGTGAAATTAATTCGACCTTTGAGAATATTGAAGTCACGTCAAACTTTGTCCTGGATGAGTCCCTGCCTGCCGGTCATATGCCGTCTTTTATGGCACTTGCAAGGGAAAGCACGCCAAAAGTTCAATCCAAAGGCTGCATCTATCTGTCACCCCTTGCCGTCAACGCGCCTTCCAGGGAAAAAATGTTTACATTCAACCGGATTAAAACCGCAGTCAGGTTTCCAACCTATCTGTACATTATCCAGAGACTCTAAGAGGAGTTCTCGAAAATGGGGTCAGGCCTGACCCCTAACAGGTATAAGGAGAATGTCATGAACCCATCATATGTTTCCGTACACGGAGGACACAGCGGCCAGTTCTGCATCCATGCCAGGGACAAACTTGAGGATATTGTAAAAACATATATTTCCCATGGGTTTTACTGGGTCGGGCTCACAGAACATATGCCTCCGGTGAGCAGTGAACTCAGATATCCAGATGAAAAAGCAGCGGGGCTATCATCTGACTTTCTTTTCCATCAGTTTTCAAAATACATGAAAGAAGCCCGGCGCCTCCAGAAAAAATTTGCTGACCAGATCACTTTGTACATCGGCATGGAAACCGAAACCTGCACTGGTTCTCAATTGTTTATAAAACAACTCATCCGGCAGTTTCAGCCCGACTATATTGTGGGCTCTGTTCACCACGTCAATGATCTATGCATAGATTTTTCCAAAAGCCACTATACCAGGGCGGCTGAAGCATCCGGAGGGATAGAAGACCTGTATCTTAGCTATTTTGATACCCAGCATGAAATGATCCAGGGGCTTGAACCTTCAGTGGTCGGGCATTTTGACCTGGTCAGGCTGCATGATCCAGATTATAAACAAAGGCTAAAAAAAACCAGGATTTGGGAAAAAATACTGCGCAATCTTGAACTGATCAAAGAAAAGGATCTTATCCTGGATTTCAACCTGAGGGCACTTTATAAAGGGGCTGATGAACCCTATATATCAGCGGACATTCTAAAACAGGCAAGGACGCTTGGCATCAAGGTTGCCCCGGGTGATGATTCCCACGGCATTGACAATATCGGCCTGAACATGGACAGAGGAATACAGATTCTGAAAAATCACGGGTTTGATATCCCCTGGCCGGTCCCTGGAATCTACAGCTGGTCTTAACGGACAGACCAATGGGGGCGCAGCAGAAAATGGGGCAAATTTAAACAAAAGCGCAATAACCGAGCCCGACCCCATCCCACGGTGGCCGATGTTATGATCAAGCCCATTAACCCTCTAATATCTCAGCCGATTGCTCTGTCAGGAACATTGAAAACCAAAGGAGATAAGGCTTTTTGCCCTGCCAGGCGTTAAAAAAATCTTACTCATATTTTAAATAACAGCTTTAAATTCAATTTTCTCATCCCCAAATGTCGCTTCAATCACTTTATGCACTCCATGGCCAGGGTTTGGCTCTTTAAATATTTTAACCAACTGATATTGTGATAATATCTTCAGATCCTTATTAAGGCTTACAGGTGTGCGCTGCATGGTCAGCATAAGTTCTGAAAAAATAACTTTTTTCTTCTTCCTCAGGTATTGTATGAGTTTAGCTCTTTCTGGCTTTAGTATGGCCATTAAGTCTGAGGGGTCAATCCATATTGTATTTTTAGGAGTTAATTTGCGCCCTTCATCTATTTCTTTTGCTGTTTCTTTTGCGGAAACAAAAAAATCGGAAAGCGCTCCTGGTTTTATTTCAATAGTCATTTTATGAACTCCCTTATTTCTTTTTCAAATTTTTCAACAAGTTCATAATAACTTGTAAAATCTTCAATCTCTGTTATTTCTCCAAAGTAATGCCTGTGGTGAAAATTATGAGTATTATCATAGCCTAAGACCCTACCGTTATCTCCAGAAAAAATAAGATGATTTATATAGGCCATGCTGTACTTTACTATTTTGCCTTGTTCATTCTCCCATGCCTCAATTTTGACAATTCCCCCACCGCTTTTGGGATTTACGGGAAATTGTTCAGATACCACCTTTTTGAACTTGATTTTACCTGGTCGTTTGGATTTCATTCAATTATATTATCAGACATTAAAAAAATTGTAAATCTGATTTTATTCGATGATCAGGTTTTTAAAACGGGGTCAGGCCAAACCCCTCAAATGACCCCTTACAGGTAAATGTCAACTTTCAAAAGCTTGGTCATCGAGTATTAATGAAACAGGGCAGAAGAGGTAAAATTTATTATCTGAAATTTTCGTATTCTTCCCCGTTAAACGTATTTTTCCCCCTGGATTGGGAATCCTTACAAAAAAACAATGACAATTCCGTACCATTTGTGATAATTTTTGAGAATAATTTATCGTCACAGGGACAGGGTATGACCTTACACTGGTACCTTAAAAAGGATTGATGGTGAGATTGAAAGAAAGGTCTATTTGATTTCCAGCATACAAACCAGAGCTGAGCACAGATGACATTTGACAATACAACAATTATACTGGTAGAGCCCCAGGGCCCCTTAAATATAGGTGCAGTCTGCCGAGCCATGATGAATTTCGGGTTTTCACGTTTAAAACTCGTTAATCCCTGCCAGGGCTATCGTTCCAGGGAGGCCAGAAAAATGGCTTTAAAATCACTGCCCATCCTTGAGACGGCAGAAATCCACCAGGATCTTATCAGCGCACTTAAAGGGTGTCACTGCGCTTTCGGCACCACCAGACGGTCTGGAAAATACAGGCAGGATTTTATACCCCCGGAAACCGCCGGAGAAAAAATAGCTGAACTGCCGGACAAAATAAAATGCGCCATTGTCCTGGGACGGGAAGACAATGGATTAACCACATCAGAGCTGTCCCTTTGCCAGTATTTTGTCGCCATTTCCACCCATCATGCGTTTCCTTCCATGAATCTGTCCCACGCGCTCACGGTCTGTCTGTATGAAATCTCAAAACAAGGCATTAAAAACCCGTCAAAAAAATCCTTTTCCCATAATCTGACAGATATCAGCAAAGGTGACCCTGCAGATATCAGCGAGATTGAACGTATGTACGCCCATATGAAACAGACGCTGTTAAGCATTGACTTTCTTAACTCTGAAAATCCAGACCATATCCTCAGAACCTTCAGGCGGATTTTTGGCCGGGCTGTTCTTGAAACAAGGGATATCAATATTATCCATGGTCTTATGAACCGCATCGACTGGACGGAAGGTCAGAGAAGGAAAGCTGATAATGGATAAAAAAATCACCACTATTTTTTTTCTCACCAAGGGCAAACTTCAATTGATTGCAGCGGACAACCCCGGGCTGGGCTTTAAAATATTATGGAAAATTTCCAGAATCATCAGTCAGCGGCTTAGAAACACCACAGGGAAACTGATTGATTACATATGATTGTCACCGCTCATCAAATCGCCTGACTGAAGGGAACTTTGACCGGTCCGTATGGGGGTAGAACTTGGCACCGCTGAAAATATTCATAAAACTCTGGTTTACGTTCAGCTCAATATAGGTGATTTTTGCTTTGATCTTTTCCACCTCCTCAAAGGCATCGGCATGAAGGAGCAGTTTTGCAGCGCCTTTAAGGGATGAATTCCCCAGCACTTCAAATTTCTCCCGTGGTATATCCGGCAGCATGCCAATGGATATGGCCGATTCTGGATTGATAAATGACCCAAAGGTTCCTGCCACGTAAAATTTTTCAAGTTCATCAAACCCAAGGCCTGCTGTCTGATTGACAATTACCTCAAGTATGGCGTGCATGGCTGCCTTGGAACTGGTAAGGGAGTTCATGTCCACCTGGGTTAAAACAATATCTTTTCCAGTACCTGAAACCGATCTGTCCACAATCTGGAAACTGTCAATTCCATCCAGGCTGAACAGTTTATCCCTGCATTGTTCCCTGGAAAACTTACCCCTGATATCTATACGTCCTGACAGAAAAAGGGCCGCTGCCAGATCAATCATGCCTGATCCGCATATGCCGACGGCAGGGCGGTCATCAATTGTGTGGATATCAAGTTCCCCGGTTTCAGGATCAACGGCCACTTTGTCGATAACTCCGGGTCCTGCAGTCATGCCCATATCGCTGATGCCGCCCTCCAGGGCAGGACCAGCCGCACCGGCACATGCAATAAGCCAGTCGCTGTTGCCGACAACCACTTCAGCATTGGTCCCCACATCCACCATCAGGCAGGTCTGCTCCCGTTTATATAAACCTGAATAATAGATGCCTGAGATAAGATCACCCCCAAAATAAGACCCTGTGTTGGGGAAAAGAAAGGCAATGGCATCCGGGTTCAGGGCAAGTCCGATGGTATCCGCCATTACCGGCTCCATAGAATTAACAGCAGGAATATAGGGTTCCCGGATGATACAGCATGGATC
Organism: Desulfobacteraceae bacterium; assembly: GCA_046482845.1. Classification (GTDB taxonomy): domain Bacteria; phylum Desulfobacterota; class Desulfobacteria; order Desulfobacterales; family Desulfobacteraceae; genus DATFJZ01. The sequence goes on along the minus strand of JAWOEJ010000167.1, from coordinate 10,476 downwards.
AATACCGAGAAAAAGATGGGTCATGGCGGTATTACCGGCACCGGAAAAAAGATAGACATCCCCGGGTGCCAGGGAAGCGTCTTTACAGATCATGTCAATTTTATCATTGATCTTTTCAATGATAAGGGATTTAAGCCTTTGCAGGCCGGATTTTCCGTCCTGGGCGGCATAGTGTATCCTTGCCAGGATATCAGGTCCCACAGCTGACTGGGGGTTGTCAAAGGCTGTCTCGTTAATCACACGGCCGGTTTCAAGATCAATCAGCTGAAGTACAACCCGGGTTGTCCCGATATCTGCCGCAATACCGCAGAGCTTTTCTGCTGATTCGGGATTTTTGACTGCTGCAACAGTCCAGGCCGTCTCTCCTTTAAAAACAACACATTTAACCCTGTGATCCCATTTTCTCAATTTTTCCGGAAGAATGGCCACAATGGACAGAGGGATGGAGATCCCCTGGGTTTCAAGATCCTTTTCAAGGGCTTTTTTAAGCCGTTCCGCATCAGCTGTATTATTTCCAAGTTCCGGTCTGGCCAGATCAACACACCGGACCAGACGCTTATTAATTTTTTCCATTACTTAGGTATATCCTTGATCAACTGCAGTTTTTGTATACAAATTCTGAGTAACACCCATAAGCCCCAGGCCCGCAGCAAAGCATGGGTCAAATAAACAAAACCGGCACTTCAGCCTCAGGCGGCCGCCCCCGTCAGGAAGAAGACTGGGATTTTGCCCTGTTCTTTGCTTCGTTAAAGGCATCCAGACGTTTTTTAAGTTTTGGGAAATAATGAAGCTCTGTATGGGGGAGGAAAAGTGCACCCATATAATGATCCATGTATGAGGGTGTTTCAGCCAGCTCAAAATTGGTCATCATCCTGGCCACCTCCCTGACATCCCGTCTGATTTTATTGGTCACAGAACTCATTTTGCACCCCAGAAGAGACCCATTGCCGAGATATTTCACCTTTTCCGGTTCTGTTTCAGGGATAAGACCTATGGTCATGGCCATTTCAAGATCTATATAACTGCCAAATCCGCCTGCCAGAAAAATCGTATCCACGGCATCAATGGTCAGCCCGACTTCCTCAAGCAGGGTGAGTGCGCCTGAATACATGGCGCCCTTTGCCCTGATGAGATTGTCAATATCCGGTTCTGAAATGGTGATATCCTTTTCAATCTGGGTGGCCTCTTTCCAGACCAGAACATACTCCCAGATCCCGTCTCTTTCCCTTATTCTTTCCGTTGAAATACTGCGGTGAATTTTACCTCTGTTATCAATCACCCCGGCTTCAAACAGCTGGGCCACAATCGTTATCAAACCGGAACCGCATATGCCCTTGGCCTTTTTGTTGCCCTTGGTCACAATCATGGGCTCATAGGTCATCGGATCTATGGAAAAGTCCTCAATGGCGCCCCGGGCCGCCCGCATGCCAAAGGTAATACCGCCGCCTTCAAAAACAGGGCCTGCCGAACATGCCGTACATGCCATCCAGTCCCTGTTTCCTATGACAATTTCAGCATTGGTTCCAATGTCCATGAACAGGGTCAGCTCCTCCCTTCTATACATGCCCGAGCCCATCACCCCTGCCACAATATCCCCTCCCACATAGCTGGACACACCGGGATATACCAGGGCCATGCAATGCTTTCCCAGATCAATCCCCACGTCTACGGCATTAAAGGGCGGATAAAAAATCGATGCAGGCACATAGGGGGCCCGTCTGATGTACCTGGGGTTGATTTTCAAAAGCAGCTGGGTCATGGTGGAGTTGCCGGCCAGGGTAATGGTGGTAATTTCACTCTTTTTTACATCTGCTTTTTTTATAATATGTTCAATAACCTTGTTAATCGTCTTTAATACGACTTTGTGAAGGGTTTCCAGGCCGTCTTTTTTTTCTGAAAACACAATCCGGGAAATTACATCTTCTCCATAGGAAATCTGGGCATTAAAATCACCATCCTCAGCTAAAACTTCGCCGGTATTCAGATCCAGCACCTGTCCGAAAATGGTTGTGGTGCCGATATCCATGGCAACTCCGTAATTCCGCTCACAGGTGTTTCCCTTCTCAATATTTACAATCTGATGTTTACCGGTATCCCTTACCGGCCTGACAATGGTTGCCGTTACCTTGAAATCCGCTTCCCTGACAAGATCAGGAAAACGTCTTATGACATTCAGGTCTGCAACAAGACGGTGCTCATCATGTTTTAATTTAAGGGCCTGCATAAACCGTTCAAAATCAGCTATATTATCTTCAGCACAGGGGGGATCAAGCTCTATATACTTTTTTTCCACAGGAGGAAAAAAAAGACCTTCTTCCTTTAATTCATCCAAATCAAAGGTTTCAATCTTTGCTGTATGGCGAAACAGTGGTTTGAATGTCAATACACTGGTATCAATTTCTGATTCTACGGGTATGCGGACAACCAGATCAGACTTTACCTTTGAAAGGCAGGCCAGACGGTATCCTTTTTCCTGTTCCTCTTCAGACAGGTATTCAGATATCCCCCCTTCAACCTCTCCTTTTTCAATTAAAATCCTGCATTTTCCACAGATTCCCTGTCCTCCGCAGGACGCATTGATATGGACACCTGCCTCCATGGCCGCCCTGAGTACAGTTTCATCCCTGTCAATTTTAACTTCTCTCTTATATGGTTCAAAAACAATTGTATGTTTCATCCTGTTCTGTACCTCCTGTTTTCCAGTATAACCCACATATCCTGGCGGACACAACGAAGCATGAAAGCTTTTAGCTGTTAGCTTTTAGCTGTTAGCTTTTAGCTGTTAGCTTTTAGCTGTTAGCTTTTAGCTGAGTACTGATGGCTGACGGCTGATGGCTTTCATATAAACCGACATGCTCTGCACCCATGGCCGCCCAGGGATATACCAGAAATCTCTAAAATCTCTATATCTATAATGATCAACCAGATCAAAACCTGTTAAACAAAAATCAAAACAACTTCTCCACGGCCGGCTTTTCAGATTCCAGTTTAAAACCAGCCCTGGCAGATGGAAAAAATTTGAAACAATCATAACGATGATATTTTTTTTTATCAAGACATTAAAGGAATTTTTTATTGTCTGAAAAAAACAAGGCAGGGCAAAAAGTCCTCCGTTGGTCGCTGTTCTGACAGGCAACCGCTGGGGGCGGTGGTATTCAAAAAACTTGATGATCGAGTTTTAGTAAAAGGCTGTACCTGCCTGGAAAGGGGCACCTGCAGTATATTGCTTACCCCTGCATAAAAAAAAATGGATTATCATTGACGTAAAACTTTTTTTTTGTATATGAATAGATAAAAAAAAAGACAGCAAGCTTTTCTTCTTCCACAGATTCAAACGGTTTTGGAAGGAAGCGATCTGAACCTCAATGTTGCATAAAAGGCATAAAGTACTTATAATATTTTTAATTATATTCAGAAAAACCTGATTTCTCTTTTTAACATTTTAATTTTAGAAAAATGGATTTTTTGAAAGTTAGATGCCGCGTTTTTACAGCGTTGACAAATGACCATAAAAAAAAGGACAGGGTAATGGAAAAAATAGATATACCCAGGCTCAAAGAAATTGTTGGAGAACAGAATGTAAAATCTGATCCCGCAGATCTTTATATTTACGGTTCAGACTCATCTGTGCACTCTGCACCAGGGGATGTGGTGGTAAGACCTGAGAATACACAGCAGGTCCAGGAGATACTGAAATGGGCAAATGGAAAAAAAGTACCGGTCATCTCCAGGGGCGGCGGTTCCGGCATGTGCGGTCAGACAGTGGCCATTGAAAAAGGCATTATTCTGGACATGAAGAATATGAACAGAATCCTTGAAATCAACCCCCCGGATACCTATTGCCGGGTTGAACCCGGTGTGGTTGATGATGATCTGAATACAGCATTAAAACCCTACGGCGTATTTTTCCCCCCCACACCGGCATCCAGCAGGATCGCCACCATCGGCGGAGAAATCGGCAACAATGCCAGCGGGGTCCGTTCCGTAAAGTACGGGGCCACAAGGGATTCAGTGCTTGGAATGAAGGTGGTGCTTGCCAGCGGCGACCTTGTTACCATGGGTGCCCATACCCGTGTGGAAGCCACCGGGTACCAGCTGCACAAGCTCATCGTGGGCTCTGAAGGGACCCTCGGGGTGGTGGTGGAGGCCACATTGAAATTTGTTCCCATCCCGAAATTCAGATGCCTTGGCATGGCAAACTTTGACAGACTGGAGGATGCAGGCAATGCCATTTCTGCTATCATGGGCGGTGGGGTTTCCCCGTCCATGCTGGAACTGATGGACAACGTCGCCATAAAAGCCGTAAACAAAACCATGGATCTCGGTCTGCCGGATGTGGCCGCAATCCTCCTTTACGAAGCAGACGGCATGGCCAAAGAGGCGGTTGACTATGAAATCAACAGCATGAAAACCTTTTGTGAAAAAAGCAAGGGTACCGGCATCACAAGCAGCTACGACCCGGATGAACGGACAAAGATCTTTCTTGGACGGAAAAAACTCTTTCCTGCGCTTTCTAAATTTTCTGATACATTGTCCAGCACATCCCTTGCAGATGACATGGCTGTGCCCTACTCCAAAATGGCGGAAACCGCAGCCAAAATCCATGAAATTGCCAAACGCAACAATATCATCATGACAGCCTACGGCCACTGCGGTTCAGGCTGCATGCACACCAAAATACTCATGGCGCCGACCCGGAAGGATCAGTGGGACTCTGCCAGACGGGCAGTGGCTGAAATTTACGAGTATGTCCGTTCTGTTCAGGGAACCACATCAGCAGAGCACGGCATTGGTCTGTCCAAGGCCCCGGCCTTTCAGATTGAAAAATCCGATTCCCTGGATTTAATGAAAAGGGTTAAAACCGCCTTTGATCCCAATAATATCCTCAATCCTGGAAAACTCATGCAGGCGCCGGATGACTGGGTAACAGCCACAAATCTAAGATATATGGTTGCATGATTTTATATGAAAGCCATCAGCCGTCAGCCGTCAGTACTCAGCTAACAGCTGTCACACGACTGCAGGGCGGGAAACGTCGGAATTGAATATTTTTCTGCCCTGCTCTTAAATCTATAACAGGATAGACAATGGAAAATAAAAAAATGGAATTTAAAAATACTGAAAAATGGAAAATGACACTGGACAACTGCATCCGATGCGGCTACTGCTATGAACACTGCCCCCTGACCAAATTCACCCGATGGGAATCTGACGCGCCAAGGGCAAGGCTTGTCATGCTTTTCGGTCTCCTGTCAGGAGAACTTGAACCCTCCACCTATGTAGCAGACAAACTCTTTTCCTGTTTTTATTGTAAAAGATGCGAAGCCGCCTGTTCCAGCGGTGTTCCGCTGACAGATATCTTCACAGATGCCAAGGCCGACTTTGCAGGCACTGAATTTGAGATGCCCGGTACCACGTCTGTGACCGGCCCGGACTGCGTCTGCTGCCTGGCATGCGTCAGGGCCTGTCCCCATGAAGCAAGATACTTTGAAGACGGTGTCATTATAACGGACCCGGTTAAATGCCAGGGCTGCGGTATCTGCGTGGATGTCTGTCCGCGGCAGACCATTGAAATTCAAAACACCTACGGAACAGACCGGGCATATCTGGACAATGAGGTCACCCGGTTTCTCAAACAGGACAATGCCAAAGCCATTGTTTTCGGCTGCAACTGGTCCTATTACCCTGATTTTCAAACCGCCACCGGACCTGACCCGGCTGAACCGCGGGAATATAAAATCCTTATCAATATGTGCGGCGGACGGCTTCAAAAGGCTCAGCTCATTGAACCCTTTCTCCACAAGGCCTGGGGCGTACTTGTCGCCTGCTGCCCGGACGGGGACTGTGAGCATGACGGAAACGTCAAAGCCAAAGCCCATGTTAAATATCTGAAAAATGCCCTGGAGTTAATGGACATTGATCCTGACAGAATCCAGCTGGTGCAGATCGCCCATGGTGACAAGGCCGGGTTCCAGTCGGAAATCAACACATTCATGGAAAAAATAAATACCCTTGGCCCACTTATAAAATAAAAATCAGGACAATATTCTGGTTTTAACCAATAAGGACATCACTATGGAAATAAAACTGCCCTATGGTAAAGACGGAGCGCTGACTGCTGACATCAGCGACGATATCGCAACAAGTTTTTTAGAGGCAAACGATGTTGCTATCGGTGATCCTCAACAAACAATTGAAACAGCCATTAACAATCCTGTTAACAGCAAAAACCTGACGGATTTTCTCTCTGATGCAAAAGACCTGCTTGTCATAGTAAACGATGCCACGCGGCCCACCCCGACCCGGCAGATTCTTGATATCATTTTTGACGATATCATGAAAATTCCTGTGAAATTCATCATTGCCACCGGCGCCCACAGGGGCCCCACCGAGGAAGAATTCCTGCAGATATTCGGCCCCCGCTATGACACCATCAAAGACAGAATCATTGTTCATCAGGCAGAAACAGATGAGGATATGGTGTTTCTCGGCACCTCATCCAACGGCACAGACATGTATGTGAACAAGGCAGGGGTTGAAGCCGACAAAATCATGATCATAGGGTCTGTTGAACCCCACTATTTTGCCGGGTACACCGGGGGCAGAAAATCCTTTCTCCCGGGTATTGCAGGGTATAAAACCATTGAGCAGAACCATAAGCTGGCCCTGGCACCTGAGGCCAAAGCCCTTGCCCTGAAGGGAAACCCCGTGCATGAGGATATGGAAGATGCCATCCAGACTGTAAAAAATGAAATTTTTGCCATCATGACCGTGCTAGACAAAAACCACGGCATTTATGCAGCAACGGCCGGGGATATCCATGATTCATTTACTGCGGCCATAAACAGTGCCAATGAGGTTTTTGCAGCCCCTTTAAAAAACAAGGCCGATATTGTGGTTTCTGTGGTTAAATTTCCCCAGGATATTGATCTCTACCAGGCCCAGAAGGGCATTGACAATGCCAAGCTGGCCCTCAAGGAAAACGGGATCATGATCCTTGTCACCAAATGCCGGTGCGGCATCGGCGGCAAGGCATTTGCCGATCTTCTGGGGAGCAGCAGCTCGCCGGATGAGGCCCTTAAGACCATAGAAAAAAAATATGTGCTGGGATATCACAAAGCAGCCAAAATGGCTGAAATCGGCATGTGGGCACAGATGTGGGCGGTCACTGATATTGAAAAGGATGTGATTTCAAAACTCTTTATCAAGCCCTTTGACACTCTCCAGGAGGCGCTGGACAAAGCCGTTGAGGAAAAGGGTAAAAATGCAGAGATATTGTTTTTAATGGACGGCGGACTTACCGTTCCCATGGTTGCCTGATCAGATTTAAAGGCTCACCAGATCTGATTTAAACGGCAGCTGTTTCAGTGTCACCACTGACAGCTGCCGCTCAAAAACGCCCAGGAAAAAGCAGCACCTGAATCAAAGAAATAGGGGTCAGGCCTGCGTTGTTGTCATTATCTTCCCCATCCGATCCGGTACAATCCCCAAAACGCCCTGGATAATGATAATAACGCAGGCCTGACCCTCATTTCAGCAGGTTACAGATTATGCTTTGATTCTGTCTGCAAAAGCACTTACCTTTCCATGGAAATCATCGGCCATATTGGATGCAACAGTTATAAACGCCACCTTTTCCTTATCAAGACCCATGGCCTCCAGGCGCTGGCGTATCTCACCAACCCGCCATTTTGCATAAATATTGCCTCGTTCAGCCTTGCAGTTTCCCTCATGGCAGGCTGCCACAATAACACCGTCAGCCCCCTGAACAAGGGCATTGGTGATAAATTCAACTTCAACCTTGCCGGCGCAGGGCACCTTTACCATTCTGAACCCCTTTGGAAATTCAGCGCCAAAGTCCATGGCGGCCTGACCGGCTTCCAGTGCAGAGTTCTGGCAGCAGAAGGCCACAATTGAAAGGTCTTCCTGTTTGGATCCCTCTACAGCCGCTGACACCTCTTGTTTAAGATCTTCATCCCTGAACTCCCCGATCTGTATGGCATCCATTGGACACTCACTGGCACAGATCCCGCAGCCCTGACAGGCAAGGGGAGAAATAACAGCCGCCCCGTTCTTCCAGAAAATGGCGCCATGGGGGCAGCACCGGTAGCAGGTCAAACAGATAACACACTTGTTTTCATCAACAACAGCCCTGTCCTCGGCAACTTCTTTGACACCGTCGCCGATAAAGGCCTTTACCTGAAGTGCAGCATTGGCTGCCTGGGCCGCACTGGCTGCCACATAAATACCGTCTCTGTTGGAGTTTGCCGGGAACCTGTGCACATTGTTGCTGGGCAGAAACCCTTGAAGATCCGTGTCTATTCTGAGAACAGAGGCCGCTTCCCTTTCTTCGGGACCGGGCTGCAGGCCTTCTTCCACAACAATATAATCCGGCTCAAGGGCGATCTCTTCTCTGATCACCGGATCTTTGGCCAAAATTTTCAAACTGCCGCTGTTATCTGTTATCTCAGGCATTTCGCCGGGTTTTAAACAGACTACCCCTTTATGGCGCCCCATTGTAAACAGTCTTTCAAGGCCTTTATCTGCCACCTTGACATTGCCTGCATAGATATAGGCACTGCAGTTTTCAAGCTCCTGTACGGCCAGGGCAGAGGTAAGCACCCGTCTTGTGGTGTCTGGGCATCCCTCCTGGGCAAATCCTGTGACAAAGGCTACCGTTGCCCCTTTATCACTGGAAAGGGTTTTTTTGCCCTGGTCTGTATCAAGAAAATTTTCCATCCAGGACTGGGTAACCACTTTATCACTCAAGGCCAGTCCGTATCCGCCGTTCAAAGGAGAATACTCATATTCAGGCGCAACCACCACAGCTCCAAAACCGCGTTCAATGGTTTCACCATCCCTGACAATGGTAGCCCTGAAATCACCAGCCAGACCAGCCAGGTCAGAAAGACCGGCATTGGATATGATTTCCGCCCCGTCCGGCACCTGAACCTCATTTCTGCAGACCACCACAGCATTATACCCCGATGCAACAACGGCCCTGGCAGCTTCAACCGCTGCTGTTCCGGTTCCAAGTATGAGTACATCTTTGCTTATATTTATTTCCATCATTTGATCACCCCCAGATATTTCATGGCTTCAAAGGCTGTTTTTCCTGAATCGGCAATGGTATCTGCTATACTTCCAGGGCCGGCAGCTGTTCCCGCAATAAAAACACCCTGGGGTGCATTGCTGTCAAGAAATCCATCCTCGTTTACAGGGGTATCAAATACATCTGCTATTCTCTGGGTGTCATCACCCGGCATGATTCCAACGGAAAGGACCACAAGATCGTACTCTTCGGAAACCGGTATGCCGTCTTCCTCAATCATATGCCGGAGTTGGAGCCGGTCATTCTCAAGGGGATAAATATCAACCGGTATGGTTCTTACAAATCTGACATCGGTTTTTATTTTTTCATAAAACACAGGAAACTCTTTTCCTGTGTTCTGAATATCAATGTAAAAAATCGAAATATCTGTATCCGGCCGATTGTACTTTATATTGGCGGACATGCGCATGGCATAGGCACAGCATACTTCGGAACACCAGAGATTGCCGAGGCGCTCATCCCTTGATCCAACACATTGAATAAATGCGATCTTTTCAGGGGCCTTACCGTCGGACGGCCTTACAATGGTTGAATTCTCCCTGAGCATATGCTCAAGTTCCATGCCGGTAATGACATTTTCCCATTGGCCATAGCCATAGGTGGCTTTTTTACCGGGATCAAAAGGGGTATACCCGGTTGCCAGAACAACCGCATCCACTGCGATCTCACCTTCCGTTCCCAGATCCTCAATATTGACAACCCCTTCAGGAGCGCCATTGACGCCTTTTGCCGTTTCAACATACAAAGGATTATTGTATCTGGAAAACCCGGTTAATACCTTTGGGGTTTCAGGGTCAAAAGCGGTCTTTGTCAATACAGCCTTTATCCCGCCGGATTTTACCATTTCCTTAACTTCTGTTCTTAAGTGTACGTTGATCAGGGGTTCTTTTACAACATTTGCCAGCATCTGTTCAACACTGCACGCGCCGCACTGCTGGCATTTCTCCGTTGCTTTACAGGTAAATCCAATGCTGTGGCCTCCAAGAAAACAGGTCTTCTCGACAAGCTCCACATTGATATTCTGCCTGGAAAGCTCCCATGCCGCAGTAAGTCCGGCAATTCCACCCCCGACTACCATCACTTTTCCGGTTTTATCACTCAATTGGAAACTCCTCTTATTAACAATTAACAAAAACACGCCGGGAAGAACAATTTATCTTTAAATTGTTCCCCGTTCATCGTTAATTTATTTCTGGTCTTGGCAGCATACCTGCTCTTTCAGCAATTTCAGGAACTTTGTGCTCCCATTCAATGGCCATGAGATGAACACCTGCTATCCCCTTGGTTTCCTTAAACTCTTGTATCTGCTCACAGGCAATTTTAATGCCCTCCTCTGCGACCTTTTTCTTATCCACGCCCTTGAG
>JAWOEJ010000151.1:0-14625 GCA_046482845.1 Desulfobacteraceae bacterium | reverse complement strand
ATAAACTGTTTCATATAACTTGATCATCAAGTTTTTTGAATACCGCCGCCCCCAGCGGTTGCCTGTCAGAACAGCGACCGACGGAGGACTTTTTCCCTGCCAGGCTAAAAATCAAGAACTGCGGCCACTGGTCCTCAAACAGCTTGATTTTCTTAACGCCTGGCAGGGAAAAAGTCTGATCTCCTTTGGTTCTCAATGTTCCTGACAGGCAACCGCTGGGGGCTCTTAATCGGCCCTTTCATAAAAACTTGATAACCGAGTATAAAAGAGAGAAGCTAAGGAAAGACTAATGAATCAGAATCAAAGATCTGTAAAAAGAAAACCCTGTGACGGAAAATCAAGTGTTGAATTCAAACCGGCTGATTCTCAAATGTCCTATCAATTTAAATTAAGGGATTTTTCCTCAGGCGGTATGGGGATACTGGTTGGAAAGAATTCACAGTCACTGAACTTTCTCAATGTCGGTGATGTGCTTGATATGAAATATTATGCTAATGATGAATTAGCAACAGAGGCGAGCTTGTTTAAAACAAAAATCAGCCATATATCCGCGCCCGAACAAGTCAGGCATCAGAATCATGTGGTTATTGGACTGCAGATTATTGACTGAATTCAGACAGATTATTGTCTGAATTCAGACCAGTTAAAACTGCAGAACCAGGCGGTTTCAATTAACCTCCCAGGCAGATAAAACAGGGGGGCTTCAGACAGGTATAGATCAACACCCCTTTATCTCTTAATGATACCAGCTGAAAACCATGCCAGGGAAGGCTTAAAACACAATCACTCGATCATCAGGTTTTTTGAATACCGCTGGGGGCGGCGCTCGGCCCTTCCATAAAAACTTGATAACCGAGAATCACAGGATCAGGCCAGTTTTTTGCCCGCCCCCGGTCCTGGAGAAACACCGAAAATTTCTTCGATCTTTATAATCAGAATCCCCTTGCAGGTATGCCCTTTTTCCTTAACCCACGCCGCTGTTTCTTCAAATAATTTCCCTTTGGTTTCAATGGTTGTTGTTCCCTTGATCTGGTATCCTTCTTTGCCTTCCCAGAAGGTCACTGCTACCTTGGGATTGGATTCAATGTTTTCAAGGGTTTTGTTAAAATACTGATTTGAAATCAGCAGGGTTTCATTGTCAATCACCTTTTTTGCCCCGACCGGCACCGAATTAGGAATACCGTCCTTTGTTGCTGTTGCCAGTGAAACAATGGTCACCTTTTCAAATAAATTTCTGATTCTCTCGGTCATTTCTGCCATTTTTACTTCTCCTTTTTGTATTAATTTTATTCACCCTGCAATAAGAAAATACCAAGATCCAATTCATTGTCAGATCTTATTCAGCCTGATTTCAGATCAACAGATGAATACTTTTTTTTATGATACAAGACAGGGTTCTGTCAAGGGGATTTAAAGAGCACTCAATGTCACTTACATCAGCAGGTCATTTTGTCCAGGAAAAGAAAAAAGATGCAACACAGATGCATACAATACTTATAACGGACAAAATGATCATTTCAGGCATTACATCTGCCAGGGTAGCGCCGTCATTGATTATTTTTCTAAGGGCCCTGAGCATATGGGTGAGGGGAAAAAAACTGGCAAACTCCTTTACCCAGGGGACCGCACCTTCAAGGGAAAACCATACTTCGGAAAGAAACATCATGGGCCAGGTGATAAAATTGATGATGCCGTTGGCCAGTTCTTCACTGGTCCCCCTGCAGGCAAGTACCAGCCCCAGGGAAACAAGGGAGATGCTTCCCACAACAAAAACAGCTGCTGCATCAATGAATGATCCGGCCACATTGAATGAAAATACAGCATCGCATCCCGCCCACACCACTGAAATGGTAAAGAGAAGGAGAAACACCCGGGAAAACATCTGAGCGGCCAGGTATTCAAAGGCAGTCACAGGGGTGGCCTTAAGACGCTTGAGCACTCCGTTCTTCCTGTATCTGACAATGATGTATCCCACACCGTAAAGGGCGGAAAACATCATATTCATCCCGAGAATGCCAGGAAACAGCCAGTCAATATACCGAATCTGAACGGTATTGATTTTTTCCTTTACCAGCCATTTCTCACTTTCCTCAAAGGGAAGGGCAGCTTCTCTGAATATTTTTTCAGCAATATTTCCTTTGGGAGAAGAATCATTGATCCAGTATTTCCATGGCCTTTCACTGTTTTTAATTAAAATGTCAATCTTGTGATGGGCCAGCTTATCCATACCCTGTTCAAAGGATTCAAACAAAATCAGATGTATATATTTTGAATTTTTGAATTTTTCAGGTATTTCAAGGTGTTCCTTTGAAACTTCACTGTCATGAAAGGGGAAAACACCTGTTTTAAATTCAGACCGTGTATCATTGCTGAACATCAGCCCAAACCCCAGCACAATCAGGAACGGAAAAATAAAATTCCATCCAAAGGACGCCCTGTCCCTTAAAAATTCCAGATTTCGGGAAACAAAAACAGCCCAGATTCTTTTAAACTGCATAAACTACGCCCGCAAATTTTTTCCAGTAAGGTTGAGAAAAACCGATTCAAGGTTGCACGGCTGCCTGTCCCTGTCGCAGTAGGTTTCGATAAGTTCACCAGGCGTGCCCCGGGCAATTATTCTGCCGCTGTCCATAATGGCAATCATATCACAGAGAATCTGGGCCTCCTCCATATAATGGGTGGTCAGAACAATTGTCTTTCCCTGCTTTCCAGCGCCCTGAATAATCTCCCACATGTGCTGCCTGGCCCGTGGATCAAGGCCGGTTGACGGTTCATCCAGAAAAAGAAGATCAGGGTCATTTAACAGGGCCAGCCCAAGAAGAAGCCTCTGCCGCTGACCGCCGGATATTTTATTGTTCAACTGTGTTTTTATGGACTCAAGCTCACATAAGGCCATAATGTCTTTCAGGGGCAGAGGGTTTTTATAAAGTCTGGAAAAAGTTTTAAGGGTATCCTGGACTGTCAGGAATGAAAGAAGCTCTGTGTGCTGAAACTGAATACCTGTTTCCTCCCTGAAGGATCTGCCCCTGGGTCTGCCTTTGTAAAGAACCGTGCCCGAAGTTGGCTGGATAATATCCTCCATGATCTCCACAATGGTGCTTTTACCGGCTCCGTTCTGTCCCAGCAGACCAAAGCAGATACCATAAGGAATGGCCAGGGAAACATTGTCTACCGCAACAATGTCCCTGTATTTTTTTACAATGGACTGAACTTCCAGGATCATATTTTCATTTTCCATAATCCTCCTTAGCCCTGCATAAGCCGTGGATTCGCTGGATTCAAGGCATTCATCTGCGATGAACCATAACTTATTTTAACTTGATGCCTAATGTAAGAAATGAAATCTTTTATCAAATTTAAATTTTTCAATTTTTGTCACAGTTATTTTCTGAAACTCATGATGCTTTGAATTTATAATACAGTTAAATTCCTGGGGGATTAGAACAGACGGCACTTTTAAAATACAAGCTGCCTGTGATTTAAACCAGTTCATCCCCAGATCCTGGGTTAAATCATAATATTCATCATAATTATCTTTCCAGCCTGCAGGCAAATCTTCAAGTTTTAATGTGTTTGATTTTATTTCATCAGGAATGTCCAGGGTTAAAATATTGTAATCTTCCTCTATCAAACCTGTTCTTATGACATGTGCAGTAATTTCATAAGCAGCCAGGGCAATTGATTCAGCAGAATAAATAATGGGCACATGTCTGTGCCATCTGCCTTCTGTTATATTTGCTCCAGTTGTGAGCGAATCCAGTAAAGTCGGCAGATTTTTCTTCTGGAGTCTGAAAAACTTCATTTAATAAACCCTTTTCTTAATAAGGAATTCCCCATTCAATTTTATTAAGAAGATTTATAACTTTCTCGTATCCGACTATGTTTGTACATACTTCAAGCGGGGTGTGCATCTTCAAGGCCGGGTTCTTAATCTGTATCCATTCCAGAACATTATCCGGTGTGCGCATTAATTCTCTTGTTTTATTGAGCACTTTAGCCAGCAGGTAAATTCTCGTTGATTCTTCTGTATTCAAATGCCCGTCTTTTCTTCTCAGAATGGTTTTGGTGGAAACACCCAGAATTTTAGCCAGAGATTCATCTGTAAACCTGTAGGTCTCTTTCAATTCTTCCAGAACATCTACCGGCAAACCATTATCAATGTCTGATTTTAACTCATACCAGCCTCTTCCATCACTTGAATTAAATTTTTCAACCGGGTATGTTCTCATGATAAACACCTCTATATTCTTTGCTCATTAGTTTTGTCTTTTTTTATCTTTGTCAGAATCATAGATTTATGATACATCTTTTTTACCACCTGTCAATTTTTTTGAGACATGACGTAAAAAAAGACAGGTATTTTCATCAAAATCCAATACCCCAAAGAATATATTATGACAAAGGAAATTCTGATAAAAAACGGCATTATACTGACCATGGAAAAAGACATCCCTGTCCTGGAAAATGGCGCCCTGCTTGTAAAAGACAATACAATTGCCGAAATCACTACCACAAACACGCCTGCACTAAACACAGGGGACATGGAAATCATTGATGCTTCAGGCGCCATTGTCATGCCCGGCCTGGTCAACTGCCACACCCACCTTCCCATGTCCCTTTTCCGGGGACTTGCCGATGATCTTCCCCTTGACAAATGGCTTAACAACCACATCTTTCCGGCTGAAGCAAAGCAGATAAACAAGGATTCCGTAAAAAAATGGGCGCTTCACTCCTGTTGTGAGCTCATCCGTTCCGGTACCACCACATGCTGTGACGGGTATTTTTACGAAGACCAGGTGGCTCAGGCCATTCTCGCATCCGGGTTAAGGGGGGTGGCAGGTCAGGGCGTACTTGATTTTCCAGCTCCCGGCGTGCCTGACCCCGGCAAAAACATTGAGCATGCTGCTGAATTTGCAGAAAAATGGAAAAACATCTCCTCTTGTATTCAGCCCTCTATTTTCTGCCACTCGCCCTATACCTGCTCGGATCACACCCTAAAGCAGGCTAAAAAAGCAAGCCGCGCCCTTGGCATATTATTCCAGATCCACGTGGCTGAGACTGAAAAAGAAGCTGCGCTTTCCCAAAAAAGCCACAACCTGTCCCCGGTTGAACACCTTGAGCGCTTAGGGATTCTGGATGAACACACCCTTTTAAGCCATGGGGTATGGGTGGATGAAAAAGATGCCGCCATTATCAAAAAAACAGGGGCCGGTATTGTTCACTGTGCCAAAAGCAATATGAAACTGGCATCGGGCATTGCCCCGGTTCCCATGTTCATGAAGCATGGCATCATCTTAGGCCTTGGCACTGACGGCAGTGCCAGCAACAACAGTCTTGATCTTTTTTCAGAAATGGACTGCGCGGCAAAGCTTCACAAATGCGCTGCACAGGACCCCTGCGCTGTAAAGGCCGTGGATGTTTTAACCATGGCAACCCTGGGAGGAGCAGCGGCCCTTGGTCTTGACCACGAAATCGGTTCCTTGAAAAAAGGGAAAAAAGCAGATATTATTATCATTGACTGCAACAAACCCCATCTTGTTCCCCTGTACGACCCTTTTTCCGCTCTGGTTTACCAGGCAAAGGGATCAGATGTCTGCCTTGTCATGGTTGACGGCAGAATCATATACAAAGCTGAAAAAAACGGCTGAATCGGGCTTTGCTTTTTTCAACTTATTTTTTTATTGAACCAAGCTTTTCTTTAAAAACCCTGAAGGTGTTTTGATCTATTCCTTCTACCCCGGGAGGACGATCCACAGCATCATGGCAGTCTGACCCGCCGGTCACGATCAGATTATATCTGTCGGCAATTTCAAAAAGACGGGCCTTGTGGATCTCTGTATGACCTGGATAATTGATTTCAAGTCCGTGAAGTCCTGCATCAAGAAATTCCGGCAGCAGTTTTTCAACGGTCTCAAAGGGCGGAAGCACTTCCCTGTAATGTCCTTTTCCTGGAAAGGAGCCTGCTGCAGGATGCGCCAGGACACTTAACACAGGAAGGCTTTTGATCAATTCAGCCGCCTTTGACATATCAATTCCCGAAGGCAGATAGGCCCGGCTGCTGTTGCCGATGATGGAATTAATCAGATCAGGGTCCTTTATTTTGAATAGATCATTGAGTGCCAGGGCAAAATGCCGCCTTGTGGCATTGGCGCTGTACTGGGCAATGTCCCCATAGGCCATATCCCTGAAAAGAACAGGCTGTTCACCTGAAGGGCCGAAATATCTGTTTATCTCAGCCACTCTGGCCCTGACCAGTTTTTCTCCCCGGCCCTGGGCCATACCATGGTTTAAGTGATCCACAAAAGCCTGATTTTCAAGCATATCCGGCATAAAATAGCATAAGAGATGAAGGGTGCCCGTAAAAAAGGAGCGCTTAAACCTTACAGAGACCTCAACGCCGGAAACCACCTGAATATGATGCTTTTTCCCTGCGTCAAGGGCTTTGTCAATGCCGTCAAGGGTATCATGATCTGTTATGCCGACCACGGAAATACCGGCCTGCTTTGCTTTCAATACCATGAGTTCCGGGGTGAATTCTCCATCTGAAGCCGTGGTATGATTATGGAGATCCGCATAAATCTGATCTGTCATAAGATAAGGTTTCTCCTTGTTAAGAATGGTCTCTACTTGTTCAGAAAATAAGGCCTGTCTTTTTTTCAGGCAGATATGGATTTCAACGCATCAGCAAGGCGCTGAATATTTTCCTTGCGGGCGGTATGTCCCATAACACCGATCCGCCAGATTTTTCCTGCCAGGGGGCCCAGCCCTGCGCCGATTTCTATTTTATACTCCTTTAGAAGCCGGGCGCGGACCTCTGCCTCATCCACCCCTGCAGGCACCTTGACAGCATTGAGCATGGGCAGGCGAAACTCTTCCTCCACCAGCATTTCAAACCCAAGGGGCTGCAGCAGATCAACGAGAAGCCTGTGGCTGTCCCAGTGCCTCTTATAAACGGTTTCAAGACCTTCCTCAAGAATCATGATCAGGCTCTGATAAAGGCCATACAGCATGTTGACAGGGGCAGTATGGTGATAGGCCCGGGTACTGCCCTCCCAGTAATCCATTATCATGGACAGATCAAGATACCAGTTGGGCACCTTTGTTTTCCGGCGTTTCAGCTTGTCAACCGCCCTTTGGGAAAAGGTAAGCGGAGACAGACCCGGCGGACAGGAAAGACATTTCTGGGTGCCGCTGTAAACAATATCCGCTCCCCATTGATCCGTAAGAACAGGTATCCCTCCAAGACTGGTCACGGCATCAACCAGAAACAGACTCTCTTTCCCCTTAAGCAGAGAAGCTATTTCTTCCACTGGGTTTCTGACCCCGGTGGAGGTTTCAGCATGAACAACAGCGACAAGGGCATACGCTTTTTTATCAAGCTGTTCTTTGACCTTTTCCAAAATCACCGGTGTGCCCCAGTCAAACTCAAGCACATCCACATCCGCACCGAGCCTTGCAGCCACATCGGCCATCCTCATCCCGAAAACGCCGTTTTTAAGGACCAGAACATCATCTCCGGGCTCCACAAGATTGACAAAGCTGGTTTCCATCCCGGCAGACCCGGTACCTGAAACAGGAAGGGTCAACAGGTTGTCCGTACGCATTATTTTTCTAAGCATCTCTTTTATTTCATCCATTATCCTGATAAATTCAGGATCAAGATGGCCAATGGTCGGCCTGGCAAGCGCCTTATATACCTGGGGGTAAACACAGGAAGGGCCCGGTCCCATCAGTAAAACATCTTCTATTGAATCCAGTAAATTTTTCATGGCTATATACCCTTTTACTTGATGATCGAGTTATACATTTTCAAGATTGTTAAGTTTTCTTTCCAGGGGCTTTAACTCCTCTTCCCGGCCAAGGCCCTCAAGTTTTTTGCGAAGGGTTTCAAGCTCTTCTTTTAATTTAGGCAAGGTCTCGGTATTAAACTTTTCCTTTGCCGCCGCTCCCTTTTCTTTTATATTGTCAACCATCATGTCAAGCTGGTTTTCAAGCTCTTTATACTCCTCGGATTCCGGAATACTTTTCAGATCCGTAAAAAATTTATTAAAGCCGGATTCAAGCTTGTCTAAAAAAGGCTGAAGATCTGCTGGAAAAGATGAGGCTGACCCCTGAATCTCAGCTCCGCTTTCAAGGGGAGCGCCCCCTTTTTCAAGAAGAATCAGGACAACCGCTTTCTTATCGCTGTCTAAAGGCGAAGTACCAATATAAAATTTTGAATCCTCTGTCACTGCCGCTGAAAATTCCTTTTCTATTTCAACAGAGACTTTGTAATCCCCCTTTTCTCTGTAAAAGATATTATCCACCCGGCCGATTCTGTTTTTTTCAAAACACACGGCATCTCCCTTGACAAGGCCGTTGATGTCCTGAAAAACAATATTGTAATGAAGTGAACTGCATCCGGAAACGATCAACATTCCTGAACAAATCAGACCTGCAAGTACTGCGCGTATACCTTTCATGGACTACCTCCAAAAAATTAATTTATTTTCTCTGATTTTTTAATGACGGGAGTATACCATAATTTAAAGCAACTTCAAACGATAAGGATAGAGACCCAGCACTTCCAACAGAGCGGATTGACATGACCGACCCGGTTATGACATAACAGGCCGGCCTGGAAATCAAATGACAATTGTTTTGCAAAAATTCAACAAAGGACTTGAAAAACTTAAAAAAACGGCGTTATAATTTTTACCTGGCCAGGTCCCAGGCAGGAAAATACCAGTAAACCGGGTTGAACAGCCAACGGCCCTTACGGGTGGCTTCCGCAGACATGCTTCATTGTACGACAAAGCACCTTTATTTTTTTGACTGAATACCCGATTGACAAATTTCGTTTTACCCTTATTTTTATAAGTTGATCATTAGTTTTTGTCAGGTTTGTGAAGAAAAACCTGATCATTGAGTTATAAATATAATTTTAAAAATTTATGAAAGAACAAGGAAGCAGTTATGCCGATATTTGAATTTAAATGCATGGAGTGCGAAGAATTTTTTGAGTTGTTGTTTATGGCAAATGACGATGAAAAGGAAATCAAATGCCCGAAATGCAGCTCAAAAGATGTAGAAAGGGTGGTCTCCAGAACCAATTTTGCCATGGCAACACCCTCTTCTGCCCCTGGCCAGATGGCAGAAAAAAAGACAAGAAATTGTTCAAGCGGCTCCTGCACCACATATACCATCCCTGGTGAAAACAGAGGCTGATACAGCACAAGGAGCCTGACATGACAGAATATGCCACACTTACCCTTGAGGGCAAAGAATACAAACTGCCTGTTATCACGGGATCAGAAGGAGAAAAGGCAGTTGACATCACCCGGCTTCGGGATCAGAGTGGATATGTCACCTTTGATCCGGGCTATGCCAACACAGGGGCCTGCAAAAGTGCCATCACCTTTATGGATGGAGAAAAGGGAATACTGAGGTACAGGGGCATTCCCATTGAGCAGCTGGCAGAACACTCCTCCTTTGTTGAAACCGCCTATCTGCTGATATCCGGGAAACTGCCCACAAGGGAAGAACTGACAAAAACCAGCGTGCTGCTCAATGACGCCTCCCTTCTCCATGAGGACATGAAGTTCTTTTATCAGAATTTCCCGCCCAAGACCCATCCCATGGGCATTCTTTCGGCAATGGTAAATGCCATGAGAAGCTTTTATCCTGATCTGGTTGACAATCCAGACATGGATATCAACAAGACCTTTCTCAGGCTCATTTCCAAAGTCAGAACCATGGCGGCCATGGCCTATAAAATATCCAGAGGGCATGCCACCATTTATCCCCGGCCGGATTACTCGTACTGTGCCAATTTCCTACACATGATGTTTGAAAATCCGGTTATTCCCTACAGGGTTGACAGGGACATGGAAAAAGTGCTCAATGTGTTCTGGATTCTCCATGCCGATCATGAACAGAACTGCTCCACATCAGCGGTAAGGGTTGTGGGAAGTGGACGGGTCAATATTTATGCGGCCATATCCGCAGGCATATCAGCGCTCTGGGGCCCCCTCCACGGCGGGGCCAACCAGGCTGTGATCCAGATGCTTGAAACCATTCACAGCCAGGGACTTTCAATACCCGATGCCCTTACCAGAGCAAAGGACAAAGATGATCCCTTCCGGCTCATGGGCTTTGGCCACAGGGTCTATAAAACCTACGATCCCCGGGCAAAAATAATGAAACAGATGTGCGATCTTATTGTCAGCAAAAGAGCATGCAATGACAACCTGCTGGATATTGCACTGGAACTTGAAGAAGCCGCCCTGTCCGACACCTATTTCCAGGATAAAAATCTCTATCCCAATGTGGACTTTTATTCAGGCCTGGTATTAAGGGCCATGGGAATCCCCACAAACATGTTTACCGTGATGTTTGCCATTGGACGGCTCCCCGGATGGATCGCCCAGTGGCAGGAGAATTCCGTGGACCCGGACCAGAGAATCAGCCGCCCGCGGCAGATTTATACAGGCAACCTTCAGTCCGATTATGTTCCCATTCACAAAAGATAAAACATTCCATGCTGGAGCAGGGGCTGTCTCTCTATGATCAGAGTTGTAAACGAAAACCCCGTGTCTGGACGGCTCAAAGAGCAGAGGGGTGCGTTTGTCAGCATAGCGCCTCTTTGCCGTGAACCGTTCAAACATTAGCCGGGCGAGAGCATAACACTGCCTGTTTTTTTTGTGGAATAACCGCCAAGATCATTAACACGTTTTTTAAATTCATCGGTTTTAATGGTCTGTATCAGCATCTGAACATTTTCTGCAGCATAAAACCGGTCCGGAATAACAAGATCATATTCTTCTGTTACAACGGGAATAAAATCAAGGTCAAGGGCCTTTGCCGCCGCATGTATGCCAAGCCCGGCATGGGCCCGTCCCGACAGCACAGCCGCTGCAACGGACATATGGGTATACTCCTCGTTTTCATATCCTGACACATCTGAGGGGTTTATCCCCAGGCATTTTAGCTTATAATCAAAAAGCACCCGTGTGCCGGACCCTGCCTGGCGGTTGATAAAAAACAGATCTCTGTCTTTCAGATCCTCAAGTCCTTTGATGTTTTCAGGATTGTTTTTTGGCAGGATAAGACCCTGATCCCTCATCACCAGATTGATCACCCAGAGTTTTTCACCGGGCAGATACTTGTTTATATAGGAAATATTGTATGACCCGTCGTCAGGGTCCAGAAGATGGGACCCTGCCATGTGGCAGGCCCCTTTTTTAATGGCCATAAGTCCTCCCATGCTGCCCACATGGCTGGAACTGATACTCACACTACCTGATATCCGTCTGATCTGGTCGGCAAGAACATCCAGGGTATTGTCATGGGATCCAATAATAACAATGGTGTTTTCAATGGCTGACAGGGGCCGGATCAGCTCTGCCTTGACTTTTTCCCCCTGGGCAGCGCCTTCGCTTTCCACAGGTATCCGGATGATGCCGTCGGCTTCAGTCAGGGTGGTAATGCTGCCAGATCCCCTTGGCAGCTGGGAAGCGATTAGCCGGTTGTCCACAGACCCGATTTTTACCCGGACAAACTCTTCCTGTCCGAGTTTGGATGCGATTTTCCGTGCCGGTTCCACGTCTATGGTGTCTCTCTTTTTTTCAGGAAGCCCCTGCATTTTCAGCAGAAGGGGACCTGCAAACTGCTCAAAGGCCACAATGGCTGACACGGGATACCCTGGAATGCCAAAGACCGGCGTGTTTTCAATTTTTCCAAACAGCACAGGTTTGCCCGGCATCATGGTCACGCCGTGCAGAATCACCCTGCCAAGGGCTGATACCACTGGTTTTGCAAAATCCTCTGATCCGGCTGAAGAGCCGCCAATAATGCATACCATGTCATAGTCTTCCTGAACCGCATCCCTGACCGCGGCTTTTATACCGTCCAGGCTGTCTTTCATCATGGGGCTTGTTACATGGTCTGCCCCGTAATCCCGGCAGAGGGCGCCAAGAACAGAGGAGTTGGATTCAATGACGTCTCCGGGTTCAAGCCCGGTTTGTGAGATCTTCTGCCATTGCCTGAGCTCGTTACCCGTAGGGATAATCAATACCCGCGGTTTTTTTCTCACCTTGACTGAAAACACACCGCCGGACAGCAGCGCTCCCACTGAATAGGGCGTGATCACATGTTCCCTTGGAAAGAGCAGCTCTGTTGCAACAATATCTTCCCCCATTTTTCTGACATTCTGCCATGGAAACACCGGGGCTTCAATTTCAATCTCATTGTCACTGATAATATTCAGATACTCGATCATGATCACAGCATTGCACCCATCCGGAAGGACATGGCCGGTATTCACCCAGAAGGCATTTTTACCCGGTTCAATGGTTTTCGGTGCTTCTTCACTGGCCCCGTAGGTAATTTCAGCATTAACAGCAATTCCGTCCATGGCTGCCGCATGGAAACTGGGAGAGGAAAGGGCCGCCACTGCCGGCTCGATCATCACCCTGCCCACAGCCGCTGACGGCTGAACCGACTCATAATCTGAAAACGGATAATGGGAAAATTCATCAAACAAAAGGGCCTTTGCCTCTTTTATATTTTTCATGTCAAGGTATACATTACGGTGCAAACTCATTTATTCAACCTTTTCCTAGAGGGGGATTATCTCCACCCGGGTATTTTTTTCAATTCCCTCAAGATTCTCACTGATTTCAAGAAGTCCGTGGGCATGAACCATGGTTCTGATCAGGCCGGATTTGCCGAGGACTGGTTCTGCAAACAAAGTCTTATCTTTTTTACGAAACCTTATCCTTATAAAATCCCTTCGACCCTGGGCAGATACGATATTTCTGGACAGTACAGCGGGAATTTTAACGTTTGAGGTCAGGATATCACTGCGCCCCTGAATTTTTTTTAGAAAGGGCAGCACCACAATTTTAAAAACCACCATGGCGGACACAACATGGCCGGGAAGGCCCCATACCGGTTTTCTGCCGGATTTTGCCAGTATGGTGGGTTTGCCCGGACTGATGGAAATACCGTGAACTTTCATTTCTGTATTTTCCAGCCTGGAAAAGGTATCTACGGTAAAATCCCTGACCCCCACGGAACTCCCGCCGGAAATCATCAGCATATCTGTTTCCTTCACGCCCTTTTCAACGGCCCTGAAAAGCGCCTGCTCATCATCTTTAACAATGCCGTAAAGGACAGGTTCTGCCCCTGCCTCCTGGACAAGACCGGCCAGGGTATAGGAATTGATATCCCTTATCTCGCCCATGCCGGGAGTTTGATCTACCGGGACCACCTCATCCCCGGTGGAAAGGATGCCCACCCTGGGCCGCTTAAACACCTTTAACCGGGAAACCCCCAGCGCAGCGGCAAGCCCCGCCTCCTGGGGTCTTATAAGGGTACCCGGCGTTAATATGGTTGCATCCTCTGCAAAATCCTCTCCCCTTTCAATGACATGCTGCATGGGGGCAACGCTTTTATACACTTCCAGGGCATCCTCACCCACAGGGTCTGCATGCTCAATCATGACAACGCTGTCAGCGCCCCTGGGCAGCATTCCTCCGGTGGATATTCTGGCTGCCTGGCCATGATTCAGGGTAAAATCCGGAACCTCCCCCATGGCAACGCCGCCTGTCAGCCCAAGCCACGCCGGATTTGACTCGGAAGCGCCATAGGTGGCCCTGGCAGCAACGGCATAGCCGTCCATGGTGGACCGCCTGAACCCCGGGATATCCTCGCCTGCCTTGATGGTCTGGGCCAGAGTTCTCAAACATGCCTCCTGGACAGGCACTTCTTCATCTGCAAGACAGGGGAATTCATCAATAAGGGCAAAAACCTCGTCAAGACTTCTGACCCTGAAAAACTGATTCATTTCAAGGCCTCTTTTATTCTTACCATGGCGGCTTCAATATTTTCCCTGCTGTTAAAGGCGCTGATTCTAATATAATCCCGGCCGCACATCCCAAACCCTGCCCCGGGGGTGCAGACCACTCCGGCTTTGGACAGGAGCATATCAAAAAATTCCCAGGAATCCCTGCCGTTTCCATCTACCCATATATAGGGAGAATTTTCACCGCCCACGCAGTCAAAGCCCAGGTCATCCATTGTCCTTCTGATAAGATCTGCATTTTTCAGATAATAGGACACCAGCGCCTTTGTCTGCACCGCCCCTTCTTCAGAATAAACTGCTTCAGCAGCCCGCTGAACAGGATAGGAGACCCCGTTGAATTTTGTGGAATGTCTTCTGTTCCACAGGGCATGGAGCCCTGTTTTTTCACCGTTTTCATCAAAAACCGTACAGGCTCTGGGCACCACGGTATAGGCGCACCGGGTGCCTGTAAACCCTGCTGTTTTGGAAAAACTTCTAAACTCTACAGCCACCTCTTCTGCGCCCTTGATTTCATAAATGGAACGGGGCAGGGAATCATCCCGGATAAAGGCCTCATAGGCCGCATCAAAAAGAATCAGCGCCTGGTTTTCCCTGGCATAGGTCACCCATTTTTCAAGCCCGGCCTTTGTTATGGTGGCACCGGTGGGATTGTTGGGAAAACACAGATAGATCAGATCACAGGGCGCATCTGGCAGGTCCGGCAAAAAATTGTTCTCCTTTGTGCTGTCCAGATAAACAAGACCCTGGTATCTTCCGTCGGCAAAGCGTCCTGTTCTCCC
>JAWOEJ010000127.1:0-7482 GCA_046482845.1 Desulfobacteraceae bacterium | reverse complement strand
AGCCGTAATAGCAGAAGGACTTTTGCGTCTCTTACCTCTGCCAGCTGGTATTTAAGGGATTTTTTTGCCATGGTCTGTCAATTAAACGCACCGCCAGAAACATATGCAGTTCTCACAATGGACAAATTGTTTACACGAAGTGTGGCCAAAGGGGCCAGCATATGGGGGGCAAAATACAATTTTTCTGAAGTCTATCACGGCCTCATTCCTGAGGAAAGGGAAAATTTTATTGTTTATCTTGAAGAGATGGCTGCCTGTTCGCCTGATATTGTTGTGTTCTGCGGACATTACAGGGATTCGGTCAATTTTGTATTTCAGATGTCGCAGATCACAGGGTTTTCACCCAAAGCCGTGGTCATGACCCTGGGACCGACCCAGAAGAATTTTATCACTGATCTGGGAGAAAAGGCTGAATATATGACCGGGATCAGCCAGTGGTCTCCCAGTGCCGGGTTTACATGCCCGGTTTTCGGGTCCAGCCAGGCCTATGCAGACATGTTCAAGCAGCACTACAGCCATTCCCCAACCTATCAGAATGCTCAGGCATCTGCCGGATGTATTATTTATCAGCTGGCCATTGAAAAATGCTCCAGCCTATGTGCTCAGGCCGTTTTAAAAAATATCCGCAGTCTTGACACTGAAATTTTTTTCGGAAAAGTGGTGTTTGACAACAGGGGCATGAATATCGGGCATAAAATGGTGGTGATTCAGGTTCAGAATAAAGCGCCCAGGCTGGTATGGCCGGAAAAAATGTCCCTGCACAGATTTGTTTATCCTATTTCTTCCGTTCCAGGTCAGTAAAAATGAAAACTGAAAAAGCCGGAAAATTATTTTTCAGGGTTATTGTGATTCACGCAATAGCTGCCGTTTTTTTAATGAGTGCCATTACCGTTATTCTGTGTTTCCTTCAGTATAAAAATCTGAACAAAGAGATGATGCGAAGCGGCAGGCTTGCTGTAAGGCACATTGCCATAGCAGGTGTTGATCCCATTGTTCAGACCCTGGCCTATGACAGAATTTCTGAAACCATAAATTCCATGCTCAGTGCGTCCCCCCATTTAAAATATATTGTCGTGTACAACCTGGTCGGCGATATTGTTGATTTCTGTGGTCAGCTTGAAGATAAACAGGTGAACATCGAAAAAATAAGTGAATTGTATAAAACAGGGCGAAAAATTCTGGTTGAACCCCTTGAAAACGGCGAAACAGAACTTTACAGGGCATTGTCAGGAAAGGGCGATTTTATCGGGTTTGTACGGATTGGGCTGTCCAGTCGGTATATAAGGAACCATACCCTGAAATCCTTTTTCCTGATCACAGGGATAGGGCTGGTTATTCTGTCCATTTCCATTGCCTGTTTTTTTATTTTTCTGGACTATCATCTGGGCAGACCCCTGGAAGAAACGGTTCTGATTATGGATTCCTATTCAAGACACTCTGATAAACAGATTTTAAACCGTATCCAGGAGGCCGGATCCCGTCAGCCGGACAACGAGATCGGCGTGATGACAAAGACCTTTGGCCGGCTTGTTGAAAAAGTGGAAACCACAAGATCCCAGCTTGAAAAAACCAACGCTCTGTTGTTTAATCTTTTGCAGTCCGCCTCTGAGGTTGCCATCATCTCCGCGGGAAAAAACGGTATTGTCACCATATTCAACCGGGGGGCTGAAAAGATGCTGGGGTACTCGGAAAAGGAAATCGTTGGAAAAAAGCCTGTCAGCTTTTTTCATTTGACATCGGAAATTGAGAAAAGGGAAAAAGAACTTACAAAAGAATTTAAATTCCCTGTGAATAAAAATGAGGTTTTTTCCATAAAAGCCCATAAGTACGGCTATGAACAAAGGGAATGGACGTATGTAAAAAAAGACGGCAGTCATATTTGTGTGTCACTGGTGGTGAACCCTGTTAAAAGTTCTGAAACCGGTACTACAGCTTTTCTCGGCATTGCCGTGGATATCACCGAGAAGAAAAAAGCAGAAATGGAATTGTTGAGGGCCAAAAAGTATATTGATGATATTTTTGATTCCATGCCTTCCATTCTTATCGGAGTGGACAGCCGGGGGCGGGTCACCCGGTACAATCGCAGCGCTTCACTGGAGTCGGGCATAAAGCCTGAGACGGTAAAGGGAAGGTTTGTAACCGAGGCTTTCTCCGGCCTGGCCTTTGATATGGATCAGATTTTAGAGAGCATTGATCGCTGCACAACCAAGACTGTTTTAAAACGCGCCAGAAAGGCACAAAAGGCTACCATTTATGAAGATCTCACCATTTATCCTCTTATTGCAGGTAAAGTCAAGGGGGCAGTACTCCGTCTGGACGATGTTACAGAAAAGATAAGAATGGAAGAGATGATGATCCAGTCGGAAAAAATGCTTTCTGTGGGCGGCCTGGCCGCTGGTATGGCCCATGAACTTAATAATCCCCTGGCCGGGATGATCCAGACCGCAGATGTCTTACGCAACAGGCTTACCAGAAAAATTCCTGCCAGTGTAAGCGTTGCACAGGCGCTGGGAACCGACATGGAGACCATCACTGCCTTTCTTAAGGATCGAGGCGTTCCTGAAATGCTGGACAATATTCATGGGTCAGGCTTGAAAGCGGCTGAAATTGTAAAAAATATGCTGTCCTTTGCCAGAAAGGGAGATGCCAGCAAGACGTTATGCAGCCTGGCAGATCTCCTTGATGAAACCCTGTCCCTTGCAGGCAGCGATTATGATCTCAAGAAAAAATATGATTTCAGACAGATAAAAATTGTACGACATTTTCAAAAGGATCTGCCACATATTTTATGTGAGCCGGGAAAGCTTCAGCAGGTGTTTTTAAATATTTTAACAAATGGTGCCCACGCCATGTTCAGTTTCAGTAAAGAATGCGCTCTGGAATATCATCCCCGGTTTACCCTCACACTTGCCCTTGACCCGGATACTTCCCGGGTCGTTATTGAAATAAGGGACAATGGGCCGGGTATGGACAGAGAGACGGCTAAACGGGTGTTCGAGCCTTTTTTTACAACAAAGAAGGTGGGAGAGGGAACTGGGCTTGGTCTTTCAGTGTCCTTTTTTATCATTACTGAAAACCACGGTGGGGAAATGATTGTCAACTCAGAGCCTGGCAAAGGAAGTGCTTTTATTATCAAGCTTCCCGTTTAAATTTTTTTTTCTGGATAACGGCCGTGCCTCGACGGGCACAGCACAACATGAACGAATTCAGATGTTTGTATAATTTTTTCATATAAAAAAAATTATCCGGGGTTGTCTACAGTTTGTTCTATGTCAGTAATCACGGGAGCATTTGGGACAGGCATCGACTTTTTTCAGAAAGGCCTTGAACCTGGAAAATGTTTCCTTATCCATTGCATGCTCCATACGGCAGGCGGTTTTGTCGGCTTTGTCTTTATCTATCTGCAGTATTCTTTCAAAAAAATCCTTTAAAAACATATGGCGCTGTTGTATTTCTTCAGCAATATCTCTTCCTTCCGGTGTAAGGGTGACATAACCATAGGGTTCGTAATGGATGAGTTTGTTTTCTGCCAGTTTTTTCAGCATTCCTGTGACAGAGCCGCGTTTAATATTGAGCTTTTCAGCAATATCCTTTGACCTTGCTACAGTTTTGGTATTCTGCAGCTGCAATATGGTTTCAAGATAATCTTCAAGGGTTTCGGACAGCTGTTTGTTATGCATCTACAATTCCTCCTGTTTTTATATTACCCATGACCTGCAGGGGTACAGCAAAGAAATGATCCGGAAGGCAAAGCCATCCTTCCGGTGATGTTCTACCTGGCGGTTACTGGTATTTTATATAATACTGTTTTATATAACATAAACAATTTATATTGACAAGTCATAAAGCTAGGCGTATAAAACTCCATATAATTTTATTAACAATCACTTCATTATTTATATTATTTGATTCATAAAATGAATAGTTATTTTTTAATAATTTATAAAAAGGCTGCTTTGTCTAAGTTTAATACTGCTGCCTTAAAATAGCCATCATCTCTGATGTCCTGAGGGATAAATCAGAGATCTTATAATTCTACAGGTGAAGTTATGGCAGGTCCTGGTGGAAGAAAAACTTTTTTTCCCCATGGCCTGTCACCTTTAGAAGAAAACGAATAAGGAAGGAGGGAGGAATGAAATGAAGCAATTTTTATTTTCTGCATGTGGTGCTGTTCTGCTCATTCTTATTTCAGCCGGGTGTGTCTCAGAGGACATATCAAGGAAAGCAGCCAAAGTACCGGTTATCCCTGATGCAGAATATATCGGGGACTTGGCCTGTCTTGACTGTCACTATGAAATGGAAGAGAGTTTTGACAAGACCATACATGGAAGGATCGCCGATTTCGAGGTTGTAGGATCAAAAAAGGGGTGTGAATCCTGTCATGGTCCTGGAAGTTTGCATGAGGCGAGTGAAGATCCGGCTGATATTATCTGCTTTGATTACATTTCAAAAGGGGAGTCAGCTGCCGTATGTCTGTCATGCCACAGGTCCGGGACACTTATGAACTGGCAGGGAAGCGGTCATGCTCTGGGCAATGTGGCCTGTACAGACTGTCACACAGCGCACTCAAGAGAGGACAATCTTTTGATAAGTCAGCAGCCGGGTATGTGCTATGATTGTCACAAAAGCATTAGAGCAAAGACCTATTATCCATCCCATCACCCCATCAAAGAGGGAAAGATGGACTGCAGTGACTGTCATCAGCCCCATGGAGGCGTTGCCGGCAATTTAAAGACAGCGGAGCGGACCAACGATCTCTGCCTGGATTGCCATGCGTCCAAACAGGGCCCTTTTATTTTTGAGCATGCGCCTGTTGTCGAAGACTGCGCTATCTGCCATGATGCACACGGTACAGTAGCCAACAATCTGCTTGTGCAGAATGAACCCTTTCTCTGTCTGCAGTGTCATCAGTTTCATTTTCATCCCGGTAAAGTTGCAGTCGAGGGAGATGTGACTGATATATACGACAGAAACATTCATTCATGTTCGGAAGGGATGACAAAATCCTATACAACAAAGTGTACCCAGTGTCATCCGAGAATCCATGGATCGGATCAGCCGTCACAGTCTGTGCCAGGTCAAGGAAAGGCGCTGACCCGGTAGTGGCTTTTTAGATTGCAATCAAGGCAAAAGAAAAAAGGGGCTTAATTATGATTTTCATAAAAAGAAGCATGCCAATTTTTTTGGTGTTTATATTTGTTTGCGGACTTTCCTTTTATGCATGGGCAGAAGACGGGGAAGACACTGTCTATGATCTTGAGCTTGGAATTGATTATCATTATGATAATCACGATGATTATCCAGGCAAAATTGGAGAGTATATACCGCTGGACCATGATTCATCCGGTCCTGGTATGAATGTTTCCGGAAAGGCAATGAAGAAAGGGCTTTATCTGGATTTTTCAGGCCGTTATTTTAATGAGGATGATTATAAGGGAAAGGTCAGCGGTGATTATAAACGGATTATTCTTGAAGACTTCACCTACGACAGTTTTGAGCACTGGCTGGATCATGATGATATGGACAATCTCTGCGGTAAAACAGGGGCCGTGGTTGTCAGCCATGAGGATTTTAATGCCGGAGAAGATTATATTATCCAGCGTTCAGAACAAAAGAGCGATACCACCCTGAATCTTCCCTTCAGCCCGGGTACAAGCGTTCATTTCAACTACCGCAGGCAGAAGAAGGAAGGTCAGAGACAGGCCATGACCCTGAGCCACTGCGGCACCTGTCATGTGACCAGTCATTCAAGGGAGATTAATGAGGAAACTGAGGACTACAAGGCTGGTTTCAGCAAAAAGTTCAGTAATCTTACAATGGAATATGATTATTTCCACAGAGAATTCAATGAACGGGGTGCCTCTCCCTTAAATTACTATGATGACCCTACCCATCCCGGAGGACTTGGGGATATTTTTGACGACCGCATCCAGTACGGGGATGAGGCGCTTTACTATGATCAGGTTCCCAGCATGGAAAAAGACATGCACACGGTTCGGTTCAGTGCGCTGCTTCCGGCAGAATCAGCTTTTTTTGCATCCTATGTGTTTTCCAATACGGAAAACAACGATTATGATCTGGAAACGGATTCCAATACAGTGGATGTCAAGCTGACCAACAATTATTTTCCAGGCCTGCAGTTAAGCGCCAAGTTCAGATACATGGATATTGACAATGATGATATCTATGTAGATATTAATGAACCCCTTTCCGTTGCCGGCCTTAATGCCGGGTATACCTGGTATGATCATAATCCGGCTCTGGGTTACACCAGTTTTGATCCGGATTATATAAGGGAATCTGCCCTGTCCAGGGATATCATGACCATGGGATTTGACGCCCGCTATCAGCTTTTCAGAAAGACATCGGTAAATTTTGGATATGAATGGGAAGAGGTGGACCGGGATGACTTTGCTGTGGATGACAGCGGCGATACGGAAACAACCACCAATACCTTCAAGGTCGGCATGTCGACCCGGCCCTTCCAGCGGGTCAAGATGCGCCTGAATTATAAACTGGAGGATACCGATGATCCGTTCAATTTTGTAAACGGTGCCTGTGAGCAGGCCTTTACAGCAGATTCAGGCGGTGCCTTCAACGGAACCCAGTACTGGGAAAGACATTTGCATAGAATTGCAGATTTAAGCAATCAGCCGACCCTTGCCCATGAAGTGTTTGCAGATATCAACTGGTCTGTGCTGAGTAATTTTTTCATCAACCTGAGTTACCGCTTTATTGATGAGGAAAATGATGAAACCGATGTATTGGACTGGGAAAAGGAATCCCATGTGCCTGCGGTAAGTTTTTCCTTTATTCCCACTCAGCAGTTGAGCTTTAATTTTTCCTACATGTACGACTGGACAGAGACAGAAACCCTGGCCAACATTCCTGTTTTTGACGGTTGAGCGGGCGGTATTACAACGAGCGAGGCTTGCTCGTACTGTGAAAAATCTGACTATAAATCTGAAACCCATACCTTCATGGCTGCAGTGAATTACCGTCCCACAGAGAAATTAAACCTGACCCTGAGCGGGACCTATACGGATTCTGACTCGGGCATGGACAGTCTGGCCGATTACACAGATCTGTGCTCCCAAATTGCCGGGATGGAGAGTTACCACTATGACCTGCATATGGTTGATTCTTATTCGGAACTGGATATTGCCCAGACTGATATTTCTTTGAACGCGGTGTATGCTCTGGATGAAGATTTTTCCATAGGGTGCGGCTTGAGCTATCTGGACTATGATGATGACAAGCCTTATCTGTATGACGGTTCAGGAGATGCGTATTTTGTCACTTTAAGTCTGACCTATTATCCATGATAGGAAAAAATTGATGGCGTGTTAAGGCCCTGGCAGTACACAGATACTGCCAGGGCTTTTTTTTTAAAGAAAGCCATCAGACGTCAGCCATCAGTACACAGCTATAGTCAATTTCATGCTTCGTCGTTCCCGTTCCTGACAGGCAACCGCTGGGGGC
>JAWOEJ010000126.1:0-10630 GCA_046482845.1 Desulfobacteraceae bacterium | reverse complement strand
GGTTCCTTCAGCATCGATGTCATGGTGCATGATATCGAAAACAAACGGTACATGGCCTTTTTTGAACAATCCAAAGACAGTGACGAACTCATCGAAAAAGTGAGCCGCATAGCCGCCGGCATCAACAAGCAGGTGTTTGACCGGACCACCACGGCCTGGGAAAAAATCGAACAGGAGCGCCAGGCAAAAATAAATGAACTCCGGCGCAGAAATCCGGAATACATGATGCAGACGCCCCAGTGGCAGAGGCAAGATGATTCACCCGGCTGGAAAATCTGGAAATACCTGTTTTAACTCCGGTTACAACCAAACGAAATGTCACATGACCGCTAAAGAGACAATATGATACTACCAATCTGTCAATCTAAGCCAGCGGCGTTTCTAGATCGGGATGGTGTGCTCAATATAGATTATGGTTATGTGCACACACGTGAAAACTTTGATTGGATATCCGGAGCTCAGGAAGCAATAAAATACCTTAATGATAAAGGATACCTGGTTATTCTTGTTACGAATCAATCAGGGATCGGTCGTGGTTACTTCACTGAGAATTCGTTCCATGAACTCATGGGATTGATTTGCAAAGAGTTGTTACAAATCGGTGCCCATATAGATTACATATGTTTTTGTCCTCATCATCCACGAGAAGCTTTGGGTGAATACAAAACGGATTGTCATTGCCGGAAGCCAAAATCAGGTATGATAGATGAAGCCCAGAAAATGATGAATATTAATATGGATTATAGTTTTGTTATTGGTGATTCTGAAAAAGACATGATATTGGCTAAAAACAAGGGAATACCAGGTTTCCTGTTCAAGGGCGGGAATCTGTTACAATTTACCAAGAAAGTCCTATCGAAGATAAAAAAGTGACATATGAAAATTTATCCGAAAATAGACAATCGATTACTGAAAACATACCCCGCAAGTCAAAGACACTCAAAAGTGAGTGAATCTTTTGAAGCCAAGCCATTGAATCCAGGCAGCAGTTTTTCTGATTTTTTAGAAAGCCTTGCCCCCCTACTCAAAGCGGATGATTTCAAGGCTGTAGCCAGGGCTGTTGTTTCTGCCAAAGAGAAAAGAAAACCGGTCATCGCAATGCTGGGCGGGCATGTTATCAAAACCGGTTGTTCGAGGATTTTGATAAACCTGGCGGAACAGGGTTTTATTTCTCATTTTGCGTCAAACGGCTCGGCAGCCATTCATGATGTGGAATTGGCAAGATTTGGACATACATCGGAAGACGTCCTCTCACAGATTGAAGATGGTTCTTTTGGCATGGCCCATGATACAGCAGCCTTTGTCAATGACGCAGCCATAATTGCGGCAGAGACGGAATATGGTTTTGGACAGATCATAGGCAACATGCTTATTGAAGAAAAATCGCCATACCTGGAAAGATCTCTTCTGGCTTCATGTGGAAGGCTTTCCCTTCCCTATACACTTCATGTTGCCATCGGCACGGATATTGTCCACCAGCACCCGAGCGCCGATGGTGGAGCTATCGGCAAAGCATCCTTGCGTGATTTCCATATTTTATGCGCCGCTGTTGCAAAGTTGGGAAATGGGGGTATTGTTCTGAACTTAGGCAGCGCAGTGGTCATGCCGGAGGTGTTTTTAAAGTGTCTGGCTGTTGCAAGAAATTTGCACCCGGACGTTCATAACTTCACGACCGCCAATTTCGATATGATTCAGCATTATCGCCCCACGGTCAATGTCGTTAACAGGCCAAATTCAAAAGGCGGTAAAGGATTTGCCATAACAGGTCATCATGAAATCATGCTTCCGTTGTTTGCTGCAGCTGTGCAGGAATACGCATCCATCAGATAGAAAACTTCAAGCTTATTTCAAATATTGCAGGAATTATTTATATGAGCCAAAAACATACACCAGCAAACGCTCTTGAAGATATTTTTTTGCAGAGCATGTCAGCCCACAATGCCGTGATGCGGCAGGTCAAAACCCTTGAGGACTTAATGCAACATACAGTGGATACCTGTGTTGACATCATCAGGAATGACGGAAAACTCCTGATTTGTGGAAATGGCGGATCAGCTGCGGACTCCCAGCATTTTGCCGCTGAGATAGTGGGGCGTTTCAGAAAAGAACGCCGCCCTTGGCCGGCAGTCGCCTTGACAACGGACTCTTCAGTTTTGACAGCAGTAGGTAATGACTACGGCTTTGATGAAATTTTCGCCCGGCAGGTGGAAGGCATCGGCAGGCCAGGCGACGCGCTTATCGGAATTTCTACCTCTGGCAACTCCCCCAATATCCTAAATGCGGTTCAAACTGCCCGGAAAATGGGAATATTCACCATCGGGCTTTTGGGTAGAGACGGCGGGACAGTAGCCAAAGAAATGGACCTTCCCTTGATAGTAAAGACACAAGACACTGCCAGAATCCAAGAAGCACATATTTTTCTCATCCACTGTATCGCCGGGGGTATTGAAGTCCGCCTAATGGAGCAGGCATGAACATCTTTTTACCGGATTTTACCAAAGCCCGTATTTTGGTGCTGGGAGATATCATGCTGGACCGCTATGTATGGGGTACTGTGGACCGCATTTCTCCAGAGGCCCCTATACCCGTGGTCCATATCCAAGACCGCACCTGTCGTTTGGGCGGGGCAGGAAATGTAGCTGCCAACCTGACCGGGATCGGGTGCCAGGTCGTATTGGCCGGCATACTCGGCCAAGACCCTGCAGGCGATGAAATTTGCGAGCTCCTGGCCTCACGAGGAATTGAAAATGCGTCGGTTCGTTCTTCTGTTTTACCCTCTGTGACCAAGACCCGAATCATGGGCGGTAACCAGCAGGTAGTCCGCCTGGACGAAGAACGTTGTGCAGGCATAAACGATACCCTTCGAGACAACGTTTTTAATAAGATCGAGCAAGAGCTCAAACAAACGGATGCGGTTATCATATCCGATTATGGCAAAGGGCTTCTGACATCATATTTTTTGAAAAAATGCATTACTTTGGCCAAGGCGAAGGATGTACCGGTCTTTATAGATCCCAAGCAGGATGATTGGAGTGCTTATGCCGGAGTCATCTGCATCACGCCAAATCTCAAAGAATTTGACCGGGCATGCCAGCTGATGACGATACCTTCGGATCCTCTAAAGACAGCTGCACGAAAAATCATGGCACGCTACCAGCTGGGCCACCTGCTGATCACTCGGGGCAGTGCAGGCATGAGTCTTTATACAAGATCGGGCACGTCACATTCGCTGCCCTCTCAAGCCAGAGAGGTCTTTGATGTTTCAGGGGCCGGAGATACGGTCATCGCCCTTATCGCAGCTGGATACGCGGTTGGATGCCCCATGGAGCAAGCCATGCAGTTGGCCAACTTAGGCGCCGGCGAAGTGGTCGGCCGTGTCGGTACCTATGCCCTGACCCATGCAGACCTGAAATCGGCAGCCAATGCAGCCCGAGAGAGTCACCCCGGGCTATGTGATCTGCCCGGTGCGCAGAGTTTGGTGGAACAATGGCGGATGCTGGGCCAAAAAATCGTATTCACCAACGGATGTTTTGACATTCTCCATCCCGGCCATATTTCGCTTTTACAGCGGGCCAAAACTCTGGGGGACCGACTCGTTGTCGGACTTAATACAGACAGATCCATCAGCCGAATCAAAGGCCCTTTGCGACCGATCCTGGCCCAGGAGGATCGTGCTGCCATTCTTTCGGCTCTGAATTGTGTAAATCTTGTGGTTATGTTTGATGAAGATACGCCAATTAACCTGCTAAAGACTCTGAGGCCGGATATCCTGGTCAAGGGAGGGGACTACACACCGGAAACCGTGGTCGGGGCAGATCTGATGCTATCTTGGGGTGGGCAGGTGGAGGTCCTTTCTCTGTTCGAAGACAAAAGCACCTCCGCCATTGTCGATAAAATACGCAGAACCCATAGTGAATTGACTTGAAATTGCCCATGTCTTTGAAAATTTTATTAGATCAAGGCTGATAATGTGAGTGACGAGAAAATTTATAAATTATTAAAACTCCTGATGTATCTGGTGGGACATATGCCTGTTTGGCTTGCAGATTTTTGTGCCCATGGCCTGGGATTGTTATGGTATTGTCTGGATAAACGTCACAGAACCGTGACACTGGACAATCTTCAGCAGGCGTTTGAAGGCCGGATGTCCCCTTCCGAGGCGAGGCAGGTGGGAAAGCAGGTGTTTAAAAATATTGCCAATATCCTGTTTGAAGTGGCCTGGTCCTGCCGGCTTGACAAGCAAACCTTGTTGTCCCACTTTACCATCAAAGGCATTGAACATGTGAAAAAAGCCCATGACAAGGGTCGGGGGGTAATTGTGGTCACCTGCCACATGGGCAATTTTGAGCTTTTGATTACTGCCATTGAAGAGACAGGGTTACCCGGGTACGCCATTTACCGGAAATTGGATTTCAAACCCCTTGAGCGGTTGATCCTGGATATCCGGCAGCGCTTTGGGGTGACCATGATTCCCATACGTGGGGCCTCCAGAAAAATCGATGCTATTTTGAGGGCCGGAGGAGTTGTGGGAACCTTGCTGGATCAGAATGTGGACTGGTACCAGGGGGTTTTTGTGGATTTTTTTGGGCGCCCCGCCTGCACCAATAGTGGATTGGCAGCACTTGCCATAAGGACCAAAGCACCGGTTCTGCCCATGTATACCATGCGGAAAAACAGAGAATTTCTCATTGAATTTTTACCGGAAATTCCCCTTGAAGACACAGGAGATCGGATCAAAGATCTTGAAAATAACACCCAGAATTATACTGCTGCCATTGAAGCCATGGTGCGCAGATATCCAGATCAGTATTTCTGGGTGCACAACCGCTGGAAAACAAAATCCTATTGCATTCTTCCCCAATCATGAATTTTTTAAATTTTTTATCCAACCAGTGGCTGTCTGGCAGCAAGAGAAAATATGCAAAAAATAAGGCTTAAAGACAGCTGTGAGGCACGGATATTGATCAGGGCGGCCAACTGGGTCGGGGATGCCATTATGACCACCCCGGTGGTCCGGGGGGTGAGGAAGAATTTTCTCCAGGCCCGGATCACTGTTCTGGCCAAGCCCTGGGTGATCCCTGTGTATGAAAACAACCCCTATATTGATGATATTCTTGTGTATGAAAACCAGGGCCGCCATAAAAAGGGGATCGGGACCCTTCGCCTTTCAAAGGATCTGAGACCTCATGGGTTTGATCTGGCTATTTTAATGCAAAATGCCTTTGAAGCGGCACTGTTAAGTTTTCTTGCCGGGATTCCAGAACGTCTCGGGTATGACACCGATGCCAGAACCCTGCTTTTAAACCCCAGCATCAAGCTTGATCCGGTTTTGAAAAAAAGACATCTGATTGACTACTACATCGGCATCTTAAAGGGTGTCGGCCTTGCCCCTGACGGCAGACACACAGAGCTTTTCCTTACATTGGCTGAAAAAAAAAATGCCCAGGCTATTCTCCATGAAAATTCAATCGATCTGACAAAGCCGGTGATCGGCATTAACCCCGGGGCTACCGGCGGTACTGCCAAAAGATGGTTTCCCCAAAGATATGCCCAGGTGGCCCAGAGGCTTTCCAGCCTCCTGGGCATAAAAATTCTTATTTTCGGGGGGCCTGGGGATGAGGCGTTAGGCCGTCAAATCAACGAAGACTCAGGCAACTCCTGCATCAATCTCGCCGGCAAGACAAACCTTCGGATGGCATTTGCATTGATAGAAACCTGTTCCCTTTTCATTACCAATGATTCAGGGCTCATGCATGCGGCAGCGGCACTGGGCATTGATCAGATCGCCATTATCGGCTCCACGGATTCCCTTGCAACCTCGCCCTCAAATACCAACAGCAGTATCCTTCGGGTGCCGGTGCCTTGTGCGCCCTGCATGAAACCGGAATGTCCCATTGATCATCGTTGCATGTCCTCAATTACCGTAGAGAGGGTGGTAGAAAAAGCCCTGGAGATCCTCCATGGGTGAACCCCTCAATATTCTCATTGTAAAAATGAGCGCCATCGGGGATGTGATCCATACCCTGCCTGCCCTGAATGCCCTGCGCAGACAGTTTCCCAGCGCCCGGATCACCTGGCTTGTAGAAGAGGCAGCTGCTGACATGATTTATAGCCACCCCTCCCTGGATCGGGTGATCCTGTCCAAACGGAGATTGTGGATCCAACAATTGTTTTCACCCCGTTACAGCCAGGCCTTTAAAAGCATCTTAGCTTTTATTAAGGAGTTACGGGATACAGAATATGATATGGTCCTGGATTTCCAGGGGCTGCTCAAAAGCGGCATCATGGTCATGCTGACCAGGGGCAAACAGAAAATCGGATTTGACAAAGGCATGGCCCATGCGGAAAGCAGCCATTTATTCTATAATGTGCGGATTCCTCCTGTGAGCATGGAGATCCACGCCCTGAAACGGGGGCTTTTGCTGCTGGAAAACCTGGGTATTCCCACGGGGGAAGTGACATATAATCTGGCTGTCTCCCCAAAAGAGAGGCAGGCGTTAAATTTTCTTTTAGCGCGGGCAGGTATTGACCAGAATGATCCCATCATCTGCATCAATCCCCAGGCCACCTGGCAGACAAAATTATGGCACAACCAAAAATTTGCCGATCTGGCAGACAGGCTGAAACATCGATATAACGCACAAATTGTGTTTACAGGCGGGAGAGACGACCACGAGGCGGTGGAGGCCATTTTATCCATGATGAAGGAACCGGGAATCAATCTGGCCGGTCTCACCAGCCTGAAGACCCTGACCGCCCTTTTTCAACGGGCCTTTCTCCTGGTCACAACAGATACGGGCCCCATGCATTTAGGGGCGGCAGTGGGGATTAAGGTGTTGGCAATTTTCGGTGCCACCGCACCCTGGCGGACAGGACCCTATGGCAGTAACAGCAACGTTGTCAGAGCAGGAATCGGTTGCAGCCCCTGTTTTAAACGGCACTGCCCCACATCCATGGAATGTATGGAACAAATATCTGTGGAAAAGGTCATGGAGGGCATTGCAACGCTTGTGGAGGGGCAACCATGAACGTTTCGGTTATCATCACCACCTATAACCGCCCCGGGGCCTTGAAGCGTGTGGTTCAGGGACTTTTGGGTCAGACACGGGTACCAGATGAAATTGTGATTGCAGACGATGGCTCTTCCTTCGAGACAAGGGATCTTGTTAAACAGCTCATTGCCCAGGCTGGTTCCTGCCGCATGGTACATGTCTGGCAGAAGGATAAAGGGTTCAGGGCAGCCAGGGCCAGAAATCTTGCCATCAAGGAAACCACGGGAGAATATATCATCTCCCTGGACGGGGACTGTATTCCCGAGATTCATTTTGTGGAAGACCACCTGAAGCTGGCAAAGAGCGGCTGCTTTTTTCAGGGGAAAAGGGTGCTTGTAGAAAAGGAGTGGTCTGAAACCTTTTTATTTGAAAATACCAAACAGACCCTGGCCTTAATTTTGGCCGGCATGAAAAATAAAATTTCCCATACCCACCATCTCCTGAGGCTCCCTTTTTGGCCGGCTTTGGAAAACACGAAACTATCTGGTATAAAAAGCTGTAACATGGGGTTTTTCAAGGAAGACCTTTTGGCTGTCAATGGATTTAACCAGGATTTCATTGGCTGGGGAAGGGAAGATTCAGAACTTGCACTGAGACTATTCAACCTGGGGTTGAGGCGACGGGGGCATCCTTTTAAGGCCATTTGCTTTCATCTCTGGCATGAAGAAAATGACAGAGACCGCATGGAAATAAACGAGGGTCTGCTCAAAGAGCAGATCAAGTCACGGCAGATTGTATGCAAAAACGGAATTATCACCCAGGAGGACTGATTTTCGGGATCAGTGCCCACATGGTACTTCAGAACATGATGACAGACAAGGGAACTTATCGGATGGATGGGAAAAAATGAGAGACACCTGCTATGTGCTTCATGTAAAAAAAGGATTTGAGGATCGGGAAAAGAGCATTGTCCAGCAATTTTCAAGACTGGGTCTACCCTTTGAGTGGATCCTGGACCATGACAAAGAAGACCTTACCCCGAAACTTCTGGAATTCTACCAATACCGGGGCAATCTCAGTGGCGCAGCCATTTCCTGCGCCTTGAAACATATTCGGGCGTGGGAGCTGATTGCCCAGGGGACAAGCCAGGGCGGATTTGTGTTTGAGGATGATGTGCTAATGGATCTGAAAAATTTTAAAGCCCTTTCCCAACAGTGTATCGAAGAGTTTCATGAAAACTGGTCAGGAACCGGATATATCAGCCTGGGCAGCGGGTGTGCCCTTTATGTGCCCTGGACCAAAAAACAAAAAAACAGAATGCTTTACCCGGCCGAACTTGTGAGGGCAGCGGACTCCTACTGGATCAACCGGGAAACAGCCGAAAAAATGGTGGCGTGGATCAAAAAAAACGGATTTGCTCAGCCTGCCGATCATTTGATTGACCAAATTACGGCTGACGAGAAGATTCCCATTTTCTGGGTGGATCCGACCCTTGTGAACCAGGGGTCCCACACCGGCCTGTTTCCCTCCAGCATCCAGACCATGGAACGGGGAACCTTTATGGATCAACTGGGATGGCAGGTAAAAATTATTAGAAGAAAGTATCTATACCCCTTAATGGGAATTGATTTGAGGAAGAGTGGCTGATTTTAACTCCTTTAAAACAGGATTTCAAAAAATGGATCCCCTGACCCTTGTTCGCAGCTTGATCATTCTCGAAATGGTCACTTTGAGTTTTTCCACAGCTGCCGCCGTGGCGATTGAAATTCTGGTTTTTCTCTGTTTTATCAGTTTTAAACAGCTTCGCCAGCAAGTGTTGGCAGCGATTCATCAACCCATGGTGACCATGGCCCTGATTTTGTATGCCATGGTCAGCTTAGGGGTCCTTTACAGTGCAGCACCGTTGTCAGAAAGCGTTGATATGTGGGGAAGCTGGCGCAAACTGTTGCTGGTGCCCCTGGTGGCTAGCGTATACAACGATTCCCTGTGGAAACAGCGAATGGTCAGTATTTTTATTGTGTTGATGGCCCTTGCTGCATTGATTTCCTTTGCCTGTCATGCATTGGATGTGGGTAGACACCAATCTGCAGGCATTGTTTTGGGTAACCATGCCACCCAGGGGATGCTCTTTTCCGTTGCCATGTTTGCCTGTCTTGTCCTGGTGCGATTTCCCCTTTCCCGGGAAATTATCCCTTCCTGGCTCCTCAAGGTATCCGCAGTCGTTCTGTTCCTGAACATCCTTATGATAACACCGGGCAGAAGCGGGTACCTGGTTTTAATGGTCTTGATCATGACCTTTGCTTTTTTTGGAATTCAAAAGAAGATCAGGTGGGTGATACTGGTGCTGGCCCCCCTGGTAGTCCTTGCCCTGCTCCTGGCATCTCCTGTTGCCAAAAACAGGGTGCTCTTGGGAATAGAGGAGATAAAAACCTATGAACAGTCACCTGAGGTGACCTCCATGGGGATCCGCGTGGTCATGTGGAAAAATACCTTTGACCTGCTCAAAAAATTCGAACACCCTGTTCTGGGCTATGGCACCAGCGGACTTGAGGCAGCATATAAACCGCAGGTGGTTGGAAGGGAAGGATGGCAGGGAGAGCCGGTGAAGGATCCCCACAATCAATATCTCCTGATCCTGGTTGAATACGGCATCGTGGGGTTGATAGTTTTTCTATTGTTTATCTTTTCTTTTTTCAGGCAGCCGGTTAAAGGATCTTTTCATATCATGGCAATCGGGGTCCTGCTTGCCTGGTGTGCCACCAGTATGTTCAATGGCCATTTTTCAACTTTTTCAGAAGGAAGATTCCTAATGATCTGGTGCAGCGCCCTGCTTTCGGTAAGCAGTTCACCCAAAAAAGAGGATCAAGACTCAGAGCCGGCAGGGAACTCATTTGGCATGAACGGTTCAAAATTCAATCAAAATGAACGAAAAATCATATGAAAATAGCTTTTCTGGTCAAACGATTCAACCGGTCCGGGGGAAAGGAACGATATGTGGTGGAGCTTGCCAAAGTGTTAACCAGGCAGGGGCACACCGTCCATGTATATGCCTGCACCTGTGATCAAACACTTTTAAATGGGATCACTTTCCATCCGGTCATTTCCCGTTATGGTTTCTCAAGTGTTTTGAACACCCTTTCTTTTATCAGAGAAACAGATAAATTGGTTTCCACACAAACCTATGATATCGTCCATTCCCATGAGCGAAACTATCGGCAAAAGATTTTAACCTTGCACAGCTTGACCTATTGCCAGGGGTTGGAAAAATATTCTTTTTTAAAACGGCTGGATCAAAAATATTTGAGTTTGAGGAGCCTTTTGTAGGCTCCGCCTCCGAAGAAGACCGAGGAGCAGAAGTTTCTTGAGACCAGAAAGCCGGTCGGATTCTCTGTGTCCGGAGGCACCTATACGGTGCCGTGCATAGATATCAGGGCTTCCGACCACGGAGTCGTCGTCCTTATGCCCTACGGGGGGTCGGAGGCGTCTTTCAGGCCCGAGATAGGCACCAGTCTTACGGTGCGGGACGGAAACAGGTCCTACAACTGCTTCTATCCGGGCGTGTGCATGGTGTACGACGAACTCGGGTGCATGGTCGTCGTTTTTGTGAGGGCGGACGAGGAGTCGGTCTGATATCTAAT
>JAWOEJ010000123.1:0-8632 GCA_046482845.1 Desulfobacteraceae bacterium | reverse complement strand
TCCATCACCTACCAGTTTAATGTGTTTCAGGAGATTGATCCCTGGCTTGACAAATACAATGAACTGGAAAACCGCTTTGGAAAAACAAAAAAGATTGATGTTCAGCTGAAACTGACCATATCCATGCTCAATGCCCTGGTCCACCGCAGCCCTGAATCTCACGCCATGGAAAAATGGACCCAAAAAGGATGGCAGCTTCTGCTCCAGATCAAGGATGTGAATTCAACCTTTCAAATCTTTGTGCCCATCATCATCCTCAAAATCATGCAGGGGGATCATCCGGCAGCAGCCCATCTTATACAGATGTTTGACAGGGTTTCCGAAGAAAAAACAACCCCCCTGCCCTTTTTAATGCTTCAGGAGCTGAAATCCTTTCATTTCTGGCTGACCGGTGATTTTGAAAAAGGGCTGGCTGCGGCCCGTTACGGCATGGCCATGGAGAAGAAAACAGGGATTTATCTGATTTTTTCAGGGCTGAGAATCCAGGGGGCTGCTTCTGCCATGGGGCTTCAAAAATATGACCTGGCTGAAGAATTCCTCAGCCAGATCACACCGCTGTTGAACCGTCAGGGACTCTGGCAGCAGGGCCTGTATCATTTTATCTGTGCCTGGTATCATGTGCTGGGGCACAACCTTCCCAAAGCCAGGTTCCACGCGCTTTCCTGTCTTGAAAAGGGAAAGGCAACGGGAAACAGAATGATATTAAGCATCTGCCATCTTATGGCGGCAAAGATACAATTTGCCTTTGAGGAAAAAGAATCATCTGACCAGCACATTGAAAAGGCCCTTTCCCTGGCATACACATACAAAATGACACAAACCCGGTTCATGGCCCTGCTGGCCCGGGCCTTTTTTTTATTTTCCGAAAACAGGGACAAATACAGGAACAAAGACAGGGACAAGGACAAGGACAAGGAGGCCGTCAATGCCCTGGCACAGGCCATGACAATGGGCAGACAATGGAATTACAAATATGGATTTACATGGGACAACCGGGAAATGATCTTTTTGTGCACCCGGGCCCTGAAACGGAATATAGAGGTGCCCTATGTCCAGACACTGATCCGGGAAACAGGTCTTTTCCCGGGCACGCCTCCCCTGGATATTCACACCTGGCCGTGGATGTGCGAAATCACCACCCT
Organism: Desulfobacteraceae bacterium; assembly: GCA_046482845.1. Lineage (GTDB taxonomy): Bacteria > Desulfobacterota > Desulfobacteria > Desulfobacterales > Desulfobacteraceae > DATFJZ01. The sequence continues at coordinate 7,490 of JAWOEJ010000123.1, read as the reverse complement.
GGGTACATTTACGATAAAAGTTCAGGGAAAACCATTGATCTTCTCAAAAAAAAGCCGGCAGCGTCCTTTGACACTGCTCAAATATTTGATATCCAAAAAAGGAAGAAATGTACCAGAGCATGCCATACAGGATGCCATATGGCCGGAAAGTGAAGGGGATATGGCTGAAAACGCCTATACCACCACCCTGCACCGGTTAAGACACCTTCTGGGCAGCAGGCAGGCAGTGATCAGATCCCATGGCCTGGTTTCATTGAATGCCAGTTTTACCTGGACAGATATCAATGCCTTTGAAGCCTGCTGTCAGAAAATAGAGAAACTGCTGTCCCCTGAAAATGCCCCAGCCATGGGATCTGATGAAAAAAAGGCACCTGATGAAAAAAGGGAAACTGATGAACAAAGCAGACAGGAAGCGCTTGTGTCTGCGCTCAACGCGTTGATCCGCCTCTATGGCGGCCCGTTCCTGCCCGGGGAGGATGTCTCATGGATCTTTGCATCCAGGGCGCATTTCCGTATTAGATTTTCAGAAATGCTCCTGAAAGCCGGCCGTGTGTTTGAACGGCACAAACACCTTGAAACGGCTGTCTGTTTCTACAGACAGGGAATTGATGCGGATGAACGTCTTGAACCCCTTTATCCAGAACTGATGCAGGCGTATATTCAATTAAAACAAAACAATCAGGCCCTCTGCCTTTTTCGGGAATATCAAGCAGTGTTTCAAAAGGAACAGAGCAGCCCTTTGTCATTAAAGATGACACAGCTCAAACACCAGTGCATTTCTTCCTAATCCAGAGAAACCAGCACGTTTTCCAGATACCACCCCTCCGGGTGGGACTGGCTGCTTTTTAATACCATGGACGCTGTGTTTTCCAGATATTTATTTTTTGAATAACAAAGATAGCAGTTCTCAGGTACCGGCACCACATAGCGATTTTGAGCCAGATGGGGCTGATCCGGCGAAATTTTTTTAAAAAACTCGCCTTTGCGGGTAAATTCCGAATACGTGTTGTCGGCATTTCTCACATATTTGTGCTTTGTTATCAAATCAACATACATGGGGGCCACAGCCTCTACCTTGAGGCTATGGTACCCGTGCCCCTGCACCTCCTGTTTTTCCCGGCCCAGATACAGCCGCTTGATTATATTATGGGCCCGGCTGATCTCATGGCATCCTGGAATTTTTTCCAGAACAGATGCAATTTCATCCCTGCTGCTGGATACAAATGCCTGCAGCCTGAAGCACGGCACTGCCTTGGCCGGGGTTTCAGATTTAGCCTCAAGCCGTGCCATTTCTGAATAATAATTTAAAAGACTGTCCATGGATACATTGATCTTTTCCCGGGATTCATTGATTTTTTCCTGGTTCTTTTCTGTACCTGCCCACCCGCTGGCAGAAACAATGATTAATACGCATAGAGCTGAAAACAATGTCCTGATTTTCATGATCTTCCTCCCTTTTTTTGACTTTTACCCTTTTTTTGACTTTTATTTGATGATCAAATTTCTGTATCCAGTTTATGGAAGGACCGATTAAGAGCCCCCAGCGGTTGCCTGTCAGGAACATTGAGAACCAAAGGAGATCAGACTTTTTCCCTGCCAGGCTAAAAATCAAAGGAAACACTGATGAAAAATAAAACTGACGGACATCCGGGCGGGTTGTATTTTTTTATTGGAAAACCCCAATGGACCCCTCCCCCCTGGTTTGATTCACTAAGACAGTTCAAGTCTGAAAAACCCGGATATTTTAAAGCTGCTTTTTTGATTTTTACACTAATATTTGTTTTCACCCTGGCCGGCTGCCTTTATTTTACCAGGGATAATCCAGACGCACTTTCCCCCCATGTCATTGCCCCGGACATAAATCAGATTGAAACGCCTGATCCGCTTAAAATCGGTTTTTTAAAGGAATCAGAGCCAAATTACAATTCTGTTGCAGACATTGATCTGTCAGGAAAAAAAATTGACTCTGGAATAAAGATAACCCCTGTTATTAAAGGATTTTTTGAATTTAAAGACGACAAAATAATTGTATTTCATCCAAAAGAAAACTGGAAGGCAGATACTCAATATAAAATAAGTTTTAAAAAACACATTTTTTCTCAAAAAGCACAGATCAAAAACTATGATGCAAAGTTTAAAACCCCTGAATTTAAAGGCAGTATCTCCTCATCAAAATTTTACACAGATCCAAGGAATAAAAACATCCATAAAGGAATTTTTGCCCTTTCATTCACCTATCCGGTTTTTAAAGCATCTGATTTAAGTAAACATATAAGGCTTGAAATCAACCAGAGCCCAGTAGCGTTTGATCTGAAGTTTGATAAAACAGCCAAAACCCTTTTTATTCATTCCAAGCCGCTGGCAGTCAAAGAAAACACCCGGTATCTTGAGCTTTTTGTGGACAGGGGAATAAAAACCGCACACGGAGACGCGTCAACCAAAGAATCCATCAAATCAAGAATTGCCATTCCGTCAATGGAAAATTTTTTCAAAATTGAATCTGACGAATTTCAGATTGTCAGAAATGAGGAAAACGATCCCATTCAGACCCTTGTTCTTATGTTTACAGATGATGTGCTGCAAAGGGAACTTGAAAACAGGATACAGATCTGGCTTCTTCCCAAAAAAACAAACAGCAAAAGATGGCATTCTCCGGCTGAGATATCAGATTCAGTGCTTGACACATCAGAAAAAGTCCATTTCAATTTTGCGCCAAATCCAAAGAAATTTTCCAAATCCTTTGGCATCAAGGTAGATCTTCCTGAAAAAAGAGATATTTTTCTTAAAATAGATAAGGGACTTGAATCAGAATCCGGATATTATCTGGCAAACGCCTTTCATGATGTCTTAAAAACCCCTGATTATCCAGAAGAGCTTGAAATTATGGGGGAAGGCAGTGTGTTATCTCTTCTGGGAGACAAAACTGTTTCCTTTAAAACAAGGGGAATCAAGGGAATCAAGGTTGACATTTACAGGCTCCTTGAAAATCAGATTCAGCATCTGGTAACCCAGACAGGCGGTCATTTGTCAAGGCTTGATTTTTCAAATTATTATTTTAACAAGGAAAACATTTCTGAGAAATTTGAAAAAATAATCCCCCTGCATCCACAGCATCCAAAGCTTGCCGGGTATGCAAGTCTTGATCTGTCTGATTTTTTAAATCACAACGGCAGAAAACCAGGCTTTTTCTTTATAGAAGCCAGAGCCTGTGATCCAGCAGAAAAAATATATGATGCCGGCAATATTCAGGACAGGCGATGTATTCTGTTAACGGATCTTCTGATCCTTGTTAAAAAGAACTTTGACGACTCAAGGGATGTGTTTGTTCACTCCCTGTCACAGGAATCTCCTGTAAAAAACGCAGATGTTTCAATACTGGGCAAAAACGGTATTTCAGTTCTTGATGCCTGTACAGACAAAAACGGCCATGTGTTTATTCAGCCGTTAAATGATTTTAAACGAGAAAAACAGCCTGTTGCCATCACGGTCAGATCAGGAAAGGACATGTCCTTTATTGATCTTGAAAGCCATGAAAGACAATTAAATGTTTCATCCTTTAATACCGGAGGAATAAGAAGCAGATATGCCAATCCAGGTAGAATTAATGCCTTCCTGTTTTCAGACCGGGGGATTTACAGGCCCGGAGAAAAATTCAATATCGGCGTTATTGTAAGGCATAAGGGATTTGAAATCCCTGAAGGAATTCCCGTTGAATACTGTATTTACGATTCCAGGGGAAATGAAAGGCTTAAAAAAAGAACTAAAATTTCACATTCGGGTTTTTTTGATATTTCATATGAAACCGGGGTGTCAGATCCGACTGGCAACTGGCATATAGAGCTTTATCTTGTTTCAGACAAGGGATACAGACAGGCCAGTCTGGGGTCAGAAAGGGTTAAAATTGAAACCTTTGAGCCGGACAGGCTGAAAATTTCTTCAAAACTTTCAAAATCAGACAAAGGCTGGCTTCACCCCAAAAACTTAAAAACCGAGGTAAGGCTTTTAAATCTTTTTGGCACGCCAGCTCAAAACAACAGGATAACAGCGGATTTCAAGCTTATTCCGGCACATTTTTATTTTAAGGACTATAAAAAGTATTCATTTACAGACCCCTTTTATTCCAGAGACAGGGTGTTAAAAACCATATCAAGACACCTTGGCTCAAAACATACGGATATTCAGGGAAAAGCCGTGTTTGATCTTGATTTTGACGCATTTGAAAAGGGAACCTACCGGCTTGTACTTGATGTAAAAGGATTTGAAAAAGGAGATGCCAAAAGTGTCAGCGCTGCCAACAACGCCCTGATATGCCCCCTGGATTATCTGTTAGGGTACAGGACAGGCTCAAATCTGTCCTATTTGAGAAAAGGGTCAGCCCATCATATCGATTTTATTGCAGTGAATAATAATCTTGAAAAAATTTCAAAAGAAAATCTTGTTTTGAAATTCAAGCGGATAAAAAAGGTCTCTGCCCTGGTTCAAAAGCCGGACAAAACATACGGGTATAAACGTGTTAAAAAGGAAGAGATCGTAAACCAAACCCCTTTTTTAGTTTCTGAAAAAGGATCAGGGATTGATCTTTTCACACAAACTTCCGGAGACTTTGTTTATGAAATTTTTGACGGCAAAAACCTTGTATCAAGGATTGAATATTTTGTAGCAGGCGCCTCAAATGAATCTGCAGAAATTGAAAAAACAGCTGTAATGGATGTAAAGCTTTCCCAAAAGGATTATACGCCGGGAGACTGGATAGAAGCTGAAATCACCACGCCCTATTCCGGTTTCGGCCTTATCACCATTGAATCCGACAGGGTTTATGCCTATAAATGGTTCAAGGCAAAAGGGTCTAAAACAATAGAAAGAATAAAACTTCCTGTGCATCTTGAAGGCAATGCGTATTTTACAGTATCAATGGCAAGATCCTTTGATGACCCCTGTATTTTCAAATCTCCGTTGACCAGTTTTGTAGCACCGTTTTCAATAGACAGATCCACCCGGGTTCTGAACCCCCTTCTTGGGGTTCCGGGAAATCTTAAACCTGGAGATACGGTTGAAATTTTCTATTCAACTGAAAAAAAGGCCAGAACCGCCCTTTTTGCAGCAGATGAGGGGATTTTACAGGCAGCAGAGTATAAAGACCCCGAGCCTTTAGCGCATTTTCTGAAAAAAAGAGCCCTTGAGGTGGTCACCTCCCAGATTGCAGATCTTGTGATTCCTGAATTCAGCATCATCAGGAAAAAACTCGGCACTGGCGGCGGTGCAGACCATGCAGAATCTGCAAAACTGCTTGGTGCAAACTTGAATCCCTTTACAAGAACAGTCAACACGCCTGCAGTAAAATGGTTTGGCATTCTTGACTCAAGCAAAGAGAAAAAATCCGTTAAATGGACAGTTCCTGACACGTTTAACGGAAAAATAAAAATAATGGCTGTCAGTGCAGACGAATCCTCAATGGGGTTTTCAAAAAAATCCGTTCGGGTTCGTGCGCCTTTTGTTCTTTTTCCAACGGTTCCCAATGCTGTTACATTTAATGACAGCTTCAGGGTTACCTTGAATATTTCAAATCTTTTGAAAGGGTCAGGGAAAAATTGTCCTGTTACCATTAAAATAAAACCGGATGAAAAACTCAGTATTTCAGGAGACCCCTCAAAAACCATAACAATTGATGAAAACAGTGAAAAAACAGTTGAATTTATGGTAAAGGCAGAAAAACAGCCCGGAAATGCAGAATTGAAATTTTATGCCGCTTCAGGCGATGTGACTTCAAAAACCTCGTCTTCTCTGAGCATCAGACCTTTTGTACCGTATAAATCAACACTCATATCAGGATTTTCAGATTCAAAAACAAAAAAAATAAACATTAAAAGACGTCTTTTAAATGACTTTTCAGAGCAGAAAATTCTGGTTTCAAACTCCCCTGTTATTTTTGTAAAAGGCCTTTATACCTGGCTTGACAAATTCCCCCATGAATGTACGGAACAGCTTGTGAGCAAAGCGTTTCCAGCGTTAATTGGTTCAAAGGCAGGGCTTGACATAAACGCAGAAAAACATGTTGAAACTGCCCTTAAATCGCTGAGACAGAGACAGAATTCAAGCGGAGGGTTTTCCCTGTGGCCCGGAGGCAGAGACCATGATTTTGCATCCCTGTATTCCATTCATTTTTTAATTGAAGCCAAACAGAGCGGATTTGATATTCCAGAAACCATTCTTCAAAAAAGTATCTCCTTTCTTGAAACCAGGGCAACTTCTGTTTCAGACAATTTCTTTGATTGGCGGATAAGAAGCTATAGCGTCTATCTTCTCACAAGACTTGGCAAAAGGACCTCAAACCATCTTCAGGACATGGATGAGCATTATGATCCAAAGGAAATAAAAAACGATATTGTTTCTGTTTTTGCAGCAGCCTCATACAAGCTTTTGAAAAACGATGATCAGGCCGACAAAAAAATTAAAGGCTTTGATCCGGAAAAATACGACCCAAAACAGGACTACTGGTTTACTTCCAGCAATGTCTATCCCTTATACCTTTATATTCTGGGACAACATTTTCCTTCATATTTTGAAAAAATATTCACCTCCCATCTGGATAAAATTCTGCATCCCGTACACAGCGGCCACTTCAACACCACCTCTTCGGCCCTGACCATTCTTGCCCTTTCCTTTCATCTTGAGGATGAAGCCATGGAAAATGAAATTGAAATTGAGTTGACAGGCGCAGACAGCAGCAGGAAAACACAAAAACTCACAGGATCAAAAATTCATGAACTTGAATTTTCCAATGGAATAACGTCCCTTGCTGTTCATTCAAAAACCCCCTTTTACTATATGGTCTGCCAGAGCGGGTATGATGACGCAGCAGAAGTTGAACCGGTAAGCCGTAAAATTGAAGTAACAAGAGAATATCTTGATTCTGAGGGAAACAGGCTTGAAAATCCAAAAAGGGGAACGGATTATGAAGCGGTGATAAAGATAAGATCCCTTACAGGAAAAACAGAAAAAAATATTGCAGTGACCGATCTTTTCCCTGGCGGATTCTATCCTGACCGTGAAAGCGTCAGAAAAAATTCCGGATTGAGAAAAGCGCAGTATATTGATGTCCGAGAGGACAGAGCGGTTTTCTACCTCAGCGCTTTTCCTGACATCACCACATTTAAGTACAGTATCAGAGCAGGGTTTGAAGGAAATTTTACCATTCCCTCAATTCAGGCAGCATCGCTGTATGACCCAGATCTTTATGCTGTAACAAAAAAAGGCAGTATTTCTGTAAATCAATAAATGTATGTTACCCGATGATCAAGCTTTTTGAATACCGCCGCCCCCAGCAGTTGCCTGTCAGGAACGAGAACGACGGAGGACTTTTTCCCTGCCAGGCTAAAAATCAAGAACTGCGGCCACTGGTCCTCAAACAGCTTGATTTTCTTAACGCCTGGCAGGGAAAAAGTCTGATCTCCTTTGGTTCTCAATGTCCCTGACAGGCAACCGCTGGGGGC
>JAWOEJ010000014.1:0-30022 GCA_046482845.1 Desulfobacteraceae bacterium | reverse complement strand
TTAACCGCCATATGCTCCATCATGGAAATGGCAAGTCCCATATTGCCCTCACTGTTTTCAAAATCAATGGGATTTACCTTGTGGGGCATGGTTGAGGAGCCGGTTTCACCTGCTTTTAAATTTTGTTTAAAATATCCAATTGAAATATACCCCCACATATCCCTGTCAAAATCCACAACAACAGCGGCAGACCGGATAAGGGAGTGGAGTATCCAGGCAAGAGAGGTATTGGGATTAATCTGGGTTGTAAACAGAATCGGATCAAGTTTCAGTCTGGAAGATAAAAACCGCTGACCCGCACTGATCCAGTCTACCTCGGGAAAAACAAAACAATGGGCATTGTAGTTGCCTGTGGCACCGTTTATCTTTGCCTGAACCCTTGTATTTCTTATCAAATCCAGCTCCTGGTTCAGCCGCCATGCAAAATTGACAAACTCCTTGCCCATGGTAGTTGGGGTTGCCGGCTGACCATGGGTCCTTGACATCATGGCACAGGCTTTATAATCCAGGGCTTTTTTTTCAATGGCTGAAATAAGTCCTTCCAGGGTTTTTTCCACAATATGTTTCCCTTTTTTCAGCATAAGGGCATAGGAGATATTATTGATATCATCTGATGTACATGCAAAATGAACCCACTCGCTTTTACTGCCGAGTTCTGTATTGGCAAGCCTGTTTTTAATAAAATATTCAACCGCCTTTACATCGTGGTTGGTGGTTTTTTCAATGTTTTTAACTTCAAGGGCATCGGATTCATCAAAATTATCCAGAATACCGTCCAGTTTGTCCAGAGAAGCAGGCGGGGGGCCTGACAGCTTAAGATCACTGAGAATAAATTTAAACCACTCGATTTCCACCTCAACCCTGTGTCTGATCAATCCATACTCTGAAAAAATCCCGCAGAGATCATCCGTCTGTTTTGCATATCTGCCGTCAAGAACTGAAAGCGCTTTAATTGCCATGATTCATCCTTTTCATCCTTCAAATTATTCTTTAGGGATCTGGAAAAAAATAATATACGCATATTGCGCAGGCCAATTTGTATGATCGGGTTGTCTGTCTTCAAGGCGCGGCAATGGGGGCATATTGAAATATGTCCCATTGGCGCAACGCAGAAGACGGGCAAAAAGTCAAACAAGATGCGTGGATTATTTTTTGGAAGATCCCTTACTCCTGCAATTTTTAAATAGCCCAGTTTACCAGAGAAGAAGCAATAAAAACAGAATTTTTAAATAAATATATTCTGTTTTTTTATCCCCTTAAAATCCTTTTGACAAAAAAACACCATATGATATGTATGATATACTGATTTTATGATATGTATGATATACTGTTTTTGTAACCCTATCATCAAATTTTTTAAACAGCGCCGTCCCAATGGCTGCTCTTAATCGGTTCTTCCATAAAAAAAAACACCTTCTTTCCAGGAGAAGGGTCATATCTTACAAAAGTTGAGACAATGGAAAAAACACACCAGAACAAATTTGTCGTTTTTGCAGAAGAATCTTTGGCTTCAAATCCCGGCCGGAATAAAAGCCCCTGGAAAATCCTTATTACAGATGATGATACAGAAATTCATTCCATAACTGAAAAAACACTCTCAACTTTTACATTCAGGGGAAGACCCCTCAAGTTCCTGCATGCACTTTCAGGAAAAGAGGCTGAGCACATCCTGGAACAAAACCCTGATACGGCACTGATACTTCTGGACATATTTCTGGAAAAAGAAAATGCCGGCCTTGATTTTATCCGCCATATAAGAGAGGTCCTTGGCAACACCATCACCCAGATCGTTATCTGCACCGGCCAGCCTGACAATGCCCCGGAACAGAGTGTTATTGAGGCCTATGAAATCAATGATTACCGTCTTAAAACGGAAATGACCGCCCAGAAGCTCTATACTGTTGTTACCACTTCCCTTAGATCGTTTTACATAAAGTCCACCCTTAAGAAGGAGCTTGAAAGACGAAAAAAGAGTGAAACCTCATTGAAAATCAGTGAAGCCAGATTCAGGGATATTGCCAACAGCATGGGGGACTGGATTTGGGAAATTGACGCGCAGGGATATTACACCTATAGTTCTCAGGGTTCAGAAGCAATAACAGGATACCCTCCTTACGCCCTGATTGGAAAAAAATTTTCTTTTCTGTATACCGATAAAAGCCTTAAGCTCCCTTTGGAAACAATCCAGAATCACATCGCAGATGAAGCCACCTTTATGAATATTGAAATATGGATCTCAAACAGGGACAACAGCAGAAAATGTCTTTTAACCAGTGGAAAACCTGTAAAAGACGAAAACAAAAAAATTATTGGCTACCGCGGAGTCAACAAGGACATCACCCTGCTCAAGGAATCGGAAAAAAAGAAAAAAAAGCTCATGTCCCAGCTGAGACAGGCCCAGCGCCTGGAAGCAGTGGGCACCCTTGCAGGGGGCATTGCCCATGATTTCAATAATATCCTTGGCTCTATTCTTGGATACACCCAGCTGATTCAGATGGATGTTCCTGAAAATGCAAAAGAACAGCATTATATAAAGCAGATCCTTGAAGGGTGCAACAGGGCCAAAAACCTTATCCTCCAGCTCCTTGACTTCAGCCGGGCAAACAGCAGAAAACATTATAAAGCAGCCATTTCTCCGGCAATTATCATAAAAGAAGCGGTCAAGCTGTTACGGGCAACCCTGCCGTCTTCAATTAGTATAAAAACTGAAATATCAGACCCTGCCGGTAAAATTATGGCAGAACCGGCCCAGATCCAGCAGGTGATCATGAATTTATGCACCAACTCGTTAAAAGCCATGGATAACAATCAGGGCACCCTGACCATCAGATCAGAAAAGGTGAATTTCAGCCCTGACAGTCCCGGTGATCTTCCCGCACCTGAACTTGAATACGGACCGTATATGGCTTTATCTGTTATTGATGACGGCCACGGTATCGAGCCTGACATTATGGATAAAATTTTCAACCCCTACTTTTCAACCCGTCAAAAAGAACAGGGATCAGGACTTGGGCTTTCCGTTGTCCATGGCATTGCAACCGAATGTAAAGGGGCTGTGACTGTAAAAAGCGCGCCAGATAAAGGGGCTGAATTTACCCTTTATTTTCCTGCCCACACCCCTGGAGAGCAGGGAGCAAAAATTGATCTGGCTGTGTCAGCAGGCAGGGGACAGGGCAGAATTCTTTTTATTGATGATGAGAAAATGCTGGTTGAGCTGGGGAAAACCATACTGGACAGGCTGGGATACAAAACAACGGCCATGCAGTCTCCTCTAAAGGCGCTGTCCATGATAGAAGAAGATCCGTCCGCCTTTGATATTGTGATAACAGACATGACAATGCCTGGAATTCAGGGCATCACCCTTGCAGAAAAAATAAAAAAAATAAGACCGGACATGCCCATAATTCTGATCACCGGAATCAGCAACTTTGAGGAATCAGAAGACATTAAATCCATAAACATTGATGCGGTTCTTCCAAAACCCCTTTCCATCAACACCCTTTCCAATACCCTGCAGAATCTGCTCTCCAGATAAACCTGACCCGGGTTAATCTCTTTATTTTTAAAGAAAAAACTTGACATTTGCCTTAAAAAAGCAGAATGAATATTCATAAAATAGAATTACCATTCTAAATTAACAGATTAATTGTCACCAACCCTTTTCGGCATGGAGGACGCCTTTGAAACTTATCAATCCCCAAAATGATAAATTTACCTTTCTTGATAAAGAATCCCGGCAGATCATGACACAGACCATTGATTTCTTTGAAAATAAAGGAAAATCAAAACTTAAGACAGACTACCATGAAAAACAATGGTACAGTGATTTTCTGGATTTTATTAAAAGGGAAAAAATATTTGCCAGGCTGTTAACCCCTTCCCCATACGGTAAACCAGGATACAGATGGGATACCTATAGAAACTGTGTTTTTAATGAAATCCTGGGCTTTTACGGCCTGCCCTACTGGTATACATGGCAGGTCACCATTCTGGGCCTTGGGCCGATATGGATGAGTAAAAACGAAAGCATGAAAAAAAAGACCGCCAGACTTCTGGAAGACGGGGCTATTTTTGCATTTGGCCTTTCAGAAAAAGAACATGGAGCAGATCTTTACGCATCAGAAATGATGCTGACCCCCATGGGAGACGGCAACTACCTTGCAGACGGTGGAAAATACTATATCGGCAATGCCAATGAGGCTGGAATTGTCTCTGTCTTTGGTATTGATTCCGACACTGAGGAATATGTATTTTTTCCGGCAGATCCCCGGCATGAAAATTATGATCTTGTAAAAAACATTGTCAGCAATCAATCCTATGTGGCTGAATTCGGACTGAATGCCTATCCAGTAAAGGAATCTGAAATCCTTTCCCGGGGAACCCATGCCTGGGACTCGGCACTTAATACCATTAATGTTGGAAAATACAATCTGGGATGGGCGTCCATTGGAATCTGCACCCATGCGTTTTATGAAGCAGCAACCCATGCTGCCAGACGACGTCTTTACGGCAAATATGTCACAGATTTTCCCCACATCCAGGAATTGATGACAGAAGCATGGGCAAGACTGTATGCCATGAAGCTGTTTGCCCTGAGAAACAGCGACTATATGCGGACCGCATCCAGAAAAGACAGAAGATATCTGCTCTACAACCCCCTGACCAAAATGAAGGTCACCACTGAAGGGGAAAAGGTGATCAATCTCATCTGGGATGTGATTGCAGCCAAAGGATTTGAAAAGGACACCTATTTTGAAATGGCAGCCATAGAGATCAGGGGGCTTCCAAAGCTTGAAGGCACTGTCCATGTGAACATGGCTTTAATTGTCAAATTCATGGCCAACTACTTTTTTGCACCAGCTGACATGCCGGACATACCATTGACAGATACCCCTGACAATGATGATTTCCTCTTTGACCAGGGAGAGACCAGGGGGCTTTCAAAGATTATTTTCCACGATTACAACACAGCCTACCAGAGCCTGGATCTGCCCAATATTGAAACATTCAGGGAACAGATAAATCTTTTAAAGGAGATGATGGTTCAGGCCCCGTTTGAAAAAAGCCAGGCAAAAGACATTGACTTTCTTTTAATCATTGGAGAACTCTTTGCTCTGGTGGTCTATGGTCAGCTGATCATAGAAAACACCTTTATTCTCAACATAGACAGAGATATTACAGATCAAATTTTTGATTTTATGGTAAAAGACTTTTCAAAACATGCCCTGCAGCTCTATTCCAAGAGCAGCAGCACTGAAAAACAAATGGAATTCTGCACTCAAATGATAAAAAAACCAGAAACAAATAAAAATCGTTTTGACAAAATATGGAAAAACAAGGTATATGCTCTCCAGGATACATATGAAATGAATCCATAATTTCCTTATACTCGATGTTCAAGTTTTTGTTGACCGATTTTGCGAGCGGGGTCAGGCCTGCGTTATTGGCGTTATCCACCAAACCCGGTGCAAACCCAAAACCTCATGGATAACACCAATAACGCAGGCCTGACCCCGCCTCCAATCATCGATCCGGCCACAACAAAGCATGAAAACTGTCAGCTGAGTACTGATGGCTGATGGCTGACAACTGATGGCTTTCATATAAAAAACCAGAAATCTACAAAAGGGCGGAAGACTTAAAGGATCATCAAAAAATACAGGTTTTCCGATTCAGGAGCGTTTTTCCATGGCATTAACCAAAAGCAATATCACTGATAATATTCAAAAATCCCTTAATCTTTCAAAAAGCACATCCTACGACATTATGGAGGACTTTATTGAAATCATCAAAGAAACCCTGGAAAGCGGGGAAGATATTATGATCTCAGGATTTGGAAAGTTCTGCGTAAATGAAAAAAAGGCCAGAAAAGGAAGAAATCCCGCCACAAACAGGGAAATGACCCTGCCTGCCAGAAAAATCGTTACCTTTAAATGTTCAGGAAAACTAAGAGAAATAATAAACAGACAATAAAATCAGATTTCTCCAGCCCCTTAACCGGGGCTTTTACCTGCCCTGCCCCTGTTTTTTTCCAACAGAATCTTCATAAGTGCATCTTTTTTTTTCTCTATCAGCAGCAGCTGAATCCACTGATCAAAAAGATCATACAGCTTTTTTTGGGCAATTTCATTTTGATTTTCCTGAATAACAGCGTTAACCCGGTCAATGGAATCAATCAGATTTCTGTCATTGGGCTGATCCTTTAACAGCGTCTGATACCCTGCCAGTGCCCTTTCATACTTTCCCTGCCTTTCATAGAGCCTGACAAGCTCAAGCGTATCGTACTGAGTGGTCATTTGACGTTATCCTCCAAGGTTTCCTGTTTGGTAATCTTAAAGACCAGTTCGTCCTTTCCTGCCATCCCAAGTTCATGTCTGGCCAGGTGTTCTATAAAGTCCATATCCTTTTTAAGACGTATGATTCTGACGGCAAGGGCTCTGTTTTCCTGCTCAATTGTCTTATTCCGGGCCAGAATCAGTTTTTCCTCCCTGTAAAGCCGAATCAAATCCTTTAACCCGTTTTCTGTGTACACAATAAGCAGGGCAATGGATATCATGACCAGGGCAATCACTGCCGCCATTATTTTCTGAGTAAAAGATTTCAATTTTCCTTTTTCCGGTGTATCAAATTTTTTAATATTTTTATTTCCGGGCTTTGAACAACCAGAGCACAGCCTAAGTAAACAAAAACCCCGAGAAAAACGCAGATCACAACTTTGGCAAAAAGGCCCCCTTTATCCGGACAGCCCTGTTCCAGAACAGAAAAAAACATCCAGTTGACCGCGGCATACATGATGCCTGAAAAAAGAACGGCTCTAAATCCTGACCAGAAAAGCGTCTGCACAATCTCCTTTTTTAGACGGGGCCATGCACATGCAAATAAAAAGAAAAAATTAGCCACGGCTGCAAAGGACACAGCCATGGCCAGTCCTTTGTGTCCCATGAAATCAATCAAACAAAAGGACAGCACAAGATTTACAGCAACGGCTGCAACACCAGCTCTAAAGGGTATTTTAACATTGGAAAAAGCATAAAACAAGGTCACAAAAAGCCTTGTGCCGGCAAAGGCCCACAGGCCAAAAATCAAATAAACAAGGGTTTCACTGGTTTCCTTAACCGCTGCGGCCCCAAAGGCGCCCCGGCAGAAAAGCAGTGATACCACAGGCTCCCTTAACACAATAAGCCCTGCCATGGACGGAATGGTTATAAACAATACCAGCATTCCCCCTGTTTTAAACAGGTCACAGGCAGCTTTTTCCTTTTCTGATGCTATTGTTTTGGCAAGTTCAGGCAGAAGCACAATGGAAACAGATACAGTAAACAGCGCCAGGGGAAACTGAACCAGGCGGTCCGCATAATAAAGGTATGAAACACTGCCGCTTAACAGGGTTGCGGCCATCATGGTAACAACAAGCAGATTGATTTGATATGAGGAAGCGCCTATCACGGCGGGAAAAAACATCTTTGCCGCCTTTACAGCACCCGGGTGAACCAGCTTGCCCGGATGAACCCGCTTGAAGGATCTGAAAAAAACAAATCCACTTGCGCCTGCAAAAAACATCTGCCAGGCAAGCTGTAAAATTCCCCCAGCCAGCACAC
This sequence comes from Desulfobacteraceae bacterium, assembly GCA_046482845.1. Lineage (GTDB taxonomy): Bacteria > Desulfobacterota > Desulfobacteria > Desulfobacterales > Desulfobacteraceae > DATFJZ01. Next base: position 22,424 of record JAWOEJ010000014.1, on the reverse strand, counting down.
CAACTGCCAATGCAAGAACCGGGGGATCAAAAAAAGGAGACAATGCAAAGCCAGAAAAAATAATAACCAGATTTAAAATAACAGGCGCCAGGGCAGACGGCGTAAACGATCCCAGCCCATTCATAATGCCCATGCATACGGCCATGAGAAAAATGCAGAAAAGATAGGGCATCATTATCCGCATGAGCCTGACTATCAAATCAAACTCACAAGATTCAACGCCTGTCCCTGCACCCGTCATTTTCAGCACAGCCGGAGCAGACACAATCCCTGCAGCAACAATCAGGCCTGACACAAATGCCGTTAAAAAAAAAGCGGAACGGGCCATGGCAAAGGCCTCGGTTCTGCCCTTTCCTGTGATATATTCAGTAAAAACCGGAACAAAGGAAATACTCAATACCCCATCGGAAAACGACTTTCTCATGAAATCAGGAATTCTAAAGGTCAAAAAAAAAGCATCACTGTAAAAACCGGCTCCAAACAGCATGGCAATCACTGCATCCCGAATCACCCCGAGTATCCTGCTGGCCAGCATTGAAAAGCCAATGCCCCGTGACTTTTTTAATATTTTTGTATCGTTGCTGTCCCTCATTTTGTCCTGCACTTTTTGTCCTGCACTTTTTTTGTGTTGGGGGCGGCGCTGTTTAAACAACTTGATGATCGTATATCAATAATATTTTTCTTGACAAAAAAAGGGAAAACAAGTTAGTATATCTGATTAATTATAATACTATCGTCGTTCTCGTTCCTGACAGGCAACCGCTGGGGGCGGCGGTATTCAAAAAACTTGATGATCGAGTAATAAAGACAATAAACATATTTTCCCAAACAAAAAATTTAAGGAGCGTAAATTTGGCTAATCACAAATCTGCTTTAAAACGTGCAAGACAGAATGAAACCCGGCGTATGAAAAACAAATCCATCAGATCGGCCATGAAAACAGACATTAAAAAAGCAGTTTCAGCAAAAGACCAGGGGGCTGAGAATACAACAGAATTATTGAACAGGGCAAAAGCATCCATAGCCAGAGCTGCCCAGAAAGGTGTTCTGCACAAAAACACAGCTGCACGTAAAACATCAAAACTTGAACGGTTTGCAAGTTAAACCCCATACCCGTTTTAAGCGGCAGCTGTTATCATAAACGCTGAAAACAGCTGCCGCCTGCTTGTTTAAAAATCGTCCTTTAACCGGCTGACCATCTTTTCAGCAAAGCTTACGGCAATCTTTTCAATGGCCGTCCGCCGGGAAAAATCATCTGATACATTTGAATGGGACACTGAGTATTCATCATCCTCAGAAAATCCCTTAACGCTGAAAAGCACTTCCCCCTGCCTTGTCACCATTTTTAAATCAACAACAGCGGTTACGCGGCGCTCAAGCACCTCATCATCACTGGTCCTTGTCAGTGCGCCTATATTAATTGATGTGATTCTGGCTGTAATAAACGCCTCAGCCCTTTTTTTATCCACCACATCTGCGCCGGAACGCCGCACCAGCTCCCCGATAAATGCATTGGAAAAAATAGTTTCTGCCCCTGTTTCAGCACTTTCGTTTTCAAACATGGCCACATTGACGTCAGTTACATTGCCCACCAGCTTTCCTGCACTGGAAAACTGGTATCCACAGGCAGAAACAGACACCAGAATCAAAAAAAAACCTGATCTTATCATATTTTTCATCATATCAGACCACTATATTAACCAGTTTTTTCTTGACAACAACGATCTTTTTTATTTTCTTTCCAGAGATATGGCGCTGAACGGCTTCATCTGCAAGGGCTTTTTCCCTGAGAACCGCGTCATCACAATGGGCATCACTTGTAAATTTTGACCTTAATTTGCCGTTTACCTGTACTACAATGGTCAGCTCATCTGCTACCAGGGCATCCGCTCTGTATACCGGCCAGGGCTGATCAACAATACTTGGCTGTTTTCCTGACTTTTCCCAGAGTTCCTCGGCAAAATGGGGAACAATGGGAGCCAGCAGAAGAAGAATTGTTTCCAGGGAAAAAGAGAGCACCTGCTGCATTTTTTTGTCACCCGATGTCAGGTCCAGGGCATACATGGCATTGACAAGTTCCATGACAGCACTGATGGCTGTATTGAAATGAAAACTGCCTTCTATATCATCGGTAACCTTTTTAATGGTCTGGTTGGCCTTGATATAGAGCTTCCTGGCTTCACCGGAAAGGGAGGTTAACGGCCCCCGGAAAGGCTTTACATCAGCATTGAATTGTTCAAAACACTGGAGCGCAAGCCGCCACACCCTGTTGATAAACCTGTAGCAGCCTTCCACGCCGTCTTCATTCCACTCCAGATCCTTTTCCGGAGGGGCGGCAAAAAGACAGAAGGTTCGGGTAATGTCTGCCCCGTATTTTTCCAGGAGATCATTGGGATCAATAACATTTTTTTTGGATTTGGACATTTTAATCACACGGCCCACCTCAACGCTGCTGCCGCATTTTCTACAGATCATCTCTCTCTGGCCTGACTGTGCATCTTCCTGGCCTGCCAGCGCATCCTCGGGAAAAATAAATCCATGTTCCGGACACTTCAAGGTCTCTTTGCAGACCATTCCCTGGGTGAGCAGCCGGGTAAAGGGTTCCTTAAAATCAATCAGACCCAGCGTATTTAACACCCGCATAAAATATCTGGAATAGAGCAGGTGAAGAATGGCATGCTCCACACCCCCTATATACTGGTCCACCGGCATCCAGTATTTTACCGCTTTTCTGTCAAACATGGCGGTATGGCATTCAGGGCTGCAGTATCTAACATAGTACCAGGAAGATTCCACAAAGGTGTCCATGGTATCGGTTTCCCGTCTGGCATCCCTGTTGCCGCATCTGGGGCAGACGGTTTTGACAAACGCATCCAGGGTTGGCAGCGGCGATCTGCCGTTTTCCAGAAGATCTGCATCTTCAGGCAGAACAATGGGAAGATCGGATTCCTTTACAGGGACAATACCGCACTCAGGACAGTGGACCACGGGAATGGGTGTCCCCCAGTACCGCTGTCTGGAAATCCCCCAGTCCCTTAACCGATAACTCACCGTTTTTTTCCCTTGACCGGCTTTTTCAAGCCATGCGGTAATATCTTCCATGGCCTTTTTATTATCAAGGCCTGAAAACTCTGCTGAGTTCACCAGGATTCCACCATCGGTATAAGCCGCTTCCATGGTTCCCGGATCAAGATCTTCAAATGCCGGCTGAATCACCACAACAATATCAAGGCCGTATTTTACGGCAAAATCAAAATCCCTCTGGTCGTGGGCCGGCACCGACATGACCGCCCCTGTTCCATACTCCATCAGAGCAAAATTGGCGGTATATATGGGAATCTGCTTTTCATTGGCTGGATTTATGCACCAGGCACCAGTAAACACCCCCTCTTTCTCGTATTTTTCAAGGGCCTCACTGGATCTTTCCTGGTCTGATATTTTTTTAACAAAGGCGGCCACCTCGGCTTCCTGGTCCGTTCCTTTTGAAAGGATCTCCACAAGGGGATGTTCCGGGGCCAGACACATGAAGGTTGAGCCGAAAACAGTATCCGGCCGGGTGGTAAAAACGGCAATATCCTCGTCTCTGCCTTCAATTTTGAATCGAATCTCTGTGCCCGTGCTTTTGCCTATCCAGTTCTTCTGCTGCACGGTAACACTGTCCGGCCAGCCCGGCAGCTGATCGCAGTGAACCAGAAGATCTTCTGCATAATCGGTTATTCTGAAAAACCACTGCCACAGCTTTTTCTGGTGCACAGGTTTCCCGCACCGCCAGCACATGTCCGATTCCACCTGTTCATTGGCAAGCACTGTCTGGCAGTCTTCACACCAGTTAACATAAGATTCCTTTCTGTACACCATATCCTTTTCAAGCATCTTTAAAAAAAGCCATTGTTCCCATCTGTAGTACTGGGGGGTGCAGGTGGCCAGTTCCCGGTCCCAGTCATAGGAAAACCCCATTTTTTTCAACTGCCTGCGCATATAGCCAATATTGTCACAGGTCCAGGCTGCCGGATGGGTATTGTTGTCAATGGCCGCATTTTCAGCAGGCATGCCAAAGGCATCCCACCCCATGGGATGAAGCACATTAAAGCCTTTCATTCTCTTATACCGTGACACCACATCTCCTATGGTATAATTTCTTACATGGCCCATATGAATCTTTCCCGAAGGATAGGGAAACATTTCCAGCAGATAGTATTTTTCCCTTGAGTTATCTTCAACAACCTTGAATATGTTTTTTTCATCCCAGTATGTCTGCCATTTCGGCTCGACTTCTTCCGGGTTATAGCGATCTTCCATAAAATTTAAACCCCTCCAGAACAAATTTTTATCCATTAAGCAAGTGTCATACGCTGCTTTCATCTGTAAATTTTATAATAAATGCCACAATATATTTGAAATAGCAAGAACAGCTGCATAAAGTTTTCATAAATAATTTGACTTGAAACCTGTTTTTTACTATTCATAAATGATATAGTTTTGGATTAACATAAAAATACAATAAATTATACATAATATTCAAGCAGTTATAAGGCAGAACACAGACACGGGTTTGATACTGCTGTTTGAAAAACGGTTAATTATAAAAGAAAAAGGTGATAAAACAGATTTAATGACAAGAAAGATACTGATCAACGCTCTGGATTCTGATGAATGCAGAATCGTTACAATCAAAGACAACAAACTTGAGGAATTCCATCTGGAAACCGCCTCAAAAGAAGCGACCCAGGGGAATATCTATAAAGCAACCATAACAAGGGTTGAACCCAGTCTACAGGCTGTATTTGTTGATTATGGCGCTGAAAAACACGGATTCTTACAGAAAAACGAAATTCACAACGATTATTTCACTGACAATGAAACCGGCGACCGAAGCTTTTTAAAAACAATTAAAAAAGGTCAGGAACTTATCGTTCAGGTTACAAAGGATCCCATCAAGCACAAAGGTGCCATGCTGACAACCTTTATCTCCCTTCCCGGACGGCTTTCTGTTCTCATGCCCGGGTCCACCACAAGGGGCGTGTCACGACAGATCGATGACGAAGATGAAAGAAAAAGGCTTAAATCCATTATAGACAAGCTGAAGCTCCAGGAGGGCTTTGGTCTTATTGTAAGAACCGCTGGAAGGAATGCCACCAAAACCATGCTTGACAATGACATAAGATACCTGATGAGGGCATGGAAAGATATCAACCAGAAGGCCATCAAAGCGGCATCACCGTCTCTGCTGTACAAGGAACAGAATCTTGCTGTCAGATCCCTGAGGGATTATTTTACCACAGACATCAGTGAAATCCTTATTGATGATCCTGATATTTTCAGGGAAGTCAATGCATTTATGAAAATCATAGCCCCCAAGCAGCAGAAAATTGTAAAACAGTTCAAAGGACAGAAACCCATATTTTCAAAATACCAGATTGAAGAACAGATCGCATCTATTTTTGAAACAAAGGTTGAGTTGAAATCCGGGGGATCGATCGTTATTGACCAGACAGAAGCCCTTGTGGCAATAGATGTAAATTCCGGAAAATCCACAGGCAAAAAAAACATAGAAGAAACAGCTTTCCACACAAACATTGAAGCCGCAGAAGAGGTGGCGCGTCAGCTCAGGCTCAGGGATATGGGGGGCCTCATTGTGGTTGACTTTATTGATATGAAGGACAAGCGGCACAAGGCAAAAATCACAAAAGCTTTGAAAAACAATCTTAAATCCGATAAGGCCAAAACCAGGGTGGGCGGAATAACCACCTTTGGTCTTTTAGAGATGTCACGGCAGCGCATAAGACCGGCCATTACCTTCAGCAGTTACGAGACCTGCAGAAACTGCCGGGGCCTTGGCATGGTCCCGTCCATAGAGACACAGGGACTGGCCTTCATACGCAAGCTGAACCTGAGAACTTCCAAGCAGGGAATTAAAAAAGTCACTGGCGTGGTTCCCGGTAAAGTGGCGGATTATCTTCTCAATAAAAAAAGGGAAGAACTTGTGGAACTGGAAAACAGAAGACAGATTTCCATTACCATAGAAACGGATCATACCATGATCTGCGGGGAAAGCAGAATTCTTTGTGACACTTGACATAGATACCGGTTTTGTGTATCTCATGCATAAAAATAAAAAAAGCAGTTGTCCCTAAAGGGTGAACCCATGGCCATGACAGGCAAAGCCAGAACGGTTTTTATTTCTTTAACTGCTGCCGCGGTTGCCTTGAGCGCAGCAGCTGTGCTCTTGTACGCTTACAGAGTCCCCCTTTTTGGTGTTAAAACAAAAAAAACGCTTCAGAACACAGCGGTTTTTGAAAGCAACCAGAATCAAGACCGTATTGTCAAGGGTAAAATAGAATATTTCCCGACCATGGACTCAAAGGACAGGAAAAAATACCCGGACAGGGTCAGGGAAAAAGAACTGGGCATTGAAAACAGTTTTGACATGATTGTCGAATCAGATGAACAATTCAAAATCGGAGAGATAACCATCTCCATGAGGGATATTGTTGAAAAAAGTTTTTTACGGGAAAAAAAAATTTTTGAAGAGAAAATCAACGAATCAGGAAAAACCAAACCCGGAAAAATCGAAAAATATGGAATATATATTGTAAAGCCCGGAGACAACCTGTGGAATATTCATTTTGATCTTATAAAGGAGTATTACCGTTCAAGGGGGTTGACCCTGCCTGACAATGCGGATGAACCCCTGGAAAACAATGCCAGCTCAGGTGTGGGGAAAATTTTAAAATTTTCTGAAAAACTGGTAACCATTTACAATACAATTGAAAACCGGGTGGACGATGATATTAATCTTTTAGAACCCTTAAGTAAAATTGTTGTCTACAATATGAATGAAGTATTTGCCCTTTTAAAAAAAATCAATTATAAAAACATGGATAAAATTCGGTTCGATGGAGAAACGATCTGGATAGCAGCACATAATAACTTATAAACCAATTATGAATTTAAATCATCAGGAGGAATTATTTTGATCAATACAGCGTATGCAATGGGACAACAGGGTGGTGTAGAAGGTGGAGCAGCAGGCGGATTTACCGCTTTTATTCCGCTGATTCTCATGTTTGTCATCTTTTATTTTCTACTCATAAGACCCCAGCAGAAAAAAGCAAAAGAGCACAGAAACATGGTCAACAACCTGAAAAAAGGGGACAGGATAATCACTTCCGGCGGGATTCACGGCACTATTTCCAGCCTTGATGAAACCACAATCTCCCTTGAGGTGGCCGACAAGGTTAAACTTAAGCTCAGCAGGGCCAATGTTGCTGGAATTATGAAACCGGCAAACGACCCGCAACCCAAAAAAGAGAAACAAAACCAATCATAAGGATTTTCAGGAGTAATCAGATTGAAAAAATTTACATGGTCCGGGATACTCACAGCAGCCGTTCTGCTAACTGCACTGGTATACATTTTACCCACATTCTGTTCAGACTGCTGGCCCCATAAAAAAATTAATCTCGGGCTTGACCTCCAGGGAGGCATGCACCTTGTCCTTGAAGTTGAGACTGAAAAAGCCATTGAAACCACAATTGAAAGAACCATACATGAACTTAAAGTGGCCCTTAGAAAAGAACATGTCAAACACAGGGGGATTACCCCTGATCAAAACAATGCCATGGCAGCCGTACTTGAAGGCCGGGAAAATACAGACGGCTTTAATGCGGTTGTCAGTAAACAATTCCCTGATTTGAAAGTTCAATCCACCCGGAAAAAAAACAACAGGACCACTCTGATACTGGCCATCCCTGACAGCGAAGCGGACGACATCAGAAAAATGGCCACTGAACAGGCCCTTGAAACCATACGCAACCGTATTGATGAATTCGGTGTAAGCGAACCTGACATCAGACTCCAGGGCAAAAACAGGATTCTCATCCAGCTGCCAGGCATAAAGGACACCCAGCGGGCCAAGGAGCTTATCGGAAAAACCGCCAGACTGAATTTCCAGCTGGTTGATGAAAGCATAGATCCTGCTTCGGCTGTCAAAGGGACTCCCCCGCCAGGGTCCGAGGTTCTGTATCAGATCAAAAAAGACCCTGCAACAGGTCAGTCAACACGGATTCCTTTTCTTATCAAAAAAAGGGTCCTTCTGGATGGAAGCTCCCTGACCGATGCCAGGGTGAAAATTGACTCCCAGTTTAACGAACCCTATGTGTCGATCGAATTTGACAGAAAAGGCGCAAGAATTTTTGAACGTGTAACAGGGGAGCACATTAAGGAGCGCCTGGCCATTGTGCTGGATAAAACCGTTTACTCGGCACCGGTCATCCAGGACAGGATTGCCGGAGGCAAAGCCCAGATTACAGGCAATTTCAATACAACCGAGGCAAGGGATCTTGCCATTGTCCTGAGGGCAGGCGCACTGCCGGCACCGGTTAAAATCATTGAAGAGCGCACGGTGGGGCCGACCCTGGGACACGACTCAATACGCATGGGCATTATGTCCATGATCATTGGGGGAATCCTGGTTGTTTTCTTTATGATGATATACTACAAAGGTGCAGGCATTATTGCAGATTTAACCCTGATCCTCAATATCCTGCTCATAGGCGGGGGCCTTGCCGCTTTTCAGGCGACCCTGACCCTGCCGGGCATTGCCGGTATCATACTGACCATAGGCATGGCGGTTGACGCAAATGTGATTATATTTGAAAGAATAAGGGAAGAGCTGTTTTCCGGTAAAACGCCTGCTGCTTCAGTAAAAGCCGGGTTTGAAAGGGCAAGTCTGACCATTATAGATGCCAATGTCACCACTTTGATTGCAGCTATTGTTCTGTTTCAGTTCGGTACAGGTCCGGTCAAAGGATTTGCCGTTACGCTGGGACTTGGCATTGTGGCAAGCCTTTTTACAGCCCTTGTGGTGTCCAAAAGTATTTTTAGCTACCTTGTAACACACAGAAAAACAGCAACCTTGAGCATATAGAAAACAATCCTGAGACAGATTCCAGAAAAAAGGACATAAAATATAATGCAGTTTATTAAACCTGATATCAACCTTGATTTTATCGGAAAAAGAAAAATGGGTTTCCTGTTTTCCACTGCCCTGATCCTCATCAGCATCATCTCTCTTGTGATCCATAAAGGACCAAATTACGGCATAGATTTCTCCGGCGGCACCCTGGTTCAGGTTAAATTCAACCAGGCAGTATCATTGGGTGATATCCGTACCGGCCTGTCCAAGGTCGGGCTGATCAAAGCATCCGTTCAAAGTTTCGGCAAACAGGAAAATCATGAATACCTGGTACGAACCAGTGTTCCGGCCGAAACAGGAGAAGGCCTTACCCGTTCCATTGAAACCGCCCTGGAAAAAACAACAGGAGAAAAGCCTGAAATTCGACGGGTTGAAATGGTCGGCCCCCAGGTGGGCAAAGACCTGAGAAAACAGGCCCTTCTTGCAATGTTTTACTCCATGCTCTTTATCACCATTTATATTTCAGGCCGGTTTGAAATGAAATGGATGCTTTCCGCTGTAACAGCAGGATCATTAATGACAGCGGTGTATTTCCTTGCCATATTTAATTTGAGCATGCCCGTCCTTATTGCTGCGGCTGTGCTTGTCACCCTGGTGCTGTTCTGGTTTCTTGAACTGAAATATGCCATGGGGGCCATGATTGCCCTGCTCCATGACATATTCATTACTGTGGGCATCTTTTCTCTGCTGAACATGGAATTTTCCCTGCCCATTGTGGCCGCCCTTTTGACCATAATCGGATATTCACTGAACGATACCATCATCGTATTTGACAGAATACGGGAAAATATCCGGCAGATGCATAAAAAGAGCTCAGAACACATTATCAACAAAAGCATAAACGAAACTTTGAGCCGGACCATACTGACATCCCTGACCACCCTTGTTGTACTTTTTGCCCTGTTCTTTTTAGGGGGGGAAATCATTCATGACTTTGCATTTGCAATGATTACCGGCGTCATCATAGGAACCTATTCTTCTGTATTTGTTGCCAGTCCCGTTCTGCTGGCGTGGAACAAAAGAGCATAAAATGACCCACTTCAGACTGTTAATTCTCATTTTTCTGTTTTTTTTCGGGATATCCATGACCCTGACATCTTGCGCGTCTCTTACACCCGCGGAAAAGCAGAAAAAACCTGTTGTCACTGAGAAAATTGAGACCATCAATAAAAAATTGATGGATGCTGAAAACCGCTTAAGCCAGATTGAAGACAAGGTGGCGCTTCTCAACAGCGCCACCGGGAAACTGGATACCCGCCTGGCTGACCTTGATCAGAAGGTTATGTTAATAAGCCGTCAAACAGCCCCCTCCTCTGACATCAGCCCTGGCGTCGAGACAGCAGAAGATACAGACCCTGTCCTTATTTATCAAAAGGCCAGATCTTTGCTGCTGGAAGAAAACTTTAAAGACGCCGGAATATTATTCAGGGAAATAATGGAACAATATCCGGAACATGAACTGGCCGACAATTCCATGTACTGGCTGGGGGAATGCTGCTACTCGCTGACGGACTACAAAGGCGCTGTAAAAATTTTCAAAGCCCTTGTGGAAAAATACCCAAAGGGCGGAAAGGTGCCCGATGCCCTTTTAAAAACCGCATATTCCTATCTCAGCCTTGATGATTCAGACAGAGCTCATCACTATTTAAAAAAAGTGGTTAAAAAATACCCCTTTACCCCGGCAGGAGAAAAAGCTGAACAGAAATTAAAGGCATTTCAGTAAAAAAAACTTATGGAAAAATATCTGCCATGGTTTGTTTTAAAAAATGTACCAGGTATAGGAGATATTCTTTACAAACGGCTGATTGAAACATTCAACACCCCTGAAAATGTGTTTAATGCCCCTGAAGATCAACTTAAAAAAATAAAAAAAATCTCCACCCGGACCATTCAGGCCATCAAGCATCCCAAAGAATTGGACAAAGCAGAAAAAGAGCTTAAAACCATTATGAATTCAGGTTTCAAGCTCATTTCCATGAACGATGATGCCTATCCCGTCCTGTTAAAGGAAATCCCTGACCCCCCTCCCCTTCTCACCTACCGTGGCACTCTTGACAATACAGCACCGTCCATTGCCATTGTCGGATCAAGACGGGCCACCCGTTACGGTCTTGATGCGGCATTCAAGTTAAGTTATGAGCTGAGCCTGGCGGGATTTCAGATTGTCAGCGGCATGGCTGAGGGAATAGATACAGCAGCCCACAGGGGCGCCATTTCAGCAAAGCAGAGAACACTGGCTGTCCTTGGCAGCGGTCTTGCAAGAATATATCCCAGAAAAAACAGACATCTCTTTGAGGAAATCATCCAAACCGGGGCTGCGATATCTGAATTTCCCATTAATACCGGGCCGGATGCCATTAATTTCCCCAAAAGAAACAGGATTATTGCCGGCATATCAACGGGCACCATTGTAGTGGAAGCTTCGGCCAGGAGCGGTTCTCTCATCACGGCAAGGCTGGCAGGAGAGCAGTCACGGGAGGTATTTGCCGTTCCCGGCAGTATCCACTCATCAAAAAGTTCAGGCACCCATACCCTGCTCAAACAGGGAGCCAGGCTGGTTGAAAACAAAACAGACGTAATTGAAGAGCTTTATCATCTGGTCCATCTGGAACCCCCTGTACCCCTGACACAGCCGGCAAAACCGGCCGGGCCGGCCATACCCCGGAAAGACCCGTATAAAAATGCCATATTAAGCATCCTTGATCCCTACCCCATGCATATTGATAAAATCATTGAAAAATCGGGCCTTGATCCCGGGGGCATTTCAGCAGCCCTTCTTGACATGGAGATTCAAGGTATTGTAAAACAGGATCCAGGAAAACTATTTTATATCATAGAGGAGTAAAATTGACCAAACCTGTTGTCATAGTCGAATCACCGACCAAAATTAAAACGTTGAAAAAATATATTGGCAAAACGTATAATGTCGCTGCCACAGCCGGCCATATCAAGGATCTGCCCCCTAAGGAACTGGGGATTGACATTGAAAATGATTTTAAAACCAAATACGTCAACATAAAGGGAAAATCAAAACAGATCCAGAGTTTAAAACAGGCAGCGGGAAATACAGACACGGTCTACCTGGCACCGGACCCGGATCGTGAAGGAGAGGCCATAGCCTTTCATACGGCCCAGGTGCTCAAGCAGAAAAAAAGGAAATTCCATAGAATTCTCATCCATGAGTTGACTGAAAAAGGAATCAAAGAGGCCCTTGCGCATCCCATGGAAATTGATTACAGCCGGTTTGAAGCCCAGCAGACACGAAGGGTTCTGGACCGACTGGTGGGGTACCAGATTTCTCCGCTGTTATGGCGCAGGGTCCAGGGCAGCCTGAGCGCCGGACGTGTCCAATCCGTGGCCGTCAAGATTATATGTGACAGGGAACGGGCCATCAGAGCCTTTGATCCGGAAGAATACTGGACCATCACAGCTGATGTAGAGGGACATACCCCGCCCCCTTTTTCCATCTCCCTGACCCGGAAAGACGGGAAAAAAATTAAAATTTCCAATGAAGAAAACGCTTTCTCAATTGTCAAGGATCTTGAAAATGCTGTCTTTATTGTTGATGAGATCAAAAAGAAAACCATAAAAAGAAACCCCCTTCCCCCGTTTATCACCAGTAAGCTCCAGCAGGATGCCATTGGACGACTGCGGTTTTCTGCCAAAAAAACAATGACCGTTGCCCAGCAGCTCTATGAAGGCATTGAAATCGGATCCAATGGCCCTGAAGGGCTTATCACCTATATGCGTACGGATTCAACCAGGATTGCCAGCGAAGCCGCCCATGAGGCCCTTGATCATATCAGAAAAAAGTTTGGTCCAGACTATGCACTAACGGCTCCGCGGTATTTCAAAAACAAAAATAAGGCCCAGGATGCCCATGAAGCCATCAGGCCGACCTCGGTGGAAAACCACCCTGACCGCATAAAGGCGTATCTGACTGATGATCAGTATAAACTCTACGATCTGATATGGAAACGCTTTGTTGCCTCTCAAATGGCTCAGGCCCTTATTGACCAGAAAACCATTTCCATCAAGGCGGACAGATATACGCTTTCAGTCGGCGGATCAACCATAAAATTTCCCGGATTCATGGCCCTGTATTCCGTATCTGATGAAAAAAAGGATAAGGAAAAACAGAGTTTGCCTGAACTTGAACAGGGAGCCGAGCTGAAAAAAAACAAAATCACCCCCAGACAGCATTTTACCAAACCACCCCCGCGGTTCACCGAAGCATCCCTTGTCAAGGAGCTTGAAGAAAACGGCATCGGCAGGCCCAGTACTTATGCTGCCATTTTATCAACCATCAGGGACAAGGGCTATGTTGAATTTGAAAAACGAACCTTTATTCCAAGTGAACTGGGCTTTATTGTAAACGATCTTCTGGTTGACTCCTTTCCAGAGATTCTTGATGTGACCTTTACCGCTGATATGGAGCAGAAACTCGACAATATTGAAAACGGCACCAAAAAATCACTTACTGTTCTCAAGGAATTCTACACCTCTTTTAAAGAAAAGCTTGATCTTGCTCAGGAAAACATGCTTAATGTAAAAGGTGTGGGCATGGCAACCACACTTAAATGCCCCCAGTGCGGCAGGCCGTTAAACATTAAAATGGGAAGAAACGGCCATTTTATAGCGTGCACGGGGTATCCGGACTGCCTGTTTTCCAGCAATTACACACGGGATGAAAAGGGAAATATTGAAATAAAAGAAACAAAAGTCGATAATACAAAGGTCAAGGACTGCATCAAATGCGGCAGGCCCATGATCAAAAAAGAGGGGCGGTATGGAGAATTTCTGGCCTGTACAGGCTACCCTGAATGCAGACACACGGAATCTGTGAACGGGGCGGGACCGGGAAAGGACATCAATGTAAAATGCCCTGAAAAAAACTGCAATGGCTCAATTCTTGAGAAAAAATCCAGACGGGGCAAAATCTTTTACGGGTGCAGCAATTACCCTGACTGTACATTTGCATCCTGGGATATGCCGGTGAACAAAGCCTGCCCAGAATGCAATTCCCCCTATCTGGTCAGAAAAGAAACCAAAAAAGACGGAAAAATATTGAAATGCCCAGTAAAAGGGTGCAATTATAAAGAGACTCTTGTAAAAGAGCCATAAAAAGCCATAGTGGATAACCCAAAAACAAGGAGAAAAAAATGAAAATAAACTATTTTAAAATCGTATTATTGATAATCGCTGTATTTTTTCTCTCCAGCTGTGCTCTGCAGGAGAAACAACTCACCCCGATGCCGGATTTTTCACCGCCACATTTTAATATCAGCCAGTACAAATCAGCTGTGGATAATTTTTATCTTGTTCTGGATGCATCAAGCTCCATGGGAGAAAAATTCAATTCAAACGAAAAATTTACACTGGCAACAGAATTCATCAGCCGTATGAACCAGAGCCTTCCTGAACTGGGTCAGACCTGCGGTCTGCGCTCCTTTGGCCATAACAGGAGCGTTTCCAAAGAACTGACCACCCTGTTTTACGGCATCAATGAGTACTCAACTGACCTTTGCAGCAGCGCCCTGGACAAAATATCCGTACCAGGTGGAACCAGCCCGATGGGTAAGGCCCTTGCCGCCGTTCAAAAGGATATGGCCGGCCTGGATGGAAAAACCGCCCTGATCATTGTCAGCGATGGCAAGGATATTCCCGGATCAGCAGCATCAGAAACAGCTAAGCTTGTTGAGATCTACGGATCTTCCCTGTGTATCTATACGGTTCTGGTCGGAGACAATGCAGGTGGCAGAGAATTGATGAGAAATCTGGCACATACAGGGGACTGCGGATTTGTATCCAGTGCCGGAGACCTTTTAACCGGTCCTGCCATGGCTGATTTTGTTGAAAAGGTGTTTTTGTCCAAAAAAGAGGCAAAAAAACCAGTTGTCAGGCCAGCAAAAAAGGACAGTGACAAAGACGGGGTGTATGATGAGGAGGATCAATGTCCAGATACGCCTTTTGGGGTAAATGTAGACAGCCGGGGATGTCCTCTTGACAGTGATGGTGACGGAGTCTACGATTATAAGGACAAATGCCCGGGCACACCCAGGGGGGCAAAAGTCAACGATCTGGGCTGCTGGGTTCTGGGGACGCCGCTGTTTGGATTTGACCAGTACAGCATAAAATCAGAATGGTATTCTGAGCTGAACCATGTCGCGGCCATACTTGAAAAAAATCCATCATTAAATATTGTTTTAGAGGGTCATACAGACAATGTGGGCACTGAAAAATACAATATGAATCTCTCAAATAAACGAGCCAGAGCAGTTAAAAAATACCTGGTAAACAAGGGGATATCTGCGGCAAGAATAGAATGCGAGGGATTTGGGTTTTCCCGGCCTGCCGCATCCAATGAAACAGAAAACGGCCGTGCACAGAACCGGCGCGTGGAAATCACCCCGGTTCAATAGCCATTCCGGTTAACAAATGTCCGTAAGGAAAAATTGTCCGGTGTTTTCAGCGTTTGTGCTGAAAACACCGGATGCTCAAAACACAGACACAGGAAAACACCACAACTTCTATGATTGAAGCATATTCATTTGGCAGGATAAAAATTAAAGGAAAGCTCTATACCCGGGATATACAGATCAATTCCCAGGGCAGCGTCTTACCGGACTGGCAAAGACAGAAAGGCCATATTGTATATAAAGAAGATGTGTTGAATATTCTGGATTCAAACACAACCCTGCTAATCCTTGGAAAGGGAGAGCCGGGGATGATGAAGGCATCTCAAGCCCTTAAACAATACTTAAGGCAGAACCAGATAGAGCTTGTGGAAAAACCCTCTTCACAGGCGGCTGAACTGGTCAATCAGTTTGTAAAAGAAAAAAGACCCTTTGCTGCGGGCTTTCATCTGACCTGTTAACAGCCAGATATTTCAGGGATTTTCTGCAGTCTTTTGTCACGGCTGATACAGACCAGCTGAATATCAGCAGACACAGCCGGCTTTACACTGCCCTCCCGCCAGGCTTCCTGGTGAAAATTCACCCTGAATTCGCCTTCCAGCTCAGCTGATGTCCTTATATCCAACACATCGCCGAATTCTGCACCCTCATGGAAATTAAGACTGGCCTTATACACCGCAAAACCGATGTGCCTGACATGCCAGAGGTCCATGAGCTTCTCATAACCGATAAAATCCTCCCTGGCCCGTTCAAAAAATTTCAGGTAATTGGCATGGTAAACCACCCCTGAATGATCTGTATCCTCATAAAACACTCTTACCTGATAGTGTTTTTCATTTTTTTCCATTTCTTTATTCCCTGTTTTTTATAAGAAAGCCATCAGCCGTCAGCCATCAGTACTCAGCTAAAAGCTGACAGCATTCATGCTTTGTTGTGCCTGTCAAGGCAATCAGCCCTGCAGCGGCCTGAGTCTTAAGGGATCTGGAAAAAAATAATATACGCATATTGCGCAGGATTTTTGTCTGTCTTCAAGGCGCGGCAATGGGGGCATATTGAAATATGTCCCATTGGCGCAACGCAGAAGACGGGCAAAAAGACAATCAAGATGCGTGGATTATTTTTTGGAAGATCCCTAAGTCTTATTCATAGATTGTATGCATTTTTGGATCAAGGGCCTCCCGTATGCCTTCCCCGGTAAAGGTAACCAGCATAAGGGTCACAATCAGTGCCGTTACAACCGAGGCGGATATCCACCAGGCGCTCATATTGGACCAGCCCTGGGAAAGAAGCTCCCCCCATGAGGGTGTGGGCGGGGGCAGACCAAACCCCAGGTAGTCAAGGGAGGTCAGGGCCACGATACCGCCGGAAACGGCAAAAGGCGCATAGGTGACAATAACGGAAATGGTATTGGGAATAATATGCCTGAAAATAATCCGGGCATGGGATGCGCCAAGGGATCTGGCGGCCAGCACATACTCCCTTTCCTTTTCCTTGTAGGTCAGGGTCCGCATCACCCAGGTCATCTGAATCCACCCGAAAAAAGCCATAATCAAAAGAAGAATGAAAAAATTGGGAACAATAATGGATGAAATAATAATCACCACATATAAAAAAGGAATATTGCTCCAGACTTCCAGAATTCTCTGGAAAAAAAGATCAAATTTCCCCCCAAAATATCCCATGATACACCCCAGGGAAATCCCGACAACATAGTTAAACAACAGCAGAATCACGGAAAAAAAGACCGCAGTCCTGAACCCGTAGACCAGCCGGGCAAGCACATCCCTGCCCACATTGTCTGTCCCCAGGTAATGCTGATCCTTTAATGACGGAGCAAAAGGCGGATACTCCCCGAGCTTGAGATCATTTTCATATGCATTATAAGGAACCAGGGGCATGATTACAAAATCAGCGGTCGTGTCACTGGAAAGTTTTTTCTTCAGTGCCCGGTAATCGGTCTCATACCTGTAGTCAAGCCCAAAGGTGTCCCCGGGAATCATTTCTCCGTAGGTTGGAAAGTACAATTTGCCGTTATAGGAAACAAGCAGGGCTCTGTTGTTGATAAACACCTCGGCAAACAAAGATAACCCAATCAATGTTGTCAACAGAACAAAGGAAAAAAAGCCCCTTTTAATGGAGAGGAACCGCTTCCATTTTTTTCTGGTCAAAGGCGTCATAGGCTTATTGAAATCTTACCCTGGGATCTACAATGGCCACGCAGATATCAGAAAGGATATTTCCTGTCATAAACAAAAGGGAGGAAATGGCAAGGATACCCATGACAACAGGATAATCCCTGTCCACAACCGATTCATATCCTAAAAGCCCCATGCCGTTGATATTAAACACCTTTTCAATCAAAAAAGATCCCATGAGGATAATGGAAATATTATTGCCGAAATGGGTGGCAATGGGAATCATGCTGTTTCTCAGGGCATGGCGGAAAACCGCCTTTTTAAAGGAAAGCCCTTTGGCAATGGCTGTCCTTACATAATCAGCAGCCAGATTGTCCATCAGGGTGTTTTTCATCAGCAGGGTCATCACTGTAAAGGAACCGATCACATAGGCAAAAAGGGGCAGAACAGTATGCCATGCAATGTCTATAATCTGCTCCATGGGCGTCATCTCGTCAAACATATCCGATACCAGCCCGCCCAGGGGAAATATGTCATTATTAGAGGCAAATAACACCAGCATCATAACCCCTGCAACCCATCCTGGAATGGCATAGCCGATAAAAATGACAATGGAGGATATATTGTCAAATCCTGATCTGTGTCTGACTGCCTTGGCGATCCCAAGGGGAATACACACCCCGTAGACAATGATCATGGTCAGCAGGCCAAAATAAAGGGAAATGGGAATTCGCTCCTTTATCATTTTCCACACCGGATCATAATACCTTGTGGAATGTCCCAGATCTCCGGTCAGCACCTTTCCAAGCCATGAAAAATAACTGATTGCCAAAGGTTTGTCAAATCCGTAATAGGCTTTGAGCATCTCAATCTGATCTTTGGAAAGGGGCTGTCCCGCCCCCTGGGAAGAATCACCGGAAAGACTGCCTGAAGAATGGCTGGATGCCTGCATCTGCCGGGCATTGGATATGATTCTGTCAATGGGCCCGCCCGGCACAAACCGGGTAATGGCAAACACCATAATGGTGATGCCGATAAAGGTCGGGACAATCAAAATCAAACGTCTTATAAAATAAGCGGTCATACCTCAAAAACCGATGCCAGGGCCTTATCCAGATGTTCCGGCTGTGATCCGCCGGCCTGGGCCATGTCAGGCCGCCCCCCGCCGCCGCCGCCCACAATGGCGGCTGCTTTTTTAACAATATCGCCGGCTTTGTAGCGATGGGTCAGATCATCTGTCACAACTGAAATCAAAAGGGCTTTGCTGTTTGACTGGGCCCCCAGGAGCACCACACCCGACCCAATGGTATTTTTAAATTTATCAGCCAGATCTCTCAGCTGGGAGGGATTTTCAATATCCACCCGTCTGGAAAGAAATTTAACCCCGTTGATTTCCCTGACATACTCATCAATTTTGTTCACAGCCGTCAGGGCAAGTTTTGACTTGAGTGAGGCAATCTCCTTTTCCATGGCCTTTTTCTCTGATACAAGGCCGGCAACCTTTTCTGGTGCGTTTTTCTTTGATCCCTTTACAATACTGGATATTTCTTCAAGGGCTGCCATATGTTCATGGAGAAAGGCAAGGGCGCTTTCCCCGGTAACCGCCTCAATCCGCCTGATTCCCGAGGCAATCCCCCCTTCTGAAACAATAAGGAACAAACCGATATTCCCGGAGTGCGACGTATGGGTGCCGCCGCAGAGCTCTTTGCTGAATCCAGCCATGGAAACCACTCTGACCCTGTCCCCGTATTTTTCTTCAAACAAAGCAGTGGCTCCGGACTTCACAGCCTCATCCATATCCATTTCAAAGGTGTTTACCGGGCAGTTTTCCATAATATGAAGATTGACCTCATGTTCAACGGCCTGAATCTGGTCGTGATCCAATGCTGAAAAATGGGTAAAGTCAAACCTGAGACGATCTTTTGAAACCAGGGAGCCTGACTGCTTGACATGATCGCCAAGCACCTTTTGCAGGGCAGCCTGAAGGATATGGGTGGCTGTGTGATTTTTTGCTGTGGCCGCCCTGGCCTTTTCATCCACGGTTAAATCCGCAGTATCCCCTTTTTTTACCCTGCCGGATATCACTTCACCCTGGTGAATTTTCAGTCCTGTGGGATTGGAAACAGTATTGTCCACCCTGATTTTGAAATTATCCCCTGAAATCACCCCGATATCCCCGGCCTGGCCACCGGATTCAGCATAAAAGCAGGTCTTTTCTGTAACAATTTCAACGGCATCTCCCACCCGGGCAGATGCAGTTTCTTTGTCATCCTTGACCAGAAGCAGAATCTGTGACTGCGCTGTCAGGGTATCATACCCGACAAACGCTGTCTGAACCCCTTCGGCTGTCAGCCCCTTATACGCATCTCCAACCCCTGAAAAGGTTTTAGAACGTTTTGACCTGTTTTTCTGGGCCTGCATGGCCTGTTCATACCCCGCCATATCCAGAGAGATATCGCTGTCTTTTACTACATCTGTAACAATATCCACAGGAAACCCATAGGTATCGTAAAGCTTGAATATAATATCTCCGGGAATCTCGCTTTTCCCCTGGTGTTTAATATCATCAAGGGTTTCAGTTAAAAGTTTAAGACCAATATCAAGGGTTTCGGAAAATTTCTGTTCCTCGTTTTTTACAACATTTAAAATAAAGGCAGCTGACTCTTTTAATTCCGGATACCCCTGGGCCATGATATCAAACACCTTTTCCACTGTGACATGGAGAAAAGGGTCGATCAGGCCAATATTCCTGCCGTAGCGGATGGCCCGTCTCATGATGCGCCTGAGCACGTACCCCCTGCCCTCATTGGAGGGAAGGACCCCGTCGCAGATCAGGAATGCTGCGGCCCGGCTGTGATCTGCAATCACCTTCATGGCCACTTCAACCTCACGGGATTCTTTTATTTCCCGTCCGGAAAGCACGGCTACCGTTTCCATAATGGGGTGGAAAAGATCTGTTTCATAGTTGGTGGGCACATCCTGGAGCACAGAAACAACCCTTTCAAGGCCAAGACCGGTATCAATACAGGGTTTGGGCAGCGGGGTAATATTGCCGTTATTGTCCCTGTCATACTGCATGAAAACCAGATTCCACAGCTCAAGAAACCTGTCGCAGTCACATCCCACCGCACACTCGGGGCGTCCGCACCCAAAAGCTTCCCCCCGGTCAATGTGAATTTCACTGCAGGGACCGCAGGGACCGGTATCTCCCATGGACCAGAAATTATCTTCTTCTCCCAGGCGGACAATGCGGTCTTCAGAAACCCCAACCCTGTCCCGCCAGATGTCATAGGCTTCATCATCATCCAGATAAATCGACACCCAGAGTTTTTTTCTGTCAAACCCGTACCCTTTTGTCAAAAGGTCCCAGGCAAATACAATGGCCTCTTCCTTGAAATAACTGCCAAAGGAAAAATTGCCCAGCATTTCAAAAAAGGTGTGGTGCCTGGCTGTATACCCCACATTTTCAAGGTCATTGTGCTTTCCGCCGGCACGTACGCATTTCTGAGACGTAACGGCCTGGTCATAGTCTCTTTTCTCATCGCCGGTAAATACCCGTTTAAACTGTACCATTCCAGCATTAACAAAGAGCAGCGTGGGATCATCCCTGGGCACCAGGGAGGCGCTTCTTACCGTCTGGTGGTTGTGTTTCTGAAAATACTCAATAAATATCCGGCGGGCCTCATTACCTGTCATGGATAACTCCTGTTTTATTTTTCACTCTCTTTTTTACCCCTGGCTTCAGCTGCATCAGACGGAAGCCCCAGTTTTTCCCTGACCTGAGCTGTTATCTTGTCAAACATTTCAGGATTTTCTTTAAAAAACGCCTTGACATTCTGACGGCCCTGACCAATGCGCTCTCCTTCATAGGAATACCAGGCCCCGCTTTTGTCGATCACCTCAAGTTCAACCCCCATGTCCAGCAAATCTCCTGTCCTGGAAATGCCTTCTCCGTACAAAAGATCAAATTCAACATTTTTAAACGGAGGCGCAAGTTTATTCTTGACCACCTTGACCTTGGTACGGTTGCCGATGACTTCCTGACCGTCTTTAATGGCTGCGGCCTTTCGTATTTCCAGCCGGACTGACGAGTAAAATTTAAGGGCGTTCCCGCCTGTGGTGGTCTCGGGGTTGCCGTATACAACGCCGATTTTCATACGGATCTGATTGATAAAGATGATTGTGGTATGGGTCTTGCCAATGGTGCCGGTCAATTTCCTCAATGCCTGGGACATCAGCCTTGCCTGGAGCCCCATATGGGAATCTCCCATGTCCCCCTCTATCTCCGCCCTTGGCACAAGGGCAGCCACAGAATCAATGATCATGATGTCTACGGCACCGCTTCTTACCAGCATATCCGCTATTTCTAAAGCCTGTTCCCCTGTATCCGGCTGGGACACAAGAAGCTCATCACAATCAACACCGAGTTTTTTGGCATAGGCAACATCCAGGGCATGCTCTGCATCAATAAATGCGGCAATGCCCCCTTCCCTCTGGGCTTCTGCCACGGCATGCAGCGCCAGGGTGGTCTTGCCGGAAGATTCCGGACCATAGATCTCAACCACTCTTCCCCTTGGCAGTCCGCCCACCCCCAGGGCCTTGTCCAGTGCAAGGGAACCGGTATGGATAACTGGCACAGCCTGGATCTCCCTGCCGCCGAGCTTCATAATGGCACCTTTACCATATTGACGTTCAATCTGAGTCATGGCCGTTTTTACGGCTTTATCTTTTTCTGCTGAATGATCCATATATCAACATCTCCTTAATTTATCCATCCGGGAACTAGGGCAGCAAGTTAAAATAACTTAAACATCCTGCTTGCCTTTTTATCTGTTTTCTTCGTTGGGACAAGGTTTACATAGCTCGTTATGCGCACCTTGTCCCGCCTTGAAAACA
>JAWOEJ010000314.1:0-5781 GCA_046482845.1 Desulfobacteraceae bacterium | reverse complement strand
ATCCAGCGGGGATTTAATGTTGGAGACACTCTCCCTCGACACATGAAGATATATCATGGTGGTGGAAATACTTTTGTGGCCCATCATTTTTTGAATACGTCGAATGTCGTAGCCGGCCTCCAGCATATGAGTTGCAAAGCAGTGGCGCAAGGTATGGATACCCCTGGCACGGTTGATTCCCGCTTTTGTTTTGGCATTTGTAAAAATTTTCTGCACTGTCGATTTTGATATTTGTTTTTGTTGTTGCATTGATCAGCGCCATGACCTCCTCCACACTGAGCACTTCAGGTAGAAATCTTGGCGTGCGCTGGGCAGGAATCGCGATATAGATATCCTCATCTTTGAGAACATTGCCATAAAGAAATCGAATGGCACTACGCGCCACATTGCAGCTACTGAAAGACAAATCCAGCTTTTCCTTCATGTAGATCAGGTAATCCTGAAGTTCTCTATGGGTCAATTGAATCGGAGATTTGCCATAATGCCCGGCTAATTTTATTATCTGGTAAGGGAAGCGGCCATTGCCTTATTAAACTATGCGTTGCGGATCATGTTTATCCCGGTGGGACTGTTTGGCCAGGCTGTAGGCGTGGCATCCTATCCGTTTATGGCCAGACTGGCTGGGGAAAAAGGATATAACGTGGTAAGGAAATTTTACGCGGTTCAGAACACATGGTTTCCGGCCCTGTTCGGCACCGTTGCCGTGTTGTCTTCCCTGCCCCTGTTTTTTCTAAGGCGAACCACAAGAACCGCAATTTTTGACCGCCTTAAATTCCGTTTGGTAATGCTTTCCATCATTACATCTGCCAGCTTGGGCATGGCCTGAATGATTCAGGTTCAGGTCATACAAAAATATACCTTGTTTTTCTTAAAAGATAAAGATATGAATGGCGCAGAAAAAAGCACCTTGTTACAATAGAAACGGCTTAAAAAACTGCCCTGATACTGGTTTGCTGCGCAATTCTTTAATCCTGGCTGGAGATGTATGAATGATGATACTTGAAACGCTGTTTCCTGTTTTTGCTCTGGTATTTCTGGGGCGGATCGTTAAGATAACCGGTTTTGCCGGGGATGCGTTCTTCAGTACATCGGATAAAATGGTGTACTATATTTTTTTCCCCTGTATGCTGTTCTGGAAAATCGGCGGCAGCAATACAATGGCCACCCTTGACATGGGGCTGCCTTTGGCCGGGCTCTGTGCTGTGCTGACAATTTTTACGGCCAGCACCCTGTATATCATCCTGGGCAGGGTACCGGCGTTTCAGGCGGGCACCTTTTCCCAGAGCTGCTATCGGTTCAATACCTACATCGGCATGGCGGTAGTGTTAAACGGGCTTGGCACGGAAGGGGTGGTGCAGTTCAGTCTGCTGATCGGATTTGTCATTCCTGTGATCAATGTGCTTTCCGTTTCCGTGCTGATCTGGTTTTCCGGCCGTCAATACGGCTTTGGCCAGCGGTGCTGTAAACTGGTCAAGGCCCTTATTGCCAATCCCCTGATACTGGCATGTATTGCCGGTCTGCTGTTTTCCAGGTTTCAGACGGGGTTTCCTGCGTTTATTGACAAGACCTTGAATCTTGTATCCATGATTACACTGCCCCTGGCCCTTCTTTCCATTGGCAGCGCGTTTTCATTTTCAAACTTAAGGGGATATTTCAGGCGTTCCCTGGAGGCGTCCATTTTTAAAATGGTGCTTTTCCCCTTTTCAGGTGTTTTTTTCATGACGCTTTTTGGGGTAGGCGGGGTGTCTTTTCAGACAGGATTGATATTTTTTTCTCTTCCCACATCAACAGCCCTGTATGTTTTATCCTCCCAGATGAACAGTGACACGGATCTGGCAGCAGCCACCATTGTGTTTTCCACGCTTTTTTCCATTGTCTCGCTGTCAGCCGTTCTTTTCCTGGCCTGCTGATATACTTTAAGCCATCAGCCATCAGTAATCAGCCATCAGCCAATAGTCATCAGCAGTTGGCCATCAAAAAAAGGAACCCTGTCATTTTACTGATTGCCTGTTACTGAAGGCTGAAGGATGACGGCTTTTTACTGACGGCTGATAGCTGACGGCTGACGGCTTTTTACTGAAGGCTTTCTTCTTCTGGCAGGCGGACTACCAGAACCGGGATTTTTGACCGTCTTAAAACCCGTTTGGTAATACTTCCCATCATTACATCTGCCAGGGTGGAATGACCCCGGCTGCCCATGATTACCAGATCACAGTGCTGTTCTTCAGACTGCCTTAAAATTTCCCTGACTGGATTTCCCCGCTCAATTATGATTTCGTGGACCGGGTCAAGTTCTCTGCCGTTAAAGGCATTTTCTGAAAAATGATCCAGCACTTTGCGGATCAGTAAATGGTCACGCTGTTTGCCGATGAGGGATTCTCTGGTCTGCTGGTAATGGGATTTTTTTATTTCATCCCATTTGTCAGGTTTAATATACCCGGAAACGTTGATTTCAAGCAGTTTCTGTTCTTCAGGCATGACGTGGAGAATGGTTATTTTGGCCTGGTACATATCGGCAAGGCTGACGGCATAGGCAAAGGCATACCTGGCGTTTTCCGATAGATCCGTGGGATAAAGAATGTTGCTGATATTGATGTCGGGCAGGTTCATGTTTCCCTCATTTTTCTGTGATTTATATGAAAGTCCATGTTCCCGATTTGGTCTTTCATGCTTTGTTGTGGGCAGAACGAGAGATAAAGATGTCTGCCCGTGGCAGTTTGTTGAATTGTCAAACCCATGAGGGGTCATGGGTTTGACAGGATACATCTAGGCCTTTATTTTGCCGACCAGGTTTTTCAGAAGGTCCACCCAGATAAAGCTGAGGAACCATGCATAGGCGTAGGTGCCGATGGCGATAAAAACAAAAGCCTTTACAATGTCCGTGGGAGAGCCGTCCAGGGAAAAACCCGGGACATAACCAAAGAGAAGGGGCCCCAGGTATAGGAATTTGGCAAATTTAAAAGAAGTAAACGCGGTTTTCCACATATTGGCCTTGGCAATGGTGGCCCCTGCAAAGGCCGCGATACAAACTGGCGGCGTGATATTGGAATCCTGGGAGAGCCAGTATACAATCATGTGGGCTGCTAACTGATTGACACCCAGATAGGTCAGTGCGGGAACCGCCACAACCGCTGTGATCAGATAGGCGGCTGTAACAGGGACGCCCATGCCGAGAACCAGGGATGCCAGGGCAATGAGCAGTATGGTCAAAATCAGAGAGCCCCCGGCCAGTTCAATCATGATGTCGGCAAAGGTGAGTACCAGGCCGGAAAAGGTCAGAACACCGATGATAATACCGATAACCCCTACTGTGGCGCCGATTTTCAGGCTGTTTTCCGTTCCATCCCGGGAAGCTTCCACAAATTCCTTGAGACCGATGCGGGTGTCTTTTCTGAACCAGCTGATGACAATGCAGGATATAAGACCGGCAATGGCAGAATAACCAGGGGAGTATCCATAGAGCATCAACACTGTGATGAGCGCCAGGGGGATGATATAGAACCATTCTTTTTTAAGAATCTCCATGGCGCTGTGTTTTGATTTTTCTCCGACAATATTGAATCGCTTGGCTTCATAATGCACCATGACAAATACCGAGAAAAAATACATTAACGCAGGGAAAATGGCCACCAGCATGATCCTGGAATAGGGCAGACCGGTAAGCTCGGCCATGATGAATCCGCCGGCCCCCATGATGGGCGGCATGAACATGCCGCCGATGGATGCGGCCGGCTCAATACCGCCAGCCACATGGGGACGGAAACCGGCTTTTTTCATCATGGGAATGGTAAAAGCCCCGGTGGAAACCGTATTGGCAATGGCGCTGCCGGAAATAGAACCGAAAAGCCCGCTGGCAATAACAGAGACCTTGGCCGGTCCCCCTGTCATGTGACCTACAGCGGCCAAAGGCCAGTCGATGAAAAACCGCTGGGCACCGCATTTTTCCAGAAAAGCGCCGAACAGTACAAATAAAATAACATAGGTGGCCAGTACATTGGCCATAATGCCGAAGACCCCGTCGCTTTTGTAGAAAATACTGGTGCACATCTCACTAAAGGGTGCGCCGGCATGGGACACCAGATCCGGTGCTTTGTAGCCGTAGACCCCGTATATCAGCATGAGCACGCCGATGAACACAAACACAGTTCCCACCACCCGCCGGGCCAGTTCAATACCGATGAGCACGCCGACCATGGCCACGGCCATGTCAAAAGGGGTTTCTGCACCGGTGCGGTAATTGATGGCCTCAAAGTTTAAAATCCAGTACCCCACACAGAAAATTGACGATACCAGGAGAATATAGTCGACAATGCGCATGATTTTGGTTTTGGATTTATAAAGTAAAAAAATAAGGACATAGGTGATAATAACATAGATGCCCCGATGGTATTCAGTGGATGCCGGCTGAAGAATGGCTGAATAGGAGTAGAACAGAACAAGAATGACCGAGCAGGCATCAAAGACTAATTTTTCAATTCGATTTAAGTTTTTGTACAATTTAGGCCGCCTGTTTTAATGGTTCTATTTTTGAATCAATGCCTGGTTCAGATATCTGGGCAATGGGTATAAGGCTCATGATCAGATTAAAATCGTCCAAAATATGGCTTAGGATTTTATATCCTGCCAGGCGGACAATCAGAAACCCTGCTCAACTTTGTCCTTAAACAGACTGATTTTTTGAGTGCCAGCCTGGCATTGCATTTCAACATGGGCCGGCAGCGTATCCCTTTGTTGTTAACATAATGCTTTTTCCGGCCCATGGTGTTTACAGGTTATGATTTAAAGAACGCCTTTTTCTTTCCAGAATTTTTCTGCGCCGGGATGAATGGGGGTGACAATGCCCTTTACACCGGTTTCAACTGCCATTTCCTTAAAGGTTTTCTTTTGATCCCTCATGTGCTTCAAGCCTTCATCCGTGAATATCAGGGATAAAACTTCATAAACAATATCAGCTGACACATCTGCATTGGCCACCCACAGGGTGGAGTCCTGAAAGGACGGAGAATCGTAATCTACACCTTTGTAGGTACCGGCAGGAATGACAAGTTTGGAAAAATAGGGGAATTCCTTGTAAAAACCAGAGGATTCTGCATCTGCGCCCAGGTCGACCAGTTCAATATCATTGGTCTGGGCGGCCATGATCACAGCACCGGAAGGAAAGGCCGTGAACAGCCAGAAGGCGTCCAGCTGATTGTTGCCGAATGCCTGGGCCGCATCATTGTATCCCATGGCATTACGTTCAATTTTGTTCCATACGCCCATGTGGTTGAAGAAAAGCTCGCAGTTGGCAAAGGCCCCGGAACCGGCATTGCCCACGCCCACTTTTTTACCGACCAGGTCTTTTACACTTTTGATGCCTGAACCGGATTTTACCACAAGCTGTCCTGGTGCGCCGTAGAGATAGGCAACTGCCATGACCTTGTCGTATACCGAAGGATCGTTTTTCATTCTGCCTTTGCTGCCCAGCCATACATGACCTGAGTAGACAACGCTCATGTGCTGGCGGCCGGCATTGGTTTTTCTTAAATTTTCAACAGATCCGGCTGATGACTGAGCCTGGATTTTAAAGTTTTGGGCTTTTTTTAAGGGTTTATACACCTGTATGGCATTGGCAACCACCTGGAATGTTCCGCCTGCGGGACCGCCACCAAAAATAACCCGCTCCTTGGCAGGTGCTGAAGACGGGCATACCCATGCAAAGGCACACACAAGTGAAAGGGACATTGATAATACTAAAAGCTTACGTCTCATAAAAATCCTCCTTGACATTGAATTGATAAT
>JAWOEJ010000253.1:0-3605 GCA_046482845.1 Desulfobacteraceae bacterium | reverse complement strand
TTTTCGGATCTTTAAAAACCTATCCGACCTGGACCTCGGATCTTGATTTCGGCGGAGATCAAAGCATGGACTGGTTCCTGGACGAATCAGGGGCAATGGATAATTTTTCCATCCGCAATGAACTCCGCCTGGGATGGAAAGGGGGCAATGATAAATTTGACTTCATGGTTATCCTGGAAGGCGATTTTGTTCTGTCCAAGGGCAATACCGACCGTGGTGCTGAAGACTCACCTATGGGTTTTGAATCCGGCGACCTCGGTATGAGCGGTGAGGACTTTGGTATTGAAAAACTCGATGTGGGATACGATCTTGGGCCGTTTCGTATTCATACCGGCTGGACCACCCGCTGGCTTGATATTCAGACCGGTGGTCTGGTGTATGGCGACGATCATCCCTATATCGGGTTAACCGGCTGCATTGGCCCCAATTTCAAATGGGAGCTGGATTACACCAGTATTTTTGATAAAGTCGAAGACGATAGCTTCAGCGGTGACAATCTGGACTGGCGGGTATATTCTGTAAAGGGTAATTACAAGATTCCATCCGGGATTGCCGAAGGATTTATCCTCAGTCCGTTTTACGCGTTCAGCGACAACAATGAGCGAAACGATACGGAAGTGAGTTATTTCGGTCTGGAAGGCTACGGCACTATCGGGATGTTTACCCCGAGATTTGAAATCGCCTATGCTGACGGTGATACCGAAGATGATGCCACCGGCCAGGATTATGATATCAGTGCCATGGCAGCCTATGCCTCTGTAGACATTAATGTGAATTCATGCTTTATTCCCTATCTGGGGTTTAAATACGAAGAAGGGGATGATGATCCCACTGACGGCGATATTGATGCCTTTAACGCCATCACTGACATTTCACGCTATACCCCGACCTTTGGTATGGAAAACGCATTTGTATACCGCTATGTCAGCGCCCTTGGCTCCCACCTGTACAGCGGCAACTTTAATATGATCGGAACCCAGGCCGGTTACGGCGGGATCAGTAATTCTTCCAAGGGCGATGCCCCTGGCCTGATTATGTGGGGCATTGGTGCCAAGGGAAAATTTTGTGAAAACTGGTCATACAAAATGCAGTACATGAGTTTTGAGTTTGAGTCTGAACCCGACGGGGTAGATGATGAAGTCGGTCAGGAATTTGATATCCGTGTCCAGTACAAATTCAGCAATCATTTTACCATGGCCAACTGCCTTGCCATATTTGATCCAGGCGATGCCATTGAGGACATCAGGGGAGAGGAATTTGATGATGTCGGTTATATGAACACCTTTGAGCTCATATGGTCCTGGTAAAAAAAACAGGTTTTAAGCTCAGATTGTTTATCCGCAGTTAACTATTTTTTCAGGGCAGCCTTCGGATCAGGGGGTCTGCCCTGCTTTTCTTTGAATAATAGAGTGTTACGTTTTCCAGGAGTGTTTGATATGAAATCCAGAACAGGCTTTATATTCATTTTTTTCTTCATCTTGTTTTTTTCTGTGCTGCCCCGGTCTCAGGCCATGGACAGATCTTCTTATCCAGAATTAACAACATTTTTGGAATCAGAATACGCTTCACCCTTTCAACCGGCAGGGACGGTTAAAGAAATATCAGAAAACAGACTGATTTTTGACCGGTCAGAAATACATCTGAAAAGGGGAAGGCTTTTATGGGTATGTGAAAACAGGCCGGATATCTCTCCTGTGCTTCAGACACGGCTGGCCTTGATTAAAGTTGAGGCGGTATTTAAACAGATGGTGATTGCCAGTGTCCTTGAAATGGGAGAAAAAGCCATTGGAATCAATGATACGGTTGTTACCCCGCCTTCCCCCGTGATTCATGTGTATACCAATATCAAAGACAAGCAGGGCAGAAAGGCGTATCAGGATCTGATAACTGCTCTGCTTGTACAGGATATGCATGTCAAAGAGATATCAGGAGATGTCCTTGACCCGACCCCGGATCAGTCAGATCTGCTGTTGCGCCTGGAATATACCTCTGATCAGCTGGTATGCAGATGTGTTACCCCCAGGGAAGAACAACTGCTTTTTTACGAAACCATAAGCAGTTCAAATCCAATGGAAACCTTATTTCCTTCTGGACATAAACTTAAAAAATATGAAAAAAAATCTGTTTCTGAAGCTGCAGATACTGGCGTTTCTGCAGAAAAGGATTCTGCATCAGGCGAAGACCGGTCAGACTTTAAAACAGCGGCCAGTCCGCCGGATCTTTCTGCCTCTGCAGCCCCCCAGGAGCAGAAAGCAATATCCTCTACGTTTCAAAAGGCAAGCAAACCAGATCCAACAGAATTTCACCGCCTTTCAAAAATGTACTACCGCTCTGTGGCCTGTGACCTCAACGGTGACGGCTCCCAGGAACTGGCGCTTCTGCGGGAAAGCGGAATAGATATATTCAGGCTGGCATGCAATGACATAACCCCTGTGCTGAGTTATGAATTTTCAGCTTCCAATATCACGCCAATCCATCTGCACCGGGCAGATCTTGACAATTTACCCGGAGATGAACTGCTGGTTACCCTGTGCAGGGAGGTGGAAATACTGGATGCAAGGGACAGTGAGATCTGTTCTCTGATCCTTTCCTTTAAGAACAAAACGCTTGAAGTCCTTGCAGAAGAGCTGCCTTATTATTTAAGAACTATCACTGACAAAAAAGGAAACACCATCGCTCTGGCCCAGGAAAAAGGGGATTACAGTCAGTTCTCAGGCCCTGTCATGGAGATGACCTGGAACGTGGACAATAGAAAAATTAACATTAAAACGCCATACAACCCTGCAAAAGGCGTTTATGGTATTTATCAATTCAATCTCAAACCGGATGACAATCAGAGGCTGATGATTATAGACCCGGATGCGTCTCTGCGGGGGTATTTTGCACCAGAGGAGCGCATAGAAGCCTCAGGCACACGAAATTATGGAAAATTTCATGAGCTGTCCTATCCTGTAAAACTCGAAGAGCCTGAATATCTGGGCGGTTTTGACAAGGAAACAGAAAGGGCCTTATATACCCATCGCAGGTTTGTCTACAAACCCTCCTTTGACCACCAGTGTTTTACCATCTATAAAGAGAGAAAAGGCTATACCGGTCTCATTGACAAGGCCGTTGAAATGATCTGGACAAGGGACAGGGGCACAGACCAGGTGGCCGGGCTGAAATGGATCAATCAGCAGATTGTTGAAACCTGGACATCAAAAAAACTGTCCAAAAACATCCTGGATTTTACCTTTATTGAAAATCCCCAGCGTATTCTTCTCCTCTATCGTGAAGAAAATGGATGCGCTGTAGAAATTCTCAAATAATCTCATATACCACGGGGCCTGGAACAGGCCCCGTGTGCCTCTGCTGCAGCGGTCGATATTGGAGATAACCAAAGTTCGTTTGATTTTTGCTCTAAAGCATTCTTTATTTTGGACGGCAGCTTTTCAGATCCGGTTAAGCTCCACAGCAATATGTGAGTATCACTTGGTTATCAAGTTTTTTGAATACCGCCGCCCCCAGCTGTTGCCTGTCAGAATAAAGTATTACAAATTTTTTGAAAAGGTGATTGAAGAAATTATTACCGAATTGAATACTATCAATTATAAATTAAAAACAGA
>JAWOEJ010000245.1:0-3990 GCA_046482845.1 Desulfobacteraceae bacterium | reverse complement strand
CCCACGGGGTGACTCGGGCTTCCATTCTCAAAGTACTCAAGGACATCCGGGGCAACCAGACCATTACAGACCAGAATCCCGAAGAAAAATACCAGGCCCTTGAAAAATTCGGCAGGGATCTCACAGAACTTGCCCGAAAAGGAAAACTTGATCCAGTCATAGGAAGGGATGACGAAATCAGGCGGATTGTTCAGGTTCTTTCCCGGCGGCGGAAAAACAATCCAGTTCTCATTGGCGAACCCGGTGTGGGTAAAACCGCCATTGTGGAAGGGCTTGCCCAGAGAATCGTTGAAGGGGATGTATCGGAAATATTAAAGAACAGAAGAATCGTTGAGCTGAACATGGGCGCGCTGCTGGCCGGCGCCAAGTACAGAGGGGAATTTGAAGAAAGGCTCAAAGCTGTTTTAAAAGAAGTGGAATCGGCTGAAGGTGAAATTGTCATGTTTATTGACGAACTTCATACAGTGGTGGGAGCGGGAGCCGCTGAAGGCTCGGTAGATGCCTCAAATATGCTCAAGCCTGCGCTGGCAAGGGGCTCGCTTCGGTGCGTGGGTGCAACAACCCTGAATGAATACAAAAAATATATTGAAAAGGATGCTGCGCTTGAACGGCGGTTCCAGCCGGTTATGGCAAAAGAACCCTCCGTTGAGGACACCGTGTCCATTTTAAGGGGTCTAAAGGAAAAATACGAGGTTCACCATGGTATCAGGATAAAGGACTCCGCCCTGGTAGCTGCAGCCGCGCTGTCAGACAGATATATTGCAGACCGGTTTCTTCCCGACAAGGCCATTGATCTTGTAGACGAATCCGCTTCACGGCTGAGGATTGAAATCGACAGCATGCCAAGGGCCATTGATGAAATCCAGAGAAAAATAACCCAGGCTGAAATTGAAAAACAGGCCTTAAAAAAAGAAAAGGATGACGCGTCAAAAGAGCGTCTTAAAAAGATCGAAAAAGACCTGAGCGACATGAAAGAGGAGCTTCAGCCCATGCGCCTGCACTGGGACAGTGAAAAAAAGCTCATCCAGGAAATTGGAAAAATAAGAGAAGATATTGACAAAGCCCAGACCGAAGCCCTTCTGGCAGAAAGAAAAGGGGATCTGGAAAAGGTTGCAAAAATACGCTACTCCACCATAGAAACCCTTCAGAAAAAACTTAAGGAAAAAAAGCAGACCCTGGACGATATTCAAAAAGACCAGCGTATGCTGAAGGAAGATGTGGAAGAAACAGACATTGCTGATGTGGTTTCCTCCTGGACCGGCATTCCTGTTTCAAGAATGATGAAGGGGGAGCAGGAAAAGCTGATCAACATGGAAGACCATATCAAGAAAAAAGTGATCGGTCAGCACAAAGCCATTGATGCTGTCTCCAATGCGGTAAGGCGGGCAAGATCAGGACTTCAGTCGGCTGACCGTCCCATTGGCACCTTTATCTTTATGGGACCGACAGGGGTGGGGAAAACCGAACTTGCCAGGTCCCTGGCGGACTTCATGTTTGACAGCCAGGATGCCATGATACGTCTTGACATGTCTGAATATATGGAAAAACACTCGGTTGCGCGTCTGATCGGCGCTCCTCCCGGTTACGTTGGATATGATGAAGGTGGATTTTTAACTGAAACCATCCGGAGACGTCCCTATTCCGTCATTCTCTTTGATGAAATAGAAAAAGCCCATCCCGATGTATTTAATATTCTGCTTCAGGTGCTTGACGATGGCAGGATGACAGACGGCCACGGAAGAACAGTAAACTTCAGAAACACCATTATCATAATGACATCCAATGTAGGCAGCCGTTTTATCCAGGAAGCAGGTGCATCCGGCAGTGATGACGAAGGAGTGCAGCGCGGCATTACCCAGGCGTTAAGAGATGTTTTCAAGCCTGAATTTCTAAACCGGATCGATGAAATCATTACATTTCATTCCCTGTCCAGGGAGGAAATTAAAAAAATTGCCGTTATCCAGATCAACGAACTCAACCAGAGGCTGAAATTGAAAAAGATAAAAATAGAACTTCAGGATGATACCATGGCGTTTCTCTCTGAAAAGGGATATGATCCTGTTTTCGGCGCCAGGCCATTAAAGCGGGTGATTCAGCAGCACATTGAAAACCCTCTGTCCATGGCCATACTAAAAGGCGATGTCAAACCGGGAGACAAGGTAAGTTTTATTAAAAACCCAGGTTTAGACCTGCTTGACCTTAAGATCAACTAACGGTCATCTATCGGTCACGGGGGGCGGATTATTAAACCGCCCCCCTTTTTTTTTTAATTTAATATTGTAAAATACGTAAAAATAAAATATGTAGGATCTCGATGATCCAATTTTTTATAAGTATTTCATCATTGGTTGTGTCCGCTGGGCATGACCGGTAGTCGTAAAATTTTAATTAGAATTAAAAAAATTATGAGGCGATAAATGAAAGCCATCGGTAATTCACAACTGATCGTTCGTGTTTTGTTGTCTGGAAGAGCGCTTACATCCAATGATATCTCAAAGAAAATCGCTGAGTCTGAAGGAAAAACAATCAGACCTCAGGATACTTCCAGCATCCTCTCCAAAATCAGCAACCCTGAAAAAAGCAATCTGGGTTTTTTTATTGACCGGACAATGGGGAAAAATGCCTTTTACTACAAATTAAAAAAAGACGCTCTTGTCCTTTCCGAAGAACAGGCCTACGGATTAACCCTGAAAAAAGGACCGAACTGTTTTTCCATAGAAGAATTAAAACAACAGTTTCCGGATCTGGCAAAATATATTCAGCCCGGAAAAAAAATCGAGCATCCCAGGAAAAGAAAAACAGTCGGTTCAAAGGCAAACCAGAAAAAAGTGCCCCAGCCTGAAAAAGAAGAGGTTGCGTCAGCCCCGAAGGAAGCTGCGTCAAACAATTCTCAGATCAGTTCAGAAGGGTCTGCAGACGCGTTAAACATGGAAACATCCCATGCGCTTCTGCAGAAAATTTTAACCACCATATCAAATGCTCAGGATATAAATGTAAATGTAAACCTGACGGTAAAGTTTGATATTTGATTCAGAGCTGTTTGCATTACCTGACTGATTCCCTTACTGGTTCAGCCCTTAAACCCTGCCGGCAAAAAAACGGTCAGGGAGTTATGAGGCGGCTGTTATCTTGACCTGACAACCCCCTTTTTCAAGCAGATATCAGAAACAGGACATTTGCTGCACCAGGGAGAGACAGGGCGACAGATTACCTGTCCAAAGGCCACAAGGATTTCATTGTATTGTTTCCAGAATTTTACCGGAAGCTTTTTTCTTAAAGCAGCTTCGGTTTTGTCCGGCGCAGTCGATTCTATATAACCGGTTCTGTTGCTTATACGGTGAACATGGGTATCAACGCAGATCCCATTCTTACCAAAGGCTTCAACCAGAACAAGATTGGCAGTCTTTCTTCCCACTCCGGGAAGAGACAGCAGACTATCCATGGTATCAGGCACCTGGCTGTTGTATTTTTTTATCAGAATTTCACTGATTTCAACAATCCGGCCGGCCTTTGTTGTATAAAATCCCGCCGGATAGATCAGGCCGGCAATTGCACGACTGCCCAGGGCAATCATTTCCTCTGGTGTATCGGCACTTTTAAACAGCCTTTTTGACGCGTTTATGGTAACTTCATCCTTGGTTCTCAGTGAAATTAATGTGGAAATCAGAATTTGAAACGGATCTGAATTTCTCCTGGCCATAAGGGTGATGACAGGGGCATCCCATGACGGATATTTTCTTTTCAATCTTTCCATGAACAATTCAATATCCATTAACATTCCTTCGTTCTCGTTCCTGACACTCGGTTATCAAGTTTTTATGGAAGGACCGATTAAGAGCCCCCAGCGGTTGCCTGTCAGGAACATTGAGAACCAAAGGAGATCAGACTTTTTCCCTGCCAGGCGTTAAGAAAATCAAGCTGTTTGAGGACCAGTGGCCGCAGTTCTTGATTTTTAGCCTGGCAGGGAAAAAGTCCTCCGTCGTTCTCGTT
>JAWOEJ010000232.1:0-3417 GCA_046482845.1 Desulfobacteraceae bacterium | reverse complement strand
TTCATTACAAGCAGTTCCTCCTGGTGTGCCGAAAAATGGTCATATGTGATCTTTAGATCATATATGGCCTTTTTGCCTTTTTGTTTTTGACAGCCCTGTAAATAAAATTCGATGGAGCCATGCCCTGATGAACCCTTTGATTTGTTTTCCAGGAGCATCCTTTCGAAAAAATGCCCGGCTATCGAAAGAGCATATGCAGTTTTGGCAGGCTATTTGCAATGCTGTAATACAAAGTCGCCAACCTGTTAATTCTTAAGGAGGCATTATGAATGCGAAAGAGATATGTCAAATGATCAGGGAGATTTACCCTGATATCGGAAAATGCGGAATCGATTTGAATGCGGTTTATGATGTTGAAATGGACCGCTGGGAAATCAGTCTTAAACGAAATCAAAAAGAATTGAAAACGTTTCTGGAACCCGGTGATGCTGAATTATGCATGAAAGGCAAACAATGCCTGAGTCTGGCCATAGAGATCAACCAGTTGAAAGACAGCATAGACCGTCTGCCCTTAGAGGATCTTCAAAATGTCTTTTGATTTATCCGTAAAGATTGGAGGAGAAGCAGGTCAGGGGATTCAGAGTGTGGGGAATCTGATTGCACTGGTCTGCCGTGAGTCCGGCTTTTATATTATGGCGATAAATGATTTTGAATCCAGGATCAGGGGGGGAAACAGTTTTTTTCAGATCCGTATCAGTGACCAGCCGATTCATGCACCGGCCGACAGGCTTGACCTGCTCATCGGGCTCAACCAGGAGACCTTTGATCTTTACAGAAACGAATTAAAGGATAAGGGTCTGGCCATTATTGAGGGAGAAACTATTGAGGGAGAAACCGGCAAAAAAAGCAAAAGACATATAACGGTTCCGTTTAATGCCTTTGGGAAACAGGCCGGGAATAAGATTTATTCCAATACAGTGGCTGCTGCCTGCTGCCTCTGCCTTTTAGGGGCGCCGATGAATACAATAAAAACAATTCTCTCCCATCAATTTAAACACAAATCGCCGGAAGTGATTGAAAGCAATCTTAAAGCGGTGCAATTGGGTTATGGGGCTGCAGCAGATATCAATTTTGTATCCAGACCTCTGGCCGGGCCATCACCGCCAAAGGGGGTGCTTATTGAGGGATCAAAAGCCCTGGCCCTTGGTGCCGTAGCTTCAGATTGCAGGATTGCATCCTTTTACCCCATGTCACCGGCCACAAGTATTTTGTCCTGGATGAACACATTTTCCAAAAAACTGCTTTTGGTGGTGGAACAGGCTGAAGATGAGATTGCTGCCGTCAATATGGCCATTGGTGCCTCTTTTGCCGGGGTCCGTGCCATGACCGCTACATCCGGCGGCGGGTTCTGCCTGATGACCGAGGGACTGGGGCTTGCAGCGATTTCCGAAACGCCTGTCGTTATCATGGATGCCCAGCGGCCCGGCCCGGCAACCGGGCTTCCCACGCGAACGGCCCAGGGGGATCTGAGTTTTGTTATTCATGCGTCCCAGGATGATTTTCCAAGATTCGTTTTTGCGCCAGGCTCTCCTGAAGATTCTTTCAGCCTCACACAGAAAGCCTTTTACCTGGCTGATAAATACCAGGTGCCGGCCATTGTCCTTGTTGACCAATATCTTGCCGATTCACTCTATCTTCTTGAAAAACCGTTCAAGGCCCCGGACATCATTGAACGATTTATTGTTACGGATAAGGACATGGCGGTTCCAAAAGACTATAAGCGGTTTGCCATGACCGAATCAGGCATTTCACCCCGGGCGATTCCCTGCGCCGGAGAGGCCCTTGTGATGGTTTTAGGCGAAGAGCACACTGAAGACGGCCACATGACCGAGGATGGGAATCATAGGAGCGCCATGGTTGATAAACGCAACGCAAAACTACCGGCCATGACCGATGAGATGAACTTGCCAACCCTTGTGCATCCGGACGCAAAAATTTTGCTTATCGGATGGGGGTCAACGGCAGGAGCCATTCATGAAGCTGTCTGCCTTCTCAGGGAGAAAAAAAAAGATGTCGGGTGTATGATTTTTACAGACCTGTGGCCCTTTCCAGCACAAAAAGTCAAACCGCTTTTTTCAGTTAAAACCAAATCTATCTGGATGGTCGAGCAAAACTCAAGCGCCCAGTTAGGCTGTATAATCCGCCAGCAGACAGGGGTTGCCTGGACCCATAGCCTGCTTAAATATGACGGGAGACCCTTTTATCCCCAGGAAATTGTTGATGCAGTTGAAAATCAGGAGGCAGATTGAATGGGAAAAAAAGACGATTTTATTTCAGATTATGCGAATCAGTGGTGCCCGGGCTGTGGAAATTTCGGCATCCTCAATGCCATGAAAGACGCTTTGATCCGCCAAAAAATTTCTCCTGAAAATATTCTGATTGTTTCAGGCATCGGGCAGGCCGGCAAAACCCCTCATTTTATGAAATGCAATATGTTCCATGGTCTGCATGGACGGGCCCTTCCCCTGGCTCTGGGTGCAAAAATGGCAAACCATGATCTAAAGATAATTGTCAACTCCGGGGATGGAGATTGTTATGGTGAGGGCGGAAATCATTTCATGCACGCCATCCGCAGGAATATTGATCTGACCCTTCTGGTCCATAACAACCAGGTATACGGCCTGACAAAGGGACAGGCCTCCCCCACATCTGCTTACGGAAGGATCACCACCATGCAGACACAGGGTGTGATATCAGATCCTTTTAACGGCCCCCTGGTGGCTCTTTCCCTTGGCGCAGGATTTGTTGCAAGGGGATTTGCCGGCAATATTCAGCACTTAAGTAATGTGATACTGCAGGCAATGAAGCATAAAGGATTCAGTCTTATCGATATTATGCAGCCGTGCGTTTCTTTTAATAAGGTGAATACATATGAATGGTATAAACAACGTATCTATGAACTGACCGGCCCGGTTCCTGATTCCTTTGATGAGGCAATTGACCTGGCCGGCCAAAGAGAAGACAAAATTCCCATCGGCATTTTTTACAGAAAGGAAAAGCCGGATTTCACAAGCCGGATTCCTGCTTTGAAGCCCGGCCCCCTAGGCTCAAAGCCCTATGATCCTGCTGCATTGCAGACCTTGCTGGATGGTGATACAATCTAGGCCAAGTGATACCTCCTCAATAGAAGTGTCAACGGATATCACCAACCAGTGAATCGGCTGTACCGTTGATTCTGATATCCCCCAATTGATTTCCTGTGACGATATATTCATAGACCCCAGTATCAAATTCACATCCCCGGGGCCAGGTAATGCCGTCAAATTCCATGATCGGGGCTCCGCTGGTTTTGTTGATCCCGACCCCGTTGATCCGACCCCAGTTGATCGTTTTTGGCAGGCTGTTTGCGACTTGGTATTTGGTGATACCAAGTCGCCAACCTGTTATTTTTAAGGAGTTATTTTGAATGCAAAAGAG
>JAWOEJ010000115.1:0-4964 GCA_046482845.1 Desulfobacteraceae bacterium | reverse complement strand
CAGGGATTTTGTATCAGCTGCTTCAGCAGAAACTGGAAAAATATCTGCTGAAAAAGGGCCAGTTCCTAAAATAACAGCCACAATCCACGTAAAATAAATCAATGCTGATCTGCAGTTTTTTTTTCTCATTACCCTGTTCTCCTGCCGGAAATCGTTTTCCTCACCTTTTTCGAAAATGACAAATGCCATTGATACTTGACAGCTGTGATAAAATTAACTTATTATCCCATAAGATTCACATAAAATCAAATTGAGGATTGTACAACTCGATGATCAGGTTTTTTTAATGGTGATATTTTCCTGCGGGGGTCAGGCTCAGGCCTGACCCCTTTTTCAATACATCAGATATAAGAACTGGATCTTTGAGTACAAGGATAAACAATGGGTTCTCGAAAAACAGACAGTATTCTTTTAGTGGATGATGAAGAATCTGTTTTAAAAATATTGCGGCGGTTTTTTAAAAAAAACGGGTTTCAAAAGGTGGTTTCCGCTTTAAACGGAGATCAGGCCGTCAAAATTCTGGAAAATGATGATCATGAATTTTTTCTGATCATCTCGGATCAGAATATGCCGGGCATGAGCGGCAATACTTTTCTGGAAAAGAGTATTCTTCTAAGTCCTGAGTCCAGGCGGATACTCATGACAGGCCACTCAGATTTTAAAGCCCTGGTCAATGCAGTTAACCGGGGAGAAATTCATCAATATATTTCAAAGCCGTGGGACAACAATGATCTTTTATTAAAAGTAAAGGCTGAGTATGAGATATACAGAAAATTTCAGGAAAGAAAGCGTTTGTTCAAGGTAACCCGGCACCAGACAATAAAATTGTTCAGGTTTGCATCTCAGTTAAAGAAAAAAGAAAAGGCCTTTAAAGACAAAATTGAACTTAAAAAACAGGATATTGAAACCGCTAAGCAGGAATTGATCTATGCCAGAAAAAGGGCTGAACAGGAAAGTATTTTTCCGGGGCTTGATCAATTGCTGTCTCGAACCATTAATATCACTCCGGAAAATATGGCCAAAGCCTTTTCTCTTGTAAAAAAAGAATTTTACAATATGACAAACCAGATTGCCCAAAAACATCAGATTGCGTTTGTTCCAGAAATTTCAGATAGTGATGCGGTTTCAATAGAAGACAATACCTATAAGATTATTGATCAGATCCTGGAAATTCTTATGCTGAGAATGGAATCAGATCTGAGCGCAATGAACCTGGACAAGGAAGATCGCTGTTTAGTGGATCAGTATGAAACAGTCCCTGATTTTGAGACCCTGGCTTTAAATGACGGGTATATTACACAACAGGAGTTTGAACGGGCAAGGGAAACTGTTTTAGATAAAAGCAGTGAACGCCCTGACAGTGATGAACCTGCCATGGGAAAACGACTCCTTGACATGGGGTTTCTTTTAAGAAATGAGGTCAGTCAGATTTATGCCAAACAATTTCTAATTGAAACCCGGCTGCTGGATAGAAAATTTGTTGAAGCACTTACAGACAAAACGCTTATTTCTCAAAAAGATGCAGAAAAGGCGTTTTTAAAGCAGTTGAACATTTTTGAGGAGACCAGAACGGTAAAAACCGTTGCAGACATACTGGTTGACGAAGATCTGCTCAGTTCTGAAAACAGAGATGAATTGTATTCAGAATTTGACAGAGCGGGGAGAAAAGCCACGGCCGATGCTGAAGAGTCTTCTGATTTTTCATCGGACTATGGTGCGTATGTTGACCTTGAAATTTCCAAAGACTGTATGCGGGCTTTTATCAGGATTCCTACGTGCATCCATGGTGTTTCAGATATTGAGCCAATAAAAGCGCTGATAAAAAAACGCGGCATCACCTACGGAATCGTGGATGATGTGATTATCCGGGGATTTCTACATAACGTAAGCAGTGATCAGGACGCATTTGTTGTTGCAAAGGGGGATGAGCCGGATTACGGTGAAGAGCCCCGTATTGTTTACAATTTTAGCAGAGAAAAGGAAAAAGCCGGGGTGGTTGCAGAAGACGGTTCCATTGATTTCCGGGAAACCGGCAGATATACCAGTGTCAAGGAAGGCAGCCTTTTAGCGGAGCTGATTCCCGGTAAAAAGGGAAAACCGGGCCGGGATGTGTTTGGGGAGACGGTAGCGGTCAAAAAGGTCGACCATGCAGTGCTGCAGGCCGGGGCAAATACTTTGTTGTCAAGGGACGGGTTGAGCCTTTATGCAACTATTACAGGCCAGCCCAGTGTTGACCACAGGGGCGTTATTTCTGTTCTGGAAGAGCTCCATGTGACTGGAGATGTGAATTTTAAAACCGGCAATATCAATTTCAAGGGCAATGTGGTTGTGGACGGGGTGGTTACCGAAGGATTCACCATTAAATGCGAGGATCTTACAGCAAGGGGAATAGATGGGGGTACAGCCTTGGTTTCAGGAAATCTGAATGTGTCAAACGGTATTGTAAATGCTGTGGTTGAAACCAGGGGAAATGTTCAGGCCAAGTACATCAATCATTCAACCATCAGCGGGTTTGGAAATGTGCTTGTCACCCGGGAGATCATGGGCTCCCATATCACAGTCAGCGGGGAAATCAACAATAAGACCGGCAGAATCACTTCATCCGTCCTGGCTGCAAGAAAGGGCCTTGATGTCCGTCAGATCGGTACGGAAAAATCGGAACGGTCCACCATCAGAATGGGGGTGAATGATCATATTAAATGGCTGGAAGGCCAGTTTGACAAAAAAGCAGCGGCTGTTCAAAAAGACCTTGATATCATGACACAAAAGAAAGCTGTTTTTGATGATAAAAATATGAAGCTGCATATGGAGATTGCCAATCATAACTTTTCACTTGAAAAGGCAGTAAAAAAGAAAGAAGACCTAACAACCCGGATGGCAGGTATCAGAGACAGCCGCTCTGAAACAAACAAAACAGCCGAAAAAATAAAAACAATTGATAAAATCATCAAAGACGTTGAAAATAGAATAAACGATATTTTCAAGGAACAGGATGAACTTTTAGGCAGGATTGATTCCTATGAAGACAAGATCAAAGCGTTGACATTAAAGCGTGACCGTATAAATTCCGAAAAAGAGGCTTCCATGGAGTTTCTTCAGTTTGATGATCCAGTGGCTGTGCTCAAGGTGAATTACAAGATACATGCAGGTACAAAAATTTCAGGGACAGCGGCATCCATGGTTATGAAGCAGGATACGGGCAGATCAAAATTCATGGAAACAGATGTACCCTCTCAGGGT
Source organism: Desulfobacteraceae bacterium (assembly GCA_046482845.1). Classification (GTDB taxonomy): domain Bacteria; phylum Desulfobacterota; class Desulfobacteria; order Desulfobacterales; family Desulfobacteraceae; genus DATFJZ01. The sequence continues at coordinate 1,724 of JAWOEJ010000115.1, read as the reverse complement.
GATCGTGCAGAAAAAGAGATTGTCCTTCAAAGCCTTTAACCTGCCCGCAACAAGTCCCTGCAGCGCTTCAGCTGGGTTTAAAAATAACTTGATCCGTCCCAGCAGTGGGTGCACAGTCTTTCCTTGGGAAGACCTATGGCTGCCACAATGTCTTCCATTTTCTGGTATTTCAGGGAGGTCAGTCCCAGACGTTTTCTGATATTGTCCACCATGGCACAGTGTTTGATAGAGCCGTTCCGTGCATATTCATAAAGATCGGTATCTTCTTTGTTTTCAAGATCATAAATGGATTTTCTGCCGGCCAGGTCAAGTTTTGACCTGGATGTTGAAAAATTGAGAAATTCACAGGGATAAATAAGGCATGGGCAGGCAATGCGCATGTGAATCTCTTTTGCGCCGTATTCATAAAGAATCTGGGTGTTGTCCTGCAGCTGGGTTCCCCTGACCACAGAGTCATCACAGAAAATTATCCGTTTGCCGTTGATGATTTCCTTTATGGGAATCAGTTTCATGCGGGCCACCAGGTTGCGCATGTCCTGATTCTGGGGCATAAAGCTCCTCGGCCATGTGGGCGTGTATTTTACATAGGGGCGCATATAGGGGATGTGGCTTTCGTTGGCAAATCCTACGGCATGGCCGATGCCGGAATCCGGTATGCCGGCCACAAAATCAGCTTCAACCGTTTCATTCCGGGCCAGGGCTGCTCCGCATCTGTACCGGACCTGTTCGGTATTGATTTCTTCATAGGTGGATGCAGGATAGCCATAATAAACCCACAAAAAGGAGCATATCTGCATTTTGTCTCCAGGTGCCTGTTTCTGTTCTTTGCCCTCCGGTGTGATATGGATAATTTCTCCGGGCCCCAGAAAGGAATCCACCTCATACCCGAGATTTGAAAACACACTGGATTCGGAACTTGCGGCAAACCCCTTCTTTCCTCTGCCCAGAACAATGGGCGTTCTTCCCAGTTTGTCTCTTGCCGCATAAATCCCCTCTTCCGTTAAAACCAGCATGGAGCATGAGCCTTTGATGGTTTTCTGGGCATGGGTGATCCCTTCTGTAAAGGAGCCGGCCTGGCTGATGAGCATGGCAAGCACTTCTGTGGGATTGATGCCGCCGCCGCTGGCCTCGGCAAAGTGGATTTTATGGGAAAATGCTTTTGAGGCAAGATCGTCCAGATTTACTATTTTGCCCACAGATACCACGGCAAATCTGCCCAGATGGGAGTGAAGCACAATGGGCTGGGATTCAGTGTCACTGATTACGCCGATACCGGAATTTCCGGTTAATTCTTCCACATCTGCTTCAAATTTCGATCTGAAATAGGCATTCTCCAGACTGTGTATGGTTCTGTGAATGCCGTCCTTGTCAATCGTTGCCATCCCGCCCTTTTTTGTACCAAGATGGGACAGATAATCTGTTCCGTAAAACAGATCCTTGTTGCACGCTGTTTTGGTTATACACCCGAAAATTCCACCCATTGCCTTTAATCCTGTTGTTTTTTTAAAACTGTTTATGTGATTTTTATTATGCCGGCTGCTTTAGAGATCTTCCAAAAAATAATCCACGCATCTTGCTTGTCTTTTTGCCCGTCTCCTGGGTACCAGAGGCGTTCAGTTTGGCAGATCCTGGAGTGAGGGCGTTGTTTACGGCAATTTTTCCAACACCGGGGAGATCAGTGCCTCCGCAACAGCCGGCAGCGCCATCGGTAATTCGTCCCAAGT
>JAWOEJ010000041.1:0-2617 GCA_046482845.1 Desulfobacteraceae bacterium | reverse complement strand
TGCAGAGCTGGCAAAATGGTATAATGGCTATTCCTTTACAGGAGAACCGGTTTACAACCCTTATGATATTCTGCTGTTTTTTGATAATGGCGGACAATATAAAAACTACTGGTTTGAGACGGGTACGCCCACATTTCTGATGGATATGATCCGGGACAAGCAGTATTTTCTGCCGGATCTGGAAAACCTGGAGGTGTCGGAGCAGCTTTTAAACACCTTTGATGTGGGTAACATCCCCATCGAGTCATTGATGTTTCAGACCGGGTATCTGACCATTCAGTCCATCAAACCGTCCAGAATCCCCCATATCAACCGGTATCGGCTGGGGTTTCCCAATTTTGAGGTGAGGCACGCATTTCTAAATTATTTTCTGGATTACCTGGCCCAGAGCCACACCATCCGGGGGATGATTCAGGATGATCTGTATGTCTGCCTGGAAGACAGACAGGTTGAAACCCTTGAACCAGTTCTGAAGCGCCTTTTTTCCGGTATTCCCTATAATGCATATACGAAAAACACCATTGCTGAGTATGAAGGCTTTTATGCCAGTGTGATTTATGCATATTTTTATTCACTGGGCATTGACATCCAGATGGAAGATGCCGCCAGCAGGGGCAGAGCCGATATGGTTGTTAAATTTCCGCAGGATACGATTTATATATTTGAATTCAAAGTAATCAAGGACGATGGGTCAGGCCTCAAAAAGCCCCTGGCACAGATCAAGGAAAAACGCTATTTTGAAAAATACCTGGGGGACGGTAGAAACATATTCCTCATCGGCATTGAGTTTTCAAAGGAAAAAAGAAGCATTGCCTCTTTTGAGTGGGAACAGGTGTGAAACGTAAATCATTATCAGCCGGAGAAGGTCTTGGAAATAGTCTGCTCCGCTATCTCCTTATTCAGGAAAAAACATTCCAAAAACATGAAAAAACTGGTAATAAAGAAAAATTATGAGGTATCCGGGAACAATTTTAAGACATCACCATCTTCTGGCCAGAAAAGAGCTGGGACAGAACTTTCTTGCTGATCCCAGGGCGGCTGAAATGATAGTGAACCGGGCAGAGATCTCACCGTCGGATATTGTCCTTGAGATCGGTGCCGGCCTGGGTGCCCTGACAATACCTGTTGCTCAGAAAGCGGGACAGATTTTTGCCGTGGAAAAAGACGCAAGACTTGCCCCGGTTTTAAAAGAGGAACTTGACCGGGCAGGCATTGAAAATGCTGAAGTTTTGAATATGGACATTTTCAAGGTGGATTTTTATGCCCTTGCCGGGGAAAAAAAACTGGTTGTTATGGGGAATCTGCCCTATAATATTTCATCCCAGATCCTTATCCGGCTTGTGGAACAAAGGACCTGCGTGAAAAAGGCCGTGTTCATGCTCCAAAAGGAGCTGGCTCAGCGGATAACGGCAAAACCGGGCGGGAAAACCTATGGCAGGCTTTCTGCTGTTATGCAGTACAGCGCCCGGATCAGATCCCTTGCCGATCTGGGCCCTCAGCTTTTTTTCCCAAAGCCGGAAGTGGATTCCAGGGTAATTGAAATTACTTTTTTTGAAAAAACCAGCTTGTCCCGGGAAAAGGAGATGTTTCTGTACAAGGTCATTAAAGCGGCTTTTTCAAAAAGAAGGAAAACTTTGAAAAATTCGCTTTCCGGACGCGAGCTCAATATCACCCCTGCACAGGCCTTGTCTGCCCTCAGTGCCGCAGGAATAGACCCGGTAAAAAGGGCAGAAACACTTCATGTCAGCGAATTTACTGGGCTTTCACATGTTCTATGGGGGATTTGCAAAACGGGAGGAGAGAATGGTTAAAAAAAAGATAAATATAGACTATTTGATAGAAATCGTTGCCCGTGGCGGAACAGTTAAAACCGGTATTGATATATACAACAAAAAGGGAATTCTTCTTCTTGACAAGAATGTTCTGGTTGACAGCACCAGAACCCTTGAAGTGATCAAGGAGAACGGCATAAATTCAGTTCCCTTTGTTGAGGGTAAGGAAAGCGGCATATGGAATGCCGGGGGGGATTCTATCTCTGTTTCAAAGGAGGGCGAGTTGGACTATAAAACCGGGGTTCAAGATGACGTCCACAAGCCTTTCCCTGTTTCGGGAATAGAAAAAAGGCTCAAGGAAATTGATGAATTAAAACATAATGCCGAGGGAAAATACATCCAGGCCAAATCTACCATTAAAAAAGTCCTTGATGATATCAGGGCAACCGGCGGAGAGTTTGATTACAATGAAGTGGAGGGACAGGTTTCCAGTCTTGTAGATTTTCTGTCAATGTCTGAAAATCCTTTTTCCTACCTGACCAAAGAAATATTAACCTATGATGACTATCTTTATAATCATTCAGTCAATGTCTGTGCCATTGGCACAGCGGTTCTCATCCGGTTTAACACGAGTTTCAGTTCGGTTGTCAATGGTCATCTTAATGCAGGGACGTCTTCGGTATACAGTCCTTTTGAGAAAAAGAGCGGTAAAGAAAAAAATGCCTACACATGTTATCAAAAGGATGAAATCTGTGATATTGCAACAGGTTTTTTTCTTCACGATATCGGAAAGGTTTTGATACCTGAGGAAACCCTGAATAAATCAGGGAAACTGACCAGTGAGG
>JAWOEJ010000372.1:0-6309 GCA_046482845.1 Desulfobacteraceae bacterium | reverse complement strand
TTCACCCGGTTTGATGGAAAAGCTTGTCCATTGAGGGGACGGGGTGTCTGCCCTGGTTTTGTTCAGCGGGGTCTGGGTGTATTTTATCAGATTCCAGGCCGCAACCGAGGCAACAAGTCCTGTGAGGATAAAAATAATCCCCAGGGCCCATATGATGTGTTTGAGATTTTTTTTTGTCATAAATTAGATATTACTCGATGATCAGGTTTTTTTTCATGTGAAAGATCAGGTCTGCAGTATTGGCATTATCTGTGCAGCCCCAGGTTCACAACGGCTGTGGTTGATAACGTCAATACCCCAGGACTGATCCCTGGCAGTATTTTGCATGACAATAAAACACTGCTCAGATATTGTCAAAGGGAAACAAACTTGACAGGATCATGGTTTGTTCTTACCCTTTTAAAATGAAGAAAAAAACAGGGACGGCAAATTTAATAAACATTCATGGCCTGAACGGCCACAACAAATCATGAAAGCCCTCAGCCGTCAATAACCAGCAGGGAAAAATTTGTAATTGTTCACTGGAAGCTGATAACTGAGGACTGTTGGCTGACGGCTGATGGCTTTTATATAAAAAACAGGGAGTGGGTATCATAATGGAGCCAAAGAAAAATACAGAAGAAAAAAAAACAGACATCCAGAATACAAAAAAAACCAGAAAAAAGGATGTATATCAGGGGTTTGAGCAGGGGCCGATCCGCCCGCCCAGCGAGGCTGACAGCCTTCTGCTGCGACTGACCCGGAACTGCCCCTGGAACCGGTGCACCTTTTGTCCGGTTTACAAGAACCGCCGGTTTTCTTTAAGGTCTGTTGACAATATAGTTAAAGACATTGATCTTATCGCCTCTTACCTGGATATCATCAGGGAAAGTGACAAAAAAACCGGCCTGATGGATACAGGGGAAGTGAATTCCATTTTCAGCAGTCTTGAGGTAAAGGACAGAACTGCCTTTAATGCAGCCCTTCACTGGTACTGGTCCGGCATGGAATCAATATTTCTTCAGGATGCCAATACCCTTATCATGAAACCCGATGATTTGGTGCATGTGATTACCCATTTGAAAAAGCGACTGCCCATGGTGAAGCGCATCACCTCCTATGCCAGGTCTCACACCCTTGTCCGTATCAAGCTGGATGATATGAAACGAATTGCAGCATCAGGGCTTAACCGGATTCATGTGGGCCTTGAATCCGGTTCTGACCAGGTTCTCAAACTGGTAAAAAAAGGGTGTACCAAAAATGATCATATCAAAGCCGGCATTAGAGTGAAACAGGCAGGAATGGAGTTGTCTGAGTATGTTATGCCGGGCCTTGGCGGGGTTGCCCTTTCCAGGGAGAATGCCCTGGAAAGCGCTGATGCCTTAAATCAGATCAACCCGGATTTCATAAGGCTGAGAACCTTGGCCATTCCGGGAAAAGCGCCCCTGGCAGAAAAATTCCGCCAGGGAGAGTTCCAGAAATGTACAGATCTTCAGGCCGCAGATGAACTCAAGCTTTTTATAAAGTCCCTTGACAATATCAATTCCTATGTCAAAAGTGACCATATTCTCAATCTTCTTGAGGAGGTTGAAGGGCAGCTGCCTGAAGACAAGGATAAAATAGAAGGGGTGATTGATCTTTTTCTCAGCATGTCCACGGAGGATCAGGTCTATTTTCAGGTGGGAAGAAGAATGGGACTGTTTCGAAGCACATGGGACATGGCTGACACCTCTCTTCTCAACCGGGTAAAAGAAACCTGCCGGTCATATAATATCACGGCGGATAATGTGGATGAGGTTATTGAGGAGCTGATGAGGCGCTTTGTCTGAAAATTATGGATGTTATATCCACATTCCCTTTTGTCTCAGGAAATGTCCATACTGTGATTTTTATTCGATTTCTGATCTGTCTCTTTATCCTGGTTTTGTCAGGGCCCTGTTGACGGAAATAAAACTCAGGCAGGCTGACTGCTGTATTGATACCATTTATTTCGGAGGAGGGACTCCCTCCCTTGCCGATCCCGGTGACCTGGAAAAAATCCTCTTTTCTATTCATGAGAATTTTAATGTTGCCGAGTCCTGCGACATTACCCTGGAGGTGAATCCCGGGGCGTTACCCCGTGAGTTTTTACGTTCTGTCAGATCCCTGGGGGTCAACCGGCTCAATATCGGTGTTCAGTCCTTTAATGATGACAAGCTCCGGTTTTTAAACAGGATCCATTCAGCCGGGGATGCAGAGCAGGCCATATTAACGGCAAGAGCCTCAGGATTTGACAATATCGGCATTGATATCATCTACGGGGTTCCAGGGGAGGAAAAAGCCCTTGTGGCTGCAGACCTTAATACGGGGCTGCGCTTTTTTCCCGAACATCTGTCCTGCTATATGCTGACCTTTGAGCCCGGTACCCCCTTTTACAGGCGGATGACACAGGGCAGGATACACCCCCTGGATGAAGCATCTTCTGCGGCCTTGTTTAAATTCACGTCCCGGCATCTTGAAAAAAAAGGGTATCTGCATTACGAGATTTCAAATTTTGCGCATAACCGGAACCTTAGATCCCGGCATAACAGAAAGTACTGGCACATGGCGCCGTACATCGGCCTTGGCCCTTCTGCCCATTCCTTTGATAAAGGTGTGAGGTCCTGGAATTTCAGGGATGTGATCCAGTATACAGCAGCCCTTGAAAAAGGGCGGCTGCCGGTAATGGAAAGGGAAAGCATCAGCCGGGAACAAAAACTGGTTGAGATGATCATGCTGGGGCTGAGAACATCAAATGGCGTGGATATTAAAAAATTTGAAGCCCTTTCAGGCCAGAAGTTTTCCTGTGTATTTGATTCTCTTTTAAAGCCGCTCATGACCCGGGGTCTGGGGGGTATAAAAAATGACCGTTTTTCTTTGACCCTGGAGGGAATGCTGTTGCTTGACAGTATTGTCTCACAATTTGCCGATAAAATCCTGTAAAAATACCATTGCTATTTTTTTCTCAGCTGCCGGGTATCCCCCACCCGGATGGTGAGGTTGACGCTGTCAAAATACTCAATCAGCGGAATTACAAATTTCCTTGAGATCCCGGTCATATCCTTGAACTGCGGTGTTGTAATCTCTCCTGCCTTGAGCAGAAATTCCTTGAGCTGTGTTTCCAGGTTTTTTATACTGTCCGCATCAAAATACAGGTCATCCTTGGTTTTAACGATGGTTTTTTCTTCAATGAGCATGTGAAGCACTTCCGATGCATTTTTTTTGTCCACATCCAGATCGCTGCAGATGGTTCTGAAAAACGGGGGGGTGAGCCCGGCCTTTTTGTATATGGTTTTTATTTTTTCCTTAAGCTCCTGCTGGTCCACTGCCAGGGCCACTTTGTGGGAGGCTTTACGGACAAGGTTTTGATCCTGGACAATTTCTTCTTTATTGACAAGTTTTGTAATTACAATTGAAAAAAGCTTGCTGTCACTTTCTTTTAAGAATTTAAACTTGGATTTTAATTCCTGGGTGGGCATGCCCTCTTTTAATGGTTTTCTTTGATGGTAATCCTCCAGCTGCTCAATAATTTTCTCACCCAGGTCGTCAAAAACATCACTGTGCACATAAATGCGTTTTTCCTTGTCAGTGAGGGTGATTTTTCTGGCAGCCATCATTTTCTGCAGTTCTGCATCCAGTTTTTTATCAGGGATATTGGTCATGACCCGCAGGTCGGCATAGGATACGCCAGTGTGTCCACCTTCACCAATAAAATAGGAAATGGTTTCCTCAGCCCCGGTCTCTGTCAGGTTGTTCAGCCCCTGGATGGTTTTTTCACTGAATAATTTGTGTTTATTCGGCACCGGGTTGAGGACTTCACCTCCCCCCAGGGTTTTTACAGGGGAGTAGCTCCGGACCACAAACCGGTCATCCTTGACGCAGGAGACAGGGGATTCAAGTCTTATCTGTACGCAGGCCTTGTCTCCGGGAAGCAGTTCTTCCCTGTCCAGCAGAATAAGATTGCCGATAATTTCACTGGTGCCGGAGTGGAATCTTATTTTTGTTCTGGGTTTTAAAGGTTTGGTGTGTTTTGGCAGGTAGAGAAAAAGAACATCCACCATATGGCTTGGCCGGAGGGTATCAGGTGTTGACAGCACATCTCCCCGGCTGACCGATTCTCTGTCAAGGCCCTGGAAGTTTACAGCGGTCCGTGTCCCCGCTTCAACCTGGTCCACACTCTGGTTGTGCACCTGAATCCCCCTGATCTTTGAGGTTATTCCTGTGGGAAAAATCATGATGGTTTCCCCCACATTGGCCCTGCCCGAGACAAGGGTGCCGGTGATCACCGTGCCAAATCCCTTCATGGAAAACACCCTGTCTACAGGAAGTCTGAAAATTGGAGAAAAGGGGCGGTCTGGAATTTTATGACAGATGGTGTCAAGGGTTTTTCTGAACAGGTCAAGCCCTTCTCCAGTTGTTGAAGATACAGGAACCACAGGGCAGTCTTCAAGAAAAGTGCCCCGTGTGAATTCTCTGACATCTTCCATGGCCAGTTCCAGCAGTTCTTCATCCACAATATCAATTTTTGTCAGGGCGATAAATCCGTATTCAATTCCCATCAGGGTACATATTTCCATGTGTTCCCGGGTCTGGGGCATGACCCCTTCATCTGCAGCAATGGTCAGGGCAACCAGGTCAATACCGCTGGCACCGGCCACCATGTTTTTGATAAATTTTTCATGACCCGGCACATCCACTATCCCCACCCTTTCCCCGCTGGAAAGTTCAATGGATGCAAACCCGAGCTCAATGGTGATACCCCGTTTTTTTTCTTCCTTGAGCCGGTCTGTTTCAATACCGGTCAACGCCCTGATCAGGCTGGTTTTGCCATGATCGATATGCCCTGCTGTGCCCAAGATTATCTGGTTCAATATGTATAGATCCCTTTACTGGTTTTTGTTTTTCTGTCTCATGAATTCCATGAAATATGCCCCGCCTACCAGAAGCATCCCCAGACCTGCACCGGAAACCATGGGCCATTCCGGTCTGAATATCCGCGTCAGGATGACGCCCAGCACAAGTCCAAGTATGATCCTTACCACAAGTATCAATAAATTATTCATTTGCCTTTCCTGTTTTTATTGTTTCTGACAGGTTCTGATAATAGTCAAAGATTAAACCCGGGTCAATATAATTTGCAGAATTCTCATGAACAGAAGTTTTGTCCTGGGTTTTTTTAGCTGCGGGGCGCCCCGGGATTAAACCACAGGCCCGCTTCATGGCGGTTATATTAAAAAAAAAGCTTGATAAAATAGAAACACTCTGTTATATTATAAAAGTTTGATGCGGTGGGTGTAGCTCAGTTGGTAGAGCGCTAGGTTGTGGTCCTGGATGCCGAGGGTTCGAGTCCCTTCACTCACCCCATCTAATCATTAATTCACAATTTTCGCAGTTTATCCGCTCAATATTTATACATGTTCAATATTTCTCTGATCAATTTTCCCTTTCTTATATCATGCGCCCGTAGCTCAGCTGGATAGAGCGTCGGACTTCGAATCCGCAGGTCGCAGGTTCGAATCCTGCCGGGCGCGCCATTCCACCACAAGGGCTCTCGGAGAAAAATCCTCTGGAGCTTTTTTTGTTTCTCCGGTCAACGTCCGGTCCTCTTGAGATTGTCCTTATTGCACCTGATCCGTCAAGCAATCAGCGACAAGCCTTATCGGATAAGGGACCATCGCTTCTGTACGGTAATCAGTATATGCGGCTATAATTTATGTGTTTCTTAAAACGGATCATTATGGCTTTGCCAAACAAATATTCCCTTTTTCTTGGATTGTGAACCGCTCAAAGCGGTCAAAAAACCATGAGCCACCTGAAGGTGGCATTTCACAATTTCAAATGATTCGTTGAGTTTCAAAGTACTCTTTTTTTTTGAGGTATTCCTCTATACAACTTGGAAAAGCAGATTATTATTTTCTCGTTGAAAAAAGCACTTTTATTCATCAATGATTTTATGTCATAAGATTTGCGTAGCCCAATGGTTTCAGCTTCAATTTATGATAAATTATTTGAACCTTCAAACTTTCAAACAAAAGTGAATACTCCCGCAAATGTCAAACTCTGGGAGTCTCCCCGGCAAAGCCGGGGGGTTACCATGATTAATTAAAATATAGAATTTTTTGGAAAGCCCATATGTTTTTCAACAAAATCATCCGAAAGAGTATGTATATGCTCTGCAACTCTTTTGCGCCATCTTGATTTCGTTGTAATTTGTCTCATCATGAAATCAATTATGAACAATTGGAAATATGTTCTTCGATTATTCCCACTGAAATTTTCTGCTATTAACTTTGTTGACTCTTTTGATATAGA
>JAWOEJ010000312.1:0-5805 GCA_046482845.1 Desulfobacteraceae bacterium | reverse complement strand
TGAAGACATTTCCAGGAAAATCGCTGAAAAATTAGCACTGAAAATAACACCATGAGAAAAAAGACGTATTTTTTTATTGTCATACTGTCAAGTCTTAGCATGTGTTTCACCACCTGGGTAAGTTCTGCATCCCCTAAGGGAAACACAATTGAGACCCTTGAGACCTCAGTAAAAAGATACTCGGTTCTTCCCTATAAAAACAAAAAAGTACTGTGTGATCCCTACACTGTTTCAAAAAATGAGTGGCTCTATAAAATATTCAGAAAAAAAGGAACAATTTCTGAAGCAGACTTCCCCCTTTTTCTGGATATTTTTAAACATATAAATCCTAAAATAAGCAATATTGATGCAATACAGCCGGGCCAGCTGATTTTGATCCCCCTGAAAATAATCAAAAAAGATGATTACAGGGAAAGCAGCCCGGGGCTTGTGGATGTTCCCACTATCAAACTGTCATTAACCCGGGAAAAAATAAAACCCTTTATACAGGCATACCGGATCACCCCTGGAGACACAGTATCAGAACTTATAGATCCTGTTTTTTTAAATAAAAACGGTGCATTATCTCCCAAAGGGCTCCACGCTTTGAAACTTGCCAATCCCTCTCTGAAGAACCCAAATCTGATCTACGTTGGTTCAACCCTTTTTCTGCCTGATCCAAACCTGCTTTCCCAGAATTGGTTTTCCGCCCTGTTCTCTGGACATCCCCATGCAGACTCCCAGGAAATCAGGCAGTCTTTGACCCGGGAAAAAATCAAACTCACCCGACAGACAAAAGAAGCCCTAAGGCAATATGTTTTAAAACGCAAGGGAGATCTGCTGATTAAGGGCAGATATTTTTTTCCGGGAAAAGACGGGTCTGAAATAAAGATTGACCTTGAAACAACGCCAATGGCTAAATTTGAAAACGGAGACAGACTCATTTTTATCCCCCGGCAGCTGACTGATACCAGGGACATTACCGACCGGCTTTCCCAGTTTTACAACAATGTAAAAACCATGCCGATTGAGGATATTGTAAAAAAAGAAGTTATAATAAAAAAATCTGAGAAAAAAGAAAAAAAGCTGCCTAAAGAAAAAAAAGCTGCTTTGATTGAGTTGATCAGACTAACAGGCCTTACCTATATTCCGGATGCAGAAATCAGCTTTTTTATAGGAAAAGCGCAAATCAAGACATCCCTTGGAAAAATCGTACGCAACAACAAAAACGAAATTTTCTTAAATTTTGGACGTATTTACGGCAACGCCGCCTTTAATGCCCTGAAAGAAAAAAACATCACCCTGGTTTCCTTTGCACCGGAGGAACCCCTCATTGAAATGGCCGGTAAATTATTCAACCACCTTGGCATTCCCACAACCCGGAATCCAGCCTTTGTCGACCGCCACGGCACGGCAGTCCCCATTTCAGGCCTGTATGTAAAGTCGGGAGGGCAAAGGCAAAGCAGGGAAAAAAGCCCGCACAGCCAAGGTGTTATACTGGCTGAGGAACAGCTTGATTTTGATTCAAAAGCCTTTCTGGAAAAAAAGAATATCGCTGTTTTATTCCTGGAGCCCGGTGACAGCCAGCATATAGATGACACAGATAAAATTAAAATTGATTAAACTCGATCATCAAGTTAAACCATTCTAAATCGGTTAAACAACAATAAGGAGTAATCCCATGAATAAAAAAACAGCAGGCATTTTTATCTGTCTTTTTTTACTTACAGGCTGCGGCGTCCAGTCGACCTCAACACACAAGGAAAGAATAGCCCTGGCCACCAGGGATCTGGGGGAGGCCTATTTAACCCAGGGAAACCCTACAGCAGCCCTCAAGGAACTCCTTACTGCCGAAAAAACAATCCCTGACGATCCCTTTCTTCAAAATGACTTAGGGCTGGCCTATATGGCCAAAAAAAGACCTGAACTGGCTGAACAGCATTTTAAAAAAGCAGTTGCCCTGAGACCCGACTATATCCCCGCCAAAAACAACCTGGGATCAGCCTATTTAAAGCAGAAAAAATGGGATCTGGCCATAGAATGCTTTGAAAGCATCACAGATGAACTGCTCTATGCCACTCCGGAAAAACCGTATTGTAATATGGGATGGGCCTATCTGGAGAAAAAGGAGTACAGAAAAGCCAAGGAAAATTTTAAAAAAGCCCTTGACATCAAGCCTGATTTCATAAACGCCATCCACGGCCTGGCCACCACCAATCTAAAAACCGAGCAGGCCCACCTGTCACTGACGTTTCTTAAAAAAGCAGTCAAAGAAAACCCAGAGATTGCCGTTCTTCACCATGATCTTGCAAAATCCTATGAAGCAACCGGCCAGGGGGAAAAGGCAAAGCCGTCCTGGAAAGCAGTCATCCAGTTCGCGCCGGACTCAGACCTTGCCAGGGAAGCGGAAACCTATCTTAATCAATTTTAACTTTACCTAAGATATATTAAAAAAAATAATTTATCTTATCAGATCGTAGCATCCGCCTCTTCCTATACTAAGGAATTGTTACTTCTATTGTTTCAGGGAACTCTTTACCATCTGGCGTAATGACTGTTATAATAAAGTTGTCAGTTTTCTGCTCTGAATCAGCCTTTGGAGAAAGGGTTGCCTCAAAAGTACAGGGGTCGTTTGTATTGGTAATGGTATATGTGTTTGAATCCTCGAAATCATAAGGTTCATCCGGCACAAGTAAAACAACATCATCTATATTACAATTCTCCGGTGCGGTAAATTCAACAGATGTTCCCTCGGGCAGGGACTCTCCATTATTGTCTGAAATCATGATTGAAACCGATTTTTCTTCAGTTAAATTTGAAAAATTAATTTCACTGGGACTGGTTTCAATATCAGGAATTGTTTCCGCCATAATGGTTACGGTTACATATTTAGAGGTAACATAATCCGTTGGTGAAGTGACTTCTATAATAAAAGTATCAGATGCCTGCACGTCCTCTCCTTCTTTTGGAGAAAGCACTGCAGTTAAAACATAGGGACCAGTTGTATTGGGAACGGTAAAAGAAGTGTCCCCAGCAATCTCACAATTTTCCGGCGCAGTCAATTCAACAGAGGTTCCCTCGGGCATGGAGTTCCCATTGCTGTCTGCAATGGTAATAACAATCGATTTTGTTTCTGCTGAGCTTGAAAAACTGAGTTCCGCAGGACTGGTTTGAATATATGCTGTCCTGTCATCAGACATGACAATCACAATATCTTCCCTGACATGGATCAATTCACCAGCACAGTCGTCAACTCCGCCGCCGCATAAAGTACCGTTATATTTCCCGTCTGCCTCGGTATAAAGGCCGTCATTATTAAAATCCACATAGGTTTCTATCAACTCGTCAAAGCCGTTGTTTTCATTAACGTCAAGAAACGCCTCCGGCATATCGGTTGTCAGGGTATCCACATCTTCGTTTTCATAAAGACCTGTGCTGTTACGGTCCTGAAAACTCTCCTCTCCCACTGCATAGGCCAGGATGGTCACCCTTCCATCATCAGGACGAACCCCCTGGCTCCGCCAGGTCACCGAACAGGCCCCGGTTGCATCGGTAAACCCTGATGAATCAATGGATCCGGCCTCAGCCGTAAAATATACAGCAGTTCCTTGCGGACATGGATTGTTGTTTCTATCCGCCGCTCTGACCGTCACTGCAACCTCTTCGCCGTCATAATTAAATGCATTGGGATTAAAGGTGTCCACACTGACTGAAAAACTGTCCTGATCGGGAAATCCCGTACTTAATATTAGTTCACCGGACAGGGTGTAGATATCGCTGCTTTCAACATCAGCCCTTACCCGTACTGAAGCAGGAACATATCCCGATTTGACTACAACCGTCACGTTGCCCTGATAGTTGGTTACAGCGGTCTCAGGTGTTATGGTTATTCCGCCGGTGTCGCTGGTAAGGGAAAAAGAAACCGTTTCGTTGTACACCGGATTTCCCCATTGATCCTTGACCTTAAATACCACACTGGACTGGGAGGGAAGGGTTGATTCACTGGTCGTACCGAGGAGCCCGATCATATTTGGATCAGCAGAAACAAACTCAATGGTGCCCGATCCCTGACCGCTAAGGTCAATTTCAAAAGGAATCTCTACTTCAGTAACAGCTGCGTCGCTGCCTGCCGGGGCTTCCATGGTTACTTGTATTGCATCGGTTCCTGAACGTTCCTGAGCTGAGATGACAACCATCTCAGCAAGTCCCTGCTCATCGGTCAGGGCAGTGCCGTCTTCCGTATCAACAAACTCACCCTTGGCATTTACAAAAGAAGCATGAACCAGAATATCTTCAGCAGCCTGTCCGTATGGATCTTCAACTGATATTTTCAATTTCCTTGGAACGGATTGGAACAGGGTGGTCACCTCTTCCCCGGAATCATAATCACAAAGAACAGCTGTCAAAGTATACGTTTTTTCTTCCTCTGCATCTGAAGAAGAACTGCCGGAAGAACCGCATCCTGCCACTGAAAACAACAAAAAAGCAATGAAGCTCCAACAAAAAATATTTTTAAAAATGCCGTTCATCTTAGAATCCTTTTCATGAGTTACCTGTTTCCCGGTTTTACAGAAAAGAAAACAGGTCATAAATTTACATTTAATATAGAACATAAAAAAACTTATATAAGTTAAACACCTATCTAAGAAAACATATGTTGTCAAGGTAAAATAACCAAGGAACAAAGGGGCCCGTAAAATTCAGGCCCCCCTTAATTTTTGTCTGCTTTTGTTCATCTTGTTCAGTTTTTTTGGTTTTGTTAAGATAGACAACTATTCCTGGTTAAATTTTTCTATTTCTTTATCCAAGGCATCCTTTTCTTTGTTATACAATTCTATTCTTTTATTGTATTTTTCTACTTTTTTTACAAAAGCTTTTCTGTGATCTGCAGTTTTTAGAGTTTTATTTTCTTCTTCCAGCACAATTTTTTTTGCCTGAAGCTTTTTA
This sequence comes from Desulfobacteraceae bacterium, assembly GCA_046482845.1. GTDB lineage: Bacteria > Desulfobacterota > Desulfobacteria > Desulfobacterales > Desulfobacteraceae > DATFJZ01. The sequence continues at coordinate 879 of JAWOEJ010000312.1, read as the reverse complement.
AGCTCATCTGCAAGTGCTGCTTTACGTTCTAAAAGCGCCTTTCTTTTTTTTTCGAACTGAATATTTTTATTCTGTTGTGTTTTTTTTCTATCTTCAGTTAAAGGCTTTTTACCTCTTTTTTCCTCTGAATCTTGATATTGTTGGATCTCTTCCATAAATGGTCCTGATCGGCGCTGCTCTAAAGGAACTTTTGTTAAATCATTTGTATATACAATATCCCCATTTTTGTCCTTGTATTTGTATACGTCTCCCTGAACAGGAAAAATATTAATAAAAAACAAAACCATAAAAAAACAAAATCCTGATGATATTTTTTTTGAACAGTGCATATTTTTCTAACTTTTATCGGTTGTCTCTAACTATAAACAATATTATTTAAAGCCTGAGGGCTTTGGCGTTTTTTCCGGAACTTTCTCTAAAGTAAGTGTGTTTACCCCTTTGGCAACTTCTATATATCTTTTAATTCCATCTGCACCCTTGACATATCTTATGGTTACTTCACTTCCTCTTTTAAAATCCGTTTTACTATCCGGATTGGCAGGATGGAAATCACCATAACCGTAAAGGACAAGTATGCCCTCTCTTACAGAAATAATTTTACCGGAAACAAGTTCTGTTTGTATTGCAACGCCTGCTGCAGCAGAAAGAACACAAAGAAAAAACAATGAAAAAACAAAAACTTGTAAAATATACTGATATTTTTTTTTGAAAAACATGATTAATCCCTCCTTCAGATTTCCCGTAACAATTGACTAAAAGGTTTTTCCCTCAAGCCAGTAATAGAGATTAAGACCAGTCCCCGGATATTTTATTGTATAGTCGTTGCCGCCTTTGGGGCCTATCATTTTTCCGCCCATCATTGCCATGGCGCCGGCCTTG
>JAWOEJ010000175.1:0-5180 GCA_046482845.1 Desulfobacteraceae bacterium | reverse complement strand
CCGCCGTGTCGGCATCTGTGTCCAAGGAGTCAATGGTTGCGTACCGGTATGTGGGCATCCATTTCTGCCACCCTGGGAGCATGGCTAAATTGTAATATGCCTGGGCGGGTGTCTGTATTACCGTCGGCACCAGCTGCCCGTCTCGCCCCTGGTCGTATGTCGCGCCGCCCTCATACCCGGGCCGGATGTTAAATTCCACAGACTCACCGGGCACCTCGATGAGACCCACTGTGCCGGTCAGGTCTTCGGTCAGATCCGCGCACCAGGCCGATATGGTCTCATCGTCCGGGAACCCGGCGTTAATGAACTCGATGCGTTTCTCCAGGGACAGCTTGCGGACTTTGAGGGACGCGAGCTGTGCACGCAACTTTAGGAGAGCTATATCAAGATCAGATGATACGCTTTGCAACTTTTTACTGAGCTCTGGTTTAACGTCGGATAGTTTTTTTATATCCATCACGCGACCTTTTCATTTATTCGTGCAATATGCTCCTCTTTTTCCGCAATGGACAGAACCATTGGATCGACCTCCCCCCAAAACAAGTCAATGGACGTTTTCAAGGCGTCGGTGGCCTCCCGGTACAAGACCACCATCTGTTCTAATGCTTCCGTGCCCGCCTCAAAAGATGTGGTTTCTGCCCCTAAAGCCACCACTTTCGATTTCAGTGCTCTTGTTTCTGCCCCCACATCTATCACGGAGACTTCGAGGGCGTCTATTGCTATATCAAGATCAGACATTGTTGAACGTCGTGTTTAACTGGTCCATGGACTCTTTCGCCGCGCCAATAGACGCCTCCAGAGCGGTTATCTCCGCGCTTGTTGACGTGAGCCGGGCCTCAAGCTGCGTGTTTATGGCCGCGAGTGACACTATCTCCTCTTTCAACAGCACGTTTTCTGCTTCCAGACTATTTAACGCTGCAATTAAATCAGCTTCAGCCATAGTTCTCAACCTCCAAGTTACTAATTTCCGTGTCAAGCGCCGCGATCTGCGCCTCCAGTTCAGCGATCACACCCGCCTTAAGCTCCTGCGGGTAATTGACCGTAACCTGGTATTGCCCGTCTGTACCGCCGCTTGATACCGTCCCTTTGCCCATTATGCGCTCGCTATCTCTACTTGTTGCATCATGCCCCCGATTGTGTACTCCATAGTGTCGATGGTGTATGTGTCGCTGCCCACCGTGACCTCGTCCCCCGGGTTAAGAAAAATATACGCGACGGCAAACCTGTGCCTTATGACCCGTGAAAGTGTTGTTTTTGCTCATCGCCCTGATTGCCGGAATGCTGGCACCCATCCAGGCCGGCCTGAACGGAAAAATGGGACGCGCCATTGGAAACCCTGTTTATGCCTCGTTGATTTCCTTTGTGGTGGGCTCTCTGGTGCTTTTCTTCTATACAGTGGCAGCCAGGATAAATTTCCATGCCATCCGCAATGCAGCAGACCTTCACTGGACGGTCTGGACCGCCGGATCACTGGGGGCTTTTTATGTCACCTCAGTGATTATCATTGCCCCGAAAATCGGGGCCACCCTGACCTTCAGCCTTGTGGTGGCCGGTCAGCTTATCATGGCAGTTTTCCTGGACCATTTCGGGCTCCTCGGCGTACCTGTCCAGCATTTGACCTGGCAGCGCCTGATCGGGATAAGTCTTATCACGGCAGGCGCTGTACTGATCAGAAAATTCTAAAAACAGATCATCACGCTTTTTAAATAACGCCGCCCCCAGCAGTTGCCTGTCAGAACAGCGACCGACGGAGGACTTTGGTTCTCAATGTTCCTGACAGGCAACCGCTGGGGGCGGCGCTCGGACCTTCCATAAAAACTTGATAACCGAGTAAACTTGTTGATCGAATAAAAGTTAAAGGGGCTGAGAGGGTCTTTCAGGATTACAGGGTGATTGATACAGCGGCAATATCATCATGAGTCTTGAATCTGGGATAAATTCTGCATTCCGGATCTGATAGTTCCAGGCTGCGGACATGCTCCCTTATGCCGGACAGACCGTTTTTGCGGAAAAGGGTTACAAAAAGATCAAAATCGTCCTTATTATCCGGGTCCTTGCAGGGTATAAAAAGTCCGTCTGTAAAAATAAGGATATGGGACAGTCCTTTTATACTCTCTGAGCCCGTGCATAAAAAATCAGAATAAGCGGTTTCACCATTAAGGACCCCATAGGTTCTGTTCATATTGCAGCGGACTTTTTTGATCTGGTCTTTCAGGACATCGAAAACAGGCCCATCAGTTGTTTCTGCTGTTTTTTTCCACATGAGCAGGGTCTCTCTGTCGTGGTTGTATTTTTTTACAGGAATTTGGTAGGACCCGTCTTCATATATGAGCATTAAAAGACTGTCTCCGGTCTGAACCCATTCTGCCGTATTGTTTTTAATTCTTACAACGGCTGCGCTGGTACTCCAGAGGTGAGTTCTGTTGTTGATATCAACACCTTTTTCTATCATTTTTTTTAAAATAGCAGAATTTGCCTTTTCTGCCAGGTTTACAAGGGAATCATTATTGTTTAAAAACACCTGGCGGGCAATACTGGATGCGTATCCTCCCCCGGTTTTTCCCTGTTCACCATTTTTTTTATCAAGGCTGGTGGCCCCGTCAAACACAGCAGCCATGTCACTGCTGATGGCAAAATTATCCTCATTAACAGCCCCTGTCCCCTGCTCATAAATATATTCGGCCTTCATTGCTTATCCCTGTTTTCAAGTAAGCTTTAAATTTAGGTAGTGTCTGAACGAAAACCCCGTGTTTGGACGAAAACGTGCCCAGCTGCAAGGCGCAAAAAAGTTTGAAACCGGAGTGTACTCAGGTACATGAGGATTTCAAATTTTTGCAGCAACGCAGCAGATGAGTGCGTTTTCGTTCAAACACTAGGTAAAGTGAAATCACAGTTTAAGTATTGATGCCCTCTGGGTCAAATCGTTTGTTTCAATGGATTATTTCATTCCTATTGATTTTATTGATGGAAACTGCGCGGTTATCAAATATTTCTCCCAGAGTTTGACATCAGCGGTTTCTGCCAGACCTTCTGAGGCAGGAAGTTTGTGCCGCTGCTGTTTCATATAACCCACATGTCCTGGCGGACACAACGAAGCATGAAAGCTTTTAGCTTTTAGCTGTTAGCTTTTAGCTGAGTACTGATGGCTGACGGCTGATGGCTTTCATATAAAACCGGCATGGAGGTTATAAAATTTTTACAGTCCTTTTTTTATTTTGATATTATGTTTACTGATTATTGCTTTTATTGCTATTTTATGGATAAACAGCCACACATTTTCACTCGATTATCAGGTTTTTTGAATATCACCGCCCCCAGCGGTCTTTCCATAAAAACTTGATAATCGAGTTTCAGGAACAAAAAATCATGAAAGAACAGGTTTACAATTGGTTCTTCATACATGGGGTTGACCTTTGACTGATTATATCGCCATAAAGCAGATCAACCATCCAGATCTCTGGGATTCCTATGTTGAGAAAAATCCTCTGGCAGAGTTCTCCCACCTTTATGGGTGGCGCCGTGTGATCCAGAAGACTTACGGCCACAAGCCGGTTTACCTGGCAGCGGTTCACGTCAGAGAAAACAGAGAGGTCGTCTGCGGCATCCTTCCCATGTTTGTATTTCAATCCATGGCAGGGGAAAGGCGGCTGGTCTCTCTTCCCTTTGTGGACACAGCCGGGATTCTTGCCGATGCAAAAGTCATTGAACACATGCTTTTTAACAGGGCCGCAGATCTTATGAGAAAGACCGGCTGTAAGGCCATGGATATCCGCCAGGATCGTCCCCTCTGGTGTTCAGGCAGGATAGAAGGCTTCAATATTAATATTTCCACCCTGAAGGTGGGACTGAAGCTGACTCTTGGCGCATCCCAGCAGGAACTGAAAAAACGGTTTAAATCAAAGCTGCGCAGTCAGATCAACCGGGCGGTAAAAAACGGATTAAAGGCAAAAACAGGCAAAAAAGAGTTAATTGACCCTTTTTACAGGGTGTTCAGCCGGAATATGCGGGACCTGGGTTCTCCGGTTCATTCCCGGCGGTTTTTTGAGGCCGTCATGGACGTCTTCCACGATGAAGCATTTATCTCTGTGGTGAGCCACGGCAGAAAACCCGTTGCCGCAGGTTTTATGTTCAGGTTTAAAAATGAAATAAAAAACCCCTGGGCGTCTTCCCTGCGGGAGTTCAGACCACTGAGTGCCAATATGCTGCTCTACTGGGAAATGATGCGGTTTTCCTGCAATCTGGGGCTTGCCCGGTTTGACATGGGCCGCTCATCCATAAACGCATCCACCTTTCGATTCAAGCAGCAGTGGCACCCCCGGGTAAGGCAGCTTTACTGGTATCAATGGCATAAAGATCTGGTTCCTTTTAAATTGGAAACGCTTAACTTTCCATGGCTGTCATGGGTTCCCGTGACCCCAGCCAATCTTGTCGGCCCCTGGATACGGAGATATATTTCCCTGTGAGCACTCTCAGTATTCCCATGCCCCTTCAGATTGTTGTAGACGATGTGGGATGGTGGTCCGGATGGGACGGATCAGATTTTAACCAGCCCTTCAGAACAGGTATGTCAAGGGATCACGTTCCCGGGGATTATGCTGCCCTGGCAAGGCTGGGAAAGGGCCTTGGCATGAAAGTTCTGGCAGGGTTTGTGCTCTGTGAATGGGACAGCAGGGGTATCCTGAAAAATCTTCCTTCAGCCACCTGGATGGGACAGGACTGGTGTCCTCACCGGGTAAATGACAATCACAAACAGGAAGCCGCCGGTATCATCAAAGATTCCGGAAATTACCTTGAAATTGCCCTGCACGGCATCGGGCATGAGTTCTGGAAAAATGGTGCCATGGAGCGGGCCGAATTCCACGATAATTCCTGCAGGATGAGAAACAGGGACGAGGTAAGACGGCACCTTGAATTTTTTCAGAAAATCCTGGAACAGCAGAATTTTTCTCCCAGCCCCACAGTCTTTATTCCCCCGGCCATGAAGCACAGTTTTGGCCAGGAAAACGAAGGGATTCAGAAACTCCTCAAGGAAGCAGGCATTGTGCGGGTCATTAATTGTTTTCAAAAGGCAAGGCAGCTGGCACCTCCCCTTTATCCCACCGCAACCTGGGAGAACGGGGTGGTAATCCTGGACCGGGGACTGCCGGATTTTTCCTGGAACTCTGAATCCTGCTCCCCCT
>JAWOEJ010000170.1:0-2516 GCA_046482845.1 Desulfobacteraceae bacterium | reverse complement strand
CCCCCTCGTTCGCCTCAGCAGTGGTTCGCGGACCCACCGCCCAGCCGGTCATCTTTAAAATCTACGGAAAAATTAAATCTTGAGGCCCTGGCCAAAAGCCAGAGAAATACAATCGATCTCTTTCTTCTTGAGCGCAAAATGAATATCCGCAATCTGTTCTACAACAGACTGGAAAACTCAGTCCCTTCTGTAGAAGAGACCAATTATTTTCTCATGAAGCTGAAACAGATCAATGATTCCTTTGTGGATGTGGGGTTTTTAAATGATCAGGGAATTCAGATCCGCTATGCCGGCCCTTTTCCTCAGCTTAAAGGGAAAAGCTATAAAAATGAACAATGGTTTAAAACCCTGGCAGGCAGCAGAAAGGATTATTTTATCACTGATATTTATCTCGGCTTTAGAAACAAACCCCATTTTACAATTGCAGTAAAACAGACAATGGAAGGGACAATGAGTGTTCTCAGGACAACCATTGATCCGGATAAATTCTATACCTTTCTTCGCTCCATCAGCAAGGGGCGGGAGGTTGAAACCACAGTGATCAACCAAACAGGCACCTTTCAGATCGTTGATCCCAACAAGGGAAATCTGCTTGAAAAAAGCACTTATCTGCCTCCCCTGAAAAAAGATTCAGGCGTAACAGAACGAAAAGGGAAAAACGGCATAGAATTCATTGCCTTTGCCCGCCTGAATAAAACACCCTGGATTCTGATTATCAGCCAGCCCCTGCATCTGGTTCATGCCCAGATGTACAAAACCCGTAACTTGATAAGCATTATTCTGATCTGTGTGATATCAATTCTTTCCTTTGTCATATGGTTTTTTCTTAACAGGTTTGTCAAGAGGGCCCAGGTAACTGCTGAGAACAGCCATCTTCTTCAGAGTCAGCTGATCCATGCTTCCAAACTGGCCTCAGTGGGAGAGCTGGCAACGGGCATTGCCCATGAAATCAACAACCCCCTTGCCATTATCACATCCACCACCGGTGTGGTACGGGATCTGATCAACCCTGAACTGGAACTGGATTCAAGTCCTGAAAGTATCAATAAGGAACTGGATATAATTGAATCTGCCGCTTTCAGGGCCAGCGGAATTACACGGCAGCTGCTGGATTTTGGTCGAAAGAACCCGCCCCGGCGCAGATTGTGCAATATCAATGAATTACTGGACAAAACCATCCTTGGGGTGAAACAGCTGCAGTTTGATGTTGAAAATATAGAACTGATCAAAAAGTATGATCCAGACCTGCCGTTGATCAATGTTGATCCTGACCGCATTTCCCAGGTTTTTTTAAATCTTATCAATAATGCCGGTGATGCCATTTCTTCTGAAAAAGGAACCATTATTGTTTCCACAGCGCAAACGGATGGGTTTGTCAGGATAAAGATCCAGGACAACGGCATGGGGATGGAGCCTGAACAGATCGAGCAGATATTTAATCCCTTTTACACAACCAAGGATCCCGGCAGGGGAACTGGACTGGGCTTGAGCATTTCTTTGAAAATAATTGATACCATGAACGGTTCCCTTGAAGTTCAGAGCCTTCCGGGACAGGGAAGTCTGTTTACAGTTTCCCTGCCTGTGGATACAAATGGAAAAGAATCAGCAGACAGCAGGGGGATGGACAATGAAAATCCTACTGGTTGACGATGAGGATCAGTTTCGTAAATCACTGATGAGACAGCTGATGCATAGAAAATATCAGGTTTACGAGGCAGCAGACGGAGAAGAAGCCCTTGAAATCATCAGTCATCTTGACATTGATATTACCGTTCTTGACATGAGGATGCCGGGGTTAAGCGGAATTGTCGTGCTCAATGAAATCAAGAGAATCTCACCATTAACGGAAGTCATCATGCTCACCGGCGATGCCACGGTAAGTGCAGCCATGAAAGCCATTAAGATTGGTGCGTTTGATTATATGACCAAACCGGTCCGTCTGGATGAATTAATCAATAAAATGGAGGATGCCTATAAAAAAAAAGAGTTGAAAAGATATAAACAACACTGAATCAGACAGAGAAAACTTCAGCTGGCTGGCAAAATCTGTTTCAAAAATAAGAGGTGCAACCGGCTGTACTATTTAATATCAGATCATAAAAAAGAGGAGGATAGACCAAATGAATTTTTTTAAGCAATGGGGAAAGTTTATGATGCAGGGGTCTCAGGCCTATGCCCAATGGGAAATCAGCAATGCACGAACAATCTTGTCTGATAAGAAACGATTGTTTATTCTTGGCCTGCTTATTGTGCCCGTTATACTTGGAAGCCTTGCCTTTGCCACCGAGGTGACAGATACTCTGCCCGGGATGATCGGCGGACACCACGCCTACAGCCCTGCCTACTACAGCATCGGGATCTTTGTGGTGTCCATACTGATTGGTCTGCTGGCAGGGCTGATCACCGGATGCATCGGGGCCGGCGGTGGTTTTGTGATCACACCGGCGTTGATGAGTGCCGGTATTAAGGGAATTCTTGCCGTGGGAACCGACCTGTTTCATATTTTTGCCAAGGCA
>JAWOEJ010000163.1:0-14238 GCA_046482845.1 Desulfobacteraceae bacterium | reverse complement strand
GAGCATCGCCGGCACCTTCTTCCCGGGTACCTCGTCGAGCCGTTCGTAGACGCTGTCGAGGTCACCGAACGTCGCCAGGAGCTTGGCAGCGGTCTTGTCGCCGACGCCGGGGACGCCGGGGAGGTTGTCGGAGGTGTCGCCGCGCAGTGCCGCCAGCTCGACGTAGCGCTCCGGTGGGACGCCGTAGCGCTCCGCGCCCGTTGCCGGCTGTTCCAATGTAACCATTCAGTCAGTTGTTAAATACCAGAATTGCCACAGCCCGCTCGTCTTTATTACAAAAAAAATGCTTTCTGCTGAAGGAGGGTAACGAAAAGATTAAAATGGAAAATCCGATACATGTAGCCCAAAAAGACCAGGTGGCCACAGTCACACTGAACCGCCCGGAAAAACTCAATGCCTTATCTCCGGAAATGATCTCTGAACTGGAGGAAACGTTTAAACGCCTGGGGGACACCCCTGATATTAGAACCGTTGTTCTGACCGGTGCTGGAAACAATTTCTGTGCCGGTGTTGATGTCAAGGGACGGGAGTACAATCCCCTCAATTCCCGGGAATTTTTGAAAAAATTCAACACCATGCTGAAAACCATTGAAATGATCCCCCAGCCCACCATTGCCATGATACGGGGGAATGCGGTTTCAGGCGGCCTGGAGCTGGCCCTTGCCTGTACCTTCCGTATTGCCGCGGAAACTTCTGTGCTGGGTCTGCCGGAAATTAAGCTTGGACTGGTGGTGGCCGGCGGAGCCACATACAGGCTGCCAAGGCTTGTGGGTTTTGGCCGGGCAATGGAGATGTGTTTAATGGGAGAGTCCATAACCGGAAAACAAGCCCGGGAATGCCGCCTGGTCAACTATGCAGTGGAAGAAAGCCAATTGGAAGACAAAACCCGGGAAATCGCCCAAAAGCTTGCCGGCAGCCCCCCCATTGCCGTCAGCCTGGTCAAGGATGCCATGTACAGCGCTGCAGCTCCCCATGTGGACACCACAGCCCTCATGGAGATCCTGTCGGCCAGTGTCAACCACTACACGGAAGATAAAAAAGAGGGTATCAAGGCGTTCTTTGAAAAACGCGCCCCCCATTTCAGAGGAAAATAAAAGGAGATAAAGTATATGACAGACAATAAAATCTGCGGTATCAAGGGCATGGGATTTTACATGCCTGAAAAAAAAGTGTCGATAATGGAGCTTGCCGAAAAATGCGGCATCCCCGAGTTTGTTGTAAAGGCCCTGGGCGCGGAAACCGTGCGTGAGGCAAAAGACAATGAATTCCCCTCGGACATGGCTGTGGAAGCCGCGAAAAACGCCCTTGAAAATGGAGACATCGACCCCCTTGATATTGATACGATTATTTACTGCGGTGCCGGGGTGCCGGATTATATCCTTCCCCACACAGCAGGAAAAATTCAGGATGCTGTGGGCGCAAAAAACGCATTTGCCTTTGACATCTCCCAGGGATGCTGCAGCATGCTCACTGCTGTCCAGCTGGCCAAAGGCTATATCGCCCTTAACGAAGGCATTAACAATGTCATGCTGGTTGCCGGCGACAAGTGGAGCCAGTTTACCCGGTTTCACTCTGCAGATTCCGTCTTTTTCGGTGACGGCGGCGGCGCTGTCATTCTTGGAAAGGATCACGAAAAATTATCTTTGCTGGGCACCAAAGTCATCACCCGGGGAGATTTTCACGATCTGTGGTGGGTACAGGCCGGTGCCCTGAAGCAGCCGGCATCAGAAGAAACCCTGAAAAAAGGGATGCACACCTATTTATGCAGTGATATTGAACGTGCCAGAAGTGAGTTCAAGGAAATATTTCTGCCCAATCTGGTCGACGCAGTAAAAGGCGCCCTGGAAAAAAGCGGGCTTGCCCCTTCAGACGTTTCCTATTTTTCCATGGTCAACAACAATCTCAAAGTTCAAAGCCTGGTGCTTAAACAACTGGGAATTCCCCTTGAGGCATCATCTGCCGAGTATTTAAGGGAATTTGGCCACTTTGGGGGCCAGGACATTTTTCTGAACCTGTTCATGGCAGAAAAGGATCAAAAAATCAAAAAAGGGGATTTTATAGTCATGCTCACGTCGGGGATCGGGTTTTCCTGGGGAAGTACAGTTTTCCAGTACTGATTCCCGATCATCAGATTTTTTGAACAGTGCCGCCCCCAACGGTTGCCTGGAAGGGCAAAAAGTATGATCCCCTTGGGTTCTCAATGTTCCTGACAAGGCAGCTATTAGGGGCGGCCACATCAGATCAGGAAAGCCTTCAGCCGTCAGTATTGGATTGCTGACGGCTGACGGCTTGAGAGCTATTTATTCGATTTCAGCAAGCACTGCATCCTTTGATACAGAATCGCCTGCATTAAAACAGACGGATTTAACAACACCGTCCCTGGGTGAAGGCAGGGAATTTTCCATTTTCATGGCTTCCAGAACCACTATGGTGTCTCCTTCCTTTACACTGTCTCCGACATTTTTCTCATATTTGATAATCATCCCGGGCATGGGTGCCTTTATGGGGGTGCCGCTGCCGGAAGCTGCCGGTGACGGAGCCGGTGCAGATTTTTCTGCCGGTTTTGATTCAGCCGCCGGAGCAGATGGGGCCGGTGCAGCCGGTGCTGGTGCGGCAGGCGCTGGTTTTGACGCTGAAGGCGGTGGCGGGACCTTGAGTCCCCCTGCCCTTGCCGGCGCAGGCTGTGCCGGCTGCTGGGGCTGGCCCGGCTGCTGGCCCTGAGCAGACTGCTGCACAGGCTGGGCATAGGCGATCACAGGAGAACCGCCCACCTCATCAACGCCCACCTCAAAAAACTCATCATCGATGAACACGTTAAAAGTCCTTAGATTTTCACTCTTTTCAGGCGCGGCGTCCTGACAGGATTTTTCAACCAGCTCTCCTGCCTTTGCCTTTTTAATCAGTTCATTTTGTCTGGCAACATCTTCTAAGGTAATGGCCTGACAGGATTTGGGGACCTCTTCTTTTCCGTATTTGCGCATGAGGAATTTCTTACCGGTAACCGGGAAAAGGGTGTAGAGGATCAGATCGTCCAGGTCAACGGCAAGATCTCCGATTTCCTCTTTTGCCTTTTCAAGTTCGGGTTCAAGGACCTCAGCCGGACGGCAGGTAATGGGTTCTTCTCCCCTGGCATACCCTTTCAGGGCTTTTTTCTGGATGTCTGGGTCCACTGGAACTGCTGTCTTTCCGTACAGGCCATAACACAAATCCTTGACCTGGGCCGTAATCATCTTGTACCGCTCACCGTCCTTGTCAAATAAAACATTATTCACCGTCTGGGTGCCGACTATCTGGCTGGTCGGGGTGACAAGGGGAACCTGGCCAAGTTCTTTTCTTACCTTGGGAAGTTCCTTAAACACTTCGTTGATGCGGTCAAGGGCATCCATTTCCCTTAACTGATTGACAAGGTTGGACAGCATGCCGCCGGGGGTCTGATGCAGCAGCACATTGATATCAATAACAGAGACCTTGGTATCATCCAGGATCTGCTTGTACTTGGGCAGGACATCCTTTTCCAGAACCTGGTTGATCTCCCCCAGGGCCTTGATGTCAAACCCGGTGTCCCTGTTTGTGCCAAGGAGGGTCATCACCAGTGGCTCCACAGCAGGATGAGATGTTCTGTAGGCATAGGGAGACAGACAGGTATCCAGAATATCAACCCCGGCTTCCACGGCCTTTAAATGACTCATCGGTGCCATGCCCGAGGTAAAATGACTGTGCAGATGGATCTTGGGCGTTACATTCTCCTTTAAGGCCTTGATCAGGTCATAGGTGTCATAGGGGGACATCAGACCGGCCATGTCCTTGATGCAGATACTGTCTGCGCCCATTGCCTCAAGTTCTTTGGCCTTTTTAATATAGTAGTCAAGGGTATAGACTTCACCGCCCATGCGGGGTTCTGTCAGAGAATAACAGATAGACCCCTGGAAGTGCTTTTTACATTCCTTGATCACAGGAACAACCGCTTCAAAATTCCTGTAGTCATTGAGGGCATCAAATACCCGGAATATGTCCATGCCGTTTTCAGCGGCCCGTTTCACAAAGGCCTCAGCCACATCATCGGCGTAATTTCTGTACCCGACAAGATTCTGCCCCCTTAACAGCATGGAAAAAGGTGTCTTTTTTAAATACCTTTTCAAAGTTCTGATCCTTTCCCAGGGATCTTCGTTAAGATAGCGGTGCATGGTGTCAAATGTAGCGCCTCCCCACATTTCAACCGCCCAGAAACCGATCTCATCCATTCTTTCAGCCACAGGAATCATATCTTCAGTTCTTCCCCGGGTTGCAAAAAGGGACTGGTGACCGTCACGCAGGGACAGATCCTCTATTAAAAGCGGATTTTCCGCTGCCGGCCGGTCTTTCTCATATTTCATGTCACACATTTCCACTTTGCCATGTTCCATAATTTTTTTCTCCTGTAAATCTGCTTGTTCCTGACAGCTTATTATTTAAATGCACGCATCTGCATCATGGTTTTAATCTGCATCATCTCGCTCCTGCCGCAACTGCCCCAGATATTGGCCCTGGCGTCCATGCCCGGCAGATTGTCTTCTTCTGCCAACAGCGGGCCTGCATCTGCCTGGGCAGCATAACAGGCAGCTTCTTCCTCTGTTTTTATATATGTAAACACGGCTGCTGCCAGGGCAGCCCGTTTTTTACCCTCAATTTTCATAACAATACCCCTTCAGAAACTGGAAACTATATACTGAATTCAAGATACCGATTGCTGGATAATGGATCAAACCGGTATATTACCATGTTTTTTGGGCGGCCGCATTTCTCTTTTTGTGGAGATCGCCCTTAGGGCATCTGCCAGATGGGGCCGGGTTTCAGACGGCCGGATAACCGCATCCACATATCCCCGGGCTGCCGCGCAATAGGGATTGGAAAACACCTTTTCATATTCAGCAATCTTTTCCTTTCGTTTCTCTGCTGGATCATCTGCGTTTTTGATCTCTTTTGCATGGATAATATTGGCGGCGCCGCTGGCGCCCATAACGGCAATCTCTGCAGACGGCCAGGCAAAAGCCATATCAGCGCCCAGATGCCGCGCGCACATGGCCAGATAGGAGCCGCCGTAGTCCTTTCTGGTAATCAAAAGCAGTTTGGGCACTGTGGCCTCGGAATAACACCAGAGCAGCTTGGCACCGTGACGGATGATCCCGCCCCACTCCTGGTCGCTGCCGGGCAGATATCCCGGCACATCCGCAATGGTCAGCAAGGGGATATTAAAGGCATCGCAGAATCGGATAAACCGGGTGGCCTTGTCCGATGCGTTGATATCCAGGCATCCGGCAAGGTAATTGGGCTGATTGGCAATGATCCCCAGGGTGCTGCCGTTGAGGCGTGCAAAACAGATCACAATATTTTTGGCAAAATACTCGTGGGGCTCAAAAAAATCTCCATCATCTACAATGGAGGCAATCACCTCTTTTATGTCATAGGACATATTGGGGTTATCCGGAATAATGGTATCCAGTTCAGGGGCTGTCCGGGCCGGGTCATCTCCAGTTTTCACACAGGGGGGATCCTCCATGTTGTTGGCTGGAAGATAGGAAAGCAGACGTCTTATCTGTGCCAGGGCATCCTCATCTGAATCACAGGCAAACTGGGCAACACCGCTTTTTTCATTGTGGGTCATGGCCCCGCCCAGATCTTCAAAGGATATTTCCTCCCCTGTAACAGATTTTATGACCTGGGGGCCAGTAATAAACATATAGCTGGTATTCTTCACCATAAAAACAAAGTCGGTCATGGCAGGAGAATACACAGCACCGCCGGCTGTGGGCCCCATAATTGCCGAAATCTGAGGAATTGTACCGGATGCGGCGGAATTTCGGAAAAAAATATCGCCGTACCCGGACAAGGCATCCACACCCTCCTGAATCCTGGCGCCGCCGGAATCGTTTATGCCCACAACCGGCGCACCGGATCTTAGGGCCATATCCATGATTTTGCAGATTTTTTTGGCATGCATCTCCCCCAGGCTCCCGGCCCTTGCTGTAAAATCCTGGGAATAGGCAAACACAACCCTTCCGTCAACAAGACCGTGGCCGGTGACCACCCCGTCTGCAGGAACCTCTACCTCCTGCATGCCGAAATTTACACACCTGTGGGTCACAAACATATCAATTTCCCGGAAACTTCCCTTATCAAAGAGAAGATCCAGCCGTTCCCTGGCATTGAGTCTCCCCTTTTCCCTCCGTTTCTCCAGGGCTTTTTCGCCGCCCATGCCAAGGATCTTGTTTTCCCTCTCGACCAGATCCCTGATATTATCCGCTGTAATTCCCATAATAATTTTTGTCCTTATGTTAATTGTCTGTTAAACCTTTGTGGAAGAGGGGTCAGGCCTGCAGAGAACGGGGTCAGGCCTGCCTTATTGGCGTTATCCACCAGGCCCGGTGCAAATCCAAAACATCATGGATAATGCCAATAAGGCAGGCCTGACCCCTCCTCAAGACCCCTCTTCCCTTTATGCCTTTAACGTAAATTTCCAGGCACAGAACCACTCCTCAGGATGATCATCCGGCGGGCAGCCAATACACTCGGTTGTAATCCGGGAATCTATGGCTGCAGCAAAATAGGGATACTCCACAAGACCTGCGGACTTGCATGGATAATCAGGCAGCCCCTTTCGTTTCCTGGCATTCTGAACCCGGCACTCATTCATTTGAAAAATAAAGGAATTGTCGTCAACATCATGAATGGACTGTTTATTGATCATGGCATACATCCTGAAAGCCAGTGCCTGTTTCAACGCAGAAAGTCCGCCGTTGTCAGGCAGGCCGAGAAGGTCCTTGATCCGCTCTGCCTCAAAGGGGGAATATCTTGTCCAGCAGGTATCATTGCAGCGCTTGGCATCATGCATGCCGAATTCCTTTTCCACGGCCTGGAACCATATCCCGTCATTGGCCAGCCAGTTCACGCCCAGCTTCTCCAGAAGATCAACAAGTGATTCCCTGGACAGATTTTTCAATGAAGACGGCACACCATTATCCAGTTCAAACCCCAGGGTTTTGCTCAGCCGCCGGACCTGATTTCCCAGGCTGACATCCCAGACCTTGTTTTCTATTTCCATTGCCTTTTTAGTGCCCATCTGATGCTCCACCTGAGCAAACCAGTGACCATAATGAACAACCACACGACGAAAGGAATCTACAACCATCTTTAAGAGCAGTTCCTGATCGGCCTTCTCAATACTGTTCATCTCATCCATGACATTATTACTCCTTAGATTTTGGCGGTTCTTTATTCTAAAACAGACTGCTTGGGAAATTGCCAGGCCCTGTATTCAATCGAACGAGCGCTCAGTCAAACGCTCAAAGAAAAGAATTAGATTAAATTAAAAAAAATGTCAAGGTTTCAAACAGATAAAACTGGAAATATATGGATACAGATACAGGAAAAGCAAGTTAAAATTCTTGACACACCCATGGCAATACTGTAATTAAGCCTAGCATTTCACAAAAATCAAAATTACAATACAGAGAATATAATGGGTAAGAAATTAGATATCAGAGCAATAAGAAATATTGGGATAATGGCCCATATTGATGCGGGCAAAACCACTGTTACCGAGCGGATACTCTTTTACACCGGAAGATCCCACAAGATCGGCGAAGTCCATAATGGTGAAGCCGTCATGGACTGGATGGAGGATGAACAGAACCGGGGGATTACCATTACCTCCGCCGTCACCACCTGTCACTGGAATAAAAGTGAAGTTCATATCATTGACACCCCGGGCCATGTTGATTTTACCATAGAAGTTGAACGCGCCCTGAGGGTCCTTGACGGCGCCGTAGGGGTATTCTGCGCTGTGGGCGGGGTTGAACCCCAGTCCGAAACGGTGTGGCGCCAGGCAGACCGGTACAGGGTGCCGCGGATTGCATTTGTCAATAAAATGGACAGAACCGGGGCAGACTATTTCAACACCATTGAGATGATAAAGGAAAGACTCAAGGCCGTCCCTTTGATCATGCAGCTTCCAGTGGGACAGGAAGAAAACTTTACCGGGATTATCGATCTTCTTGAAATGAAGCAGATCACCTGGAAGGATGAAACCCTGGGTGCTGAGTATGAAATCGGTGACATTTATCCGGATTATACAGAACAAGCAGAGCAGTACCGGGAAAAACTCATTGAAGCGGTTGCAGAAACCAATGATGACATCATGGAAAAATACCTTTCAGAAGCGTCCATATCATTGAGCGATATGAAAGCTGCCATACGAAAGGCCACCATTGAAAGACAGCTTGTCCCTGTGCTTTGTGGGACAGCGCTGAAAAACAAGGGTATCCAGCCCCTGCTCAACGCAATAGAATCATTTCTGCCAAGTCCGGTGGATATCCCCCCTGTCCAGGGAATCCGCCCTGACACCGAGGAACTGGTTGAATTCCCGGCAAAAGCATCTGCGCCCCTGGCCGCTCTGATTTTCAAGGTTTCAATGATTGAAGGCAGAAAGCTCTCCTTTGCAAGAATATACAGTGGTAAACTGATTGCCGGTACTGAAGTGTACACCCCTGCCCTGAATAAAAAGGAAAAATTGTCAAGAATTCTGAAAATGCATGCCAACAAGAGAGAACGGGTGAACGAGGCATCTGCCGGAGAAATTGTCGGCATTGTGGGGTTAAAGGATGCCACCACCGGAGATACCCTGTGCTCTGAAAAAGAACCAGTCCTCCTGGAAAAAATGGAATTTGACAAACCTGTGATCTCCATTGCTGTTGAGCCGAAAACCCATGCAGATCAGGAAAAACTTGAAGAAGTGCTTAAAAAATTCACCATTGAGGACCCCACCCTCACGGTCACCACAGACGAGGATACCGGCCAGACGATTCTCTCGGGCATGGGTGAACTCCACCTTGAAATTATTATTTCAAGGATGCTCAGGGAATTTAAAACCAATGTCAATGTGGGAAGCCCCCAGGTGGTTTACCGGGAAACCATGACATCACCGTCAGAAGCCTCGGCTGTGTTTGACAGAGAAATATCCGGAAAAACGCATTTTGCAGAGGTAAAACTGGCACTTGTCCCCCGTAACAGAGGAGATGGAATCCTTTTTATCAGCAAGGCAAGGGAAGATCTCTTTCATGAAGAATATATCGCTGCCATTGAAAAAGGCGCCCGGGAAAGTCTGGAAAGCGGCAGCCTCAAGGGATATCCAGTTGTGGATACAGAAATCATCCTCAAAGGCGGTTCCATGAGCGACAACAGCTCTGTTCTGGCCTTTTCTGTATGCGCTTCCATGGCCTGCAGAAATGCCATGGAAAACGGCCAGATGTCCCTTCTTGAACCGATCATGGACGTGGAGGTCTTTGTTCCTGAAGCCAGTATGGGGGATGCCATTGCAGATCTCAATACCCGGGGCGGCAAGATTGAATCCATAACCGCCAAAGGAGATATTCAGGTCATCAGAGCCACAGTTTCTCTTTCTAAAATGTTCGGCTATTCCACTGCAATCCGGTCGGCCACCCAGGGAAGGGGCACATTTACCATGCAGTTTGCCCGTTTTGACAACACCTAGGAATCTGTACACCTAGGAATCTGTACGGGGGGTAAACTTTTTCCCGCACTTTTCTGAAAGCGCTTCAGCCCTGGCTTTTTTTTCAGGGTCATCCAGTTGTTTAAGGCTTTGCTGCAGGTGGAAGCAGCAGTTTCTCATTTCATTGATCTCATTGTAGTAAAGCGCCAGATAGAAATGACAGGTCCCCTGGTCCCCCTTTTCCCCTGAAATTCTTGCCAGATGATAATATGCCCTGGGAAAGAGGAGATCATCACCAGCAATCAGGCGTGAAAAATGCTTTTCAGCTTCCCCGGCACTTCCGGTTTCAAGCAGGGCAATCCCGCGGTAATAGGAAACAAAGGGAGCAAGTTCGGATACGGTATCAAGCTCTTTGAAAATGGTCAGGGCTTTTTTGTATTCACCGCTCATACATCTGATTCTGGCCTTTTCAAAACGGATCAAGGGAGCGATTGTCCTGGTGGCGGCAGCCCGGTCTAAATGAAAAAGGGCTTTGTCAAACCTTGATTTTCGAATGAGCACCAGGGCCATTCCATAGTGAACCGCCCCATTGTCAGGCTCTTTTTTCAGCTGAGCGGCAAGCTTCTGCTCAGCCTCATCCCTGTTGCCGTATAACCCGGTCAATCTGTATTTAATGACTTCAAAACGAAAGGGATCAATAAGGGGCTTTTCTTTTTTTTCCCTGTAATGGTCTTCCATCCAGCGCTGGATAAAAACAATCCTGTCTTTGGTGCCGGGGTGGGTTTTTAAATATCCAGGAATGGCATCTGTGCCATAAAAATCATTGTCCCTGATCTTTTTAAGACCGGTTAGCAGCCCCTTTGGAGAAAAGGAGGCATCACAGGTAAATTTAAGCCCTTTCTGGTCCGCTTCTGTTTCGTTTTCCCTGCTAAAGGCCAGCATGGAAGACTGACCTGCTGCAGCTGAACTCATGATCACCCCCTGGGCCGCATCCCCGCCACCGGCAACGCCCACCAGGATTCCTGCCAGCAGGCCTGCCAGGGTTCCGAAATTCACGAATTTTGAGCGGTCTATCATCTGAGACACATGACGGCAGACTGCATGACCCACCTCATGGGCCAGGATACCGGCAAGCTCATCAATATAGTCAAGGGAGGTGAACAATCCCCGGTTGATAAAAATATTGGCGCCTGGACCGGCAAAGGCATTAAACCGGTCTTCATCCACAATTCTGAAATTAAATTCAAAGGGCTGGGGCGGCACATTGGCCACAATGCATCGGCCTAAATCCTCAATAAACCCATTGGCCAGGGGATCTTTGATGACTGCCCCGGTTTTTTCAATACTTGCCACAAACTCTTTGGCCAGTTTTTTTTCCTCACTGACTGAAATACCGTAAACCGGACTTGAAAAGAGAATGACCGTCAGAAAAACGGCCCATATGCGCTTATATTGTTTTGTAAAGCATTTCATGTATTGCCCCTTTAAAATTTCAAGCCTTTGTGACCCCATCTTTTTAAAAGCAATCTTCAAAAATTGAACCGGTTTCTCTCTAAAATCTTCCTGACAGGCAACCGCTGGGGCCTCTTAATCCGTCCTTCCATAAAAACCTGATAATCGAGTTTTAGGGGCCTGACCCCACCCCAGGGATGGAATTAATTTTGTAATATTTTTGCCAGCACGTACTTGAGAATCCCGCCGCTTCTGTAATAAGCCAGCTCCACGTCTGAGTCAAGCCTTGCCGTTACTTTAAAAACCAGGGTTTCTCCATTCTCCTTTAAGGCTTTGACTGTCAGTTCAGCAGACGGCTGTACCTGGTCCAGGCCCTGGATGTCAAAGATTTCAGTTCCCGTGATCCCCAGCTGCTCCCAGGTTTTTTCCGTTAACACCAGGGGAAGCACCCCCATGCCGAGAAGATTGCTTCTGTGAATTCTTTCAAAGGACTGAGCCATTACGGCCCGGACTCCCAGAAGTGCAGTCCCCTTGGCGGCCCAGTCCCGGGACGACCCGGTTCCGTATTCTTTCCCGCCCAGAACAACCAGGGGAACACTCTCCCGTTTATAATCCATGGCTGCCTGATAAACCGAATCCTTTCGGTTTTCAGGAAATTTCAGGGTAAAACTGCCTGGATCCGGTACAAGGAAATTTTTGATCCGGATATTGCCGAAGGTTCCCCGCATCATCACCTCGTGATTGCCGCGTCTTGACCCGTAGGAATTAAAATTTTCCTCGGAAACACCATGGTCTGCCAGGTATTTTCCTGCGGGATAGTCTGCCGGAATGGCGCCGGCCGGCGAGATATGATCCGTTGTCACGGAATCCCCGAGAAAGAGAAGCGCGCGGGCGCTTTTTAAATTCAAAGGATCTGATGCCTCAAGGGAGAAATCCTCAAAAAAAGGCGGTTTTCTGATATACCGGGAATCTTTGTCCCACACAAAGGTCTTGCTCTCTTTAACCTCAAGTTTCTGCCAGAACAGATCCCCCTGAAATATGGATGCATATTGATTTTTAAAAAACACGGACTTTACATGGCTTTGCATCAGAACTTCAATTTCCCTGTCATCGGGCCAGATATCCTTCATAAACACGGGATTATTCTGGTCATCACAGCCCAGAGGCTCTGTATAAAGGTCAATGTCCATGCGGCCGGCAAGGGCATAGACAATGACCAGCAGCGGCGACATTAAAAAATTGGCTTTAACACTCTGGTGCACCCTGGCCTCAAAATTTCTGTTCCCTGAAAGCACCGCTGCCACCTTGAGATCATTATCCTTAATGCTTTTTTCAATCCTGGAATCAAGGGGGCCGCTGTTTCCAATACAGGACATGCATCCAAATCCAGCCACATGAAATCCAAGCTGCTCCAGAAAGGGCATAAGCCCTGCAGCCTCAAGATAATCCCCCACCACCCGTGACCCCGGCGCAAGGGAGGTTTTCACAAACCAGGGTACTTTAAGTCCTTTTTCAACTGCTTTTTTTGCCACAAGACCTGCTCCGGTCATAACAAAGGGATTGGAGGTGTTGGTGCACGAGGTCACAGCGGCAATCACAATACTGCCCGTGCCCAGGTCTTCTTTTTCCCGCCCGGTTTCAGGGGCAAATTCGTTCTGAAACTTTTCTTTGACACGGGGCAGTTCCATGCGGTCCTGGGGTCTGGAAGGCCCTGCAATGCATGGCTTTATTTCTGACAGATCAATCGTAATCCGGGTTGTAAACTCAATATTGTCACTGTTCTCGTAAAAAAGAGCGCATGCCCGGCAGTAGCCTTCAACTATTGCAGCAGTTTTTTCCCTTGCTGTCAATTTAAGATAATCCAGGGTATTTTTATCTATGGGGAAAAAACCAATGGTTGCACCGTATTCAGGGGCCATATTGGCAATGGTGGCACGGTCTGTCAAAGAAAGTTTCTCCATGCCCGGCCCGGTAAATTCCACAAATTTTTCCACGACATTGTGCTTTCTCAGCACCTGGGTAATGAAAAGAACAATATCCGTGGCTGTCACCCCCGGAGCCGGTTTCCCGGTTAAACACACCCCCACCACCTCAGGCAGATTCATAAAATAGGGCTGACCCAGCATGACCGCTTCCGCCTCAATGCCGCCAACGCCCCAGCCCAGAACCCCCAGACCATTGATCATGGTGGTATGGGAATCCGTTCCCACCAGCGTATCCGGATAGGCCAGGCAGGTATTTCCAGATTCTTCTCTTGTGATCACATCAGCCAGGTATTCAAGATTGACCTGGTGACAAATTCCTGACCCCGGAGGAACCACCCTTAAATTTTTAAAACTCTTCTGAGCCCATTTCAGCAGAGTGTAGCGTTCATGATTGCGCTGATATTCTTTTTCCATATTTCTGGCAGCCGCATCTGTCTGCCCGTAAAAATCAACCTGTACAGAATGATCCACAACAAGATCCACAGGAACCAGGGGATTGATTTTTTCAGGATCTCCCCCCTGATCCAGGACCGCATCCCGCATGGCGGCCAGGTCAACCACGGCCGGCACCCCTGTGAAATCCTGCATCAATACACGGGAAGGATGATAGGGAATCATAACCGGCGTTTTAACGTTTTTTTTTCCCCATTCCAGCACATTGATCACATCCTGTTCCAGGACTGTTTTTCCATCCATATGCCGCAGCAGATTCTCAAGCAGTATGCGTATGGAAAAGGGAAGTCGGCTGACCTTCTCTCCTTGTGTGTCTGTAAGTGCTGCAATGTTGTAAACGCTGTATTCCTGATCATCAATATTTAAAATCTGCCTGCAGTCCGGCAATGTCATGGGCCTCTCCTTATGAAAGCCTTCAGCCGTCAGCCATCAGTACTCAGCTAACAGCTAACAGCTTTCATGGTTTGTTGTGATGCTGCGCATCATGTGGGTTTATAAGAAACTTGAAACAAGATACAAGAAACAAGTAACGTCCTATTTCAAGTTTCATCCTTCGTTGTGATGCTGCGCATCATGATGGTTATATGAAAAAAATTTTACAAAAATATGCCATACACTAAGAATAAGTGCAAGTATAATAAAAACGAGATTATCAGTCCATGGCTGTTGCATTTTATTGTCAGGCAATGTAAACTTGGAGCTTAATGATAACATCGTTCACCCTTGGGCTGGGGTCAGGCTTTGGTTAATAAATAAAAATCGGGGAACCATGAAAACATTTTTAAAAGCCACCATAATTTTTATATTGTTTGTTTTTCCTTTTTCTGCCCTGTCCCAGGATAATGATCCCCCTCCCCTTCATCC
>JAWOEJ010000162.1:0-12069 GCA_046482845.1 Desulfobacteraceae bacterium | reverse complement strand
TTCTAAAAAACTCTTTTAAAAAGAAAACCAGATGATTCCTCTAAAAAAGAACTAAAACTATAGAAAATTATATAAAGGGCAAAAGCCAAAAAACGAGTATATAATAACAAATTTTTATTCATAAGAGGTGTAAAACAGCATGAGAGAGAATAATAAAGGTTCTTTAAACTTAAGTATTCAAGCAATAGTAGTCCTTGTAATGGCAATGGCAGTACTGGGACTAGGACTTGGATTTATCAGAGGATTAATAGGACAAGGACAGGGACAATTCGAAGAAGCAATCGACATGGCAGACTTGATAAACAAGCCAAGCGCTGATGACTCTTTCTTGATCGATGCAAATATAGTTCTAAAATCAAATAAAGAAACTCAATTCAACGCAGGAGTCTATAATGACGGAACATTCAAAGAAAATCATATGATAAAAGTCGAAGTCGATGAATGCAGTCCTGATTTGGAAACTGATGTAAGGTCTGTAACTCAACAAATTCCAATTGGAGAAGGAACTGGTTATAAATCAACAATGAAAGTAGAAAATGCAGAATCAGGAGTTTACGTATGCCAATTCAAAGCACAAGCATACAGGCCAATTGTAAATGAAACAGGTTATCTTTGGAAAGATACTGCAGGACATATTCTTTATCTAGCAGATGAAACAATTGATAATATTTATGCAAGCGGTTCAGGAAATACCAGAACTGTTAATGAAGATAATTTTAAAGAAGATGAAGATGAAGATGGATTCATTATAGAAGGCGATGCTTACTACCGACTTATTCAAGGAGAGATTTACAGGATGACTGATGATGTTAAGTATCTCCAGACAGAGATTACAGTTAATACATGAGGTGTAAAAGATGATGAGACAACAAAAATCAAAAATTTTTGGGCGACAAAAACATTCGTTTTTGAAGCGAAAAGACGGATCCCTTGATTTTTAGCCTGGCAGGGAAAAAGTCCTCCGTCGTTCTCGTTCCTGACAGGCAACCGCTGGGGGCGGCGGTATTCAAAAAACTTGATAACCGAGTTGAAGATCGAGTCACAGGTAAATGTCAGCATTAAAAAACCTGATCATTGAGTATCAAGGGGCCGGATTTATTTTTTAATTTTTGCTTTTTCAGTTAATGCCCTTGTGGACATCATTTTGGCACATTCAGGGCATAGATTATGGTGTTCCCGGGTATGGGTGTGGTATTCATTCACATCTTCAACATGCTGGAGAAAAACCGTGGTCGCAAACATTTTATGACAGGCTTCGCACCTGACCAGGGGCAGTTGTCCGATGATCTCATCTTTGATGCTGACCGTTCTGACATTGTCTTTGTCACTTATTTTTATGATATTGGTCGGGCATAGATTGGCACAGGTACCGCATCCAATGCATCTGCCCGGATTGGCCACAACCTTGCTGCCGTCTTTAGTTTTTTCCATTTTCAAAGCGTTGGCCTTAACAATTTCACTGCATACCCGGATACAGAGCTTGCACCGGATACACCCGTTGGGCGGCGGTATTACCTCAATATCATACTCCGCTGCCAGGCGGCGTATCCGCTCTGATTCAGGGGCCATCTGCAGTAATTTGTTAAACGCTGCCGTGCGCTTTTCCTTTAGTAGGTCTGAATTGGTTTTGACGACCATGTTGTTCTTTACTTTGACCAGGCAGGACAGCATCACGCCGTGTTTGCCTGAAGGAGATATCACTTCAACACAGCATAGCTTGCATGTCCCGGCCGGTTTCAGGGCAGGATGAAAGCATAAATGCGGAATTTTAATCTTGTTTTCCCTGGCTGCCTGCAGGATGGTCTGGTTTGCTTTGGCCTTAATTTCTCTTCCGTCAATGGTGATGTCAATCATGAACTGCTCCCCTGGGGATTTGCTTTTTAAAATTTATTTTTTTTCCGGCGGACTGATCAGCTCCAGACAGTCCTGGGGGATGCGGTGGGTGCCTTTCCCCTCAAGACTTACCTCTATCAGTGCGTCTGGATCATTGATGGTGTTGTCCGGATCGGTGATATACCCGTGCAGACCGATAAAATCATTCATAAAAGGCTCCCATGCCTCATCATCGGATTTTTTGACGACTTTGATTTTATTTCCCCGTTTAAATTCCATGACAATCCCCCTTTTGTTTGATTAAGCATTTTTTCTGGCGCTTAATTTGCGCTGGCATTTATCGCATAAAAGCCTGGTTTCCGTTTTTCGGGTCAGGTTTTTGGTCTTTTTTGAAATAAACTGCATATATTCCTGGGACGGAAGCACGGCATGGCACTCGTCACAGTACTGAATATCCTGGGTGTTTAAAATCGTACCGCACAGCTTTAGCAGCCTTTTTCCGTTCTTTTCTTCAATGACAATGGCGTTGTTTTCGCAGTTGGCCACACAGGCCCCGCAGGTGATGCATTTTTCAGCTGTGGTCCTGAAATCTGTTTCCGATGGATTGTCAAAATCCAGGTATCCCAGTTTCAGGGCATCAATTCCCATTTTATCCCGGCAGACCTCTACGCATTTGCCGCATCTGCGGCAGATATCGCATCTGAGACACCGGCCGGCTTCCCGGCGGGCACTTTGTTCATCATATCCCAGTTCCACCTGCTGAAACATGGTCCGCCGCCTGTTTACATTGAGCATTGGCATGTCCGGACGTTTCAGCGTCATTTTCCGGCTGGCGGACATTTCTATCACCGGTTCAATATTATAGCGGACAGGGGTCCTGGGCACGGTGGGCTGGGGGATATGGTTGAGATACCGGTCAATGGCCTCTGCTGCTCTTTTACCGCCCCCAATGGCTTCAACCACTGTGGCCGGTCCGGAAACCGCATCACCTGCGGCAAAAACACCGGGCATACGGGTTTCCATGGAGGCATGATTGACTTCTATGGTGCCGCGGCGTGTCCAGTTGATCTGGTCAAAGGCTTCCATTCCTGAAGTGTCAACATACTGGCCAATGGCATAGATCACTGCATCCGCCTTGATGGTGAATTCCTTGCCCTCAATCGGTACAGGAGACATTCTGTTTGATCCTTTTTTCTTGACCAGTTCCGCTTTGATACATGCCAGGTCCGTAATTGTCTTGTTTTCCCCGACAATTTCAATGGGAATGGTTAAAAAGGCAAACTGGATGCCTTCTTCTTCTGCCTGCTCCACTTCTTCAACATCTGCCGGCATTTCCGAGCGGGTTCGCCGGTAAACAATGGTAACTTTTTCAGCACCGAGCCTCAGACTGGTCCTTGCCGCATCAATGGCCACATTGCCGCCGCCGATGATGGCAACCTGCTTTCCCGGGGAATGGTGGTTTCCAAGGGAAACATCCCTTAAAAATTTGACGGCATCCAGAACTTTGGGAAACTCATCTTCTCCCTTGATCCCGAGATTCCATGCCTTATGGGCGCCTATGGCAATGAAAAACGCTTCAAACCCCTGGTTTCTCAATTCTTCACAGGTAATATCCCTGCCGAACCGGGTATTATATATGATTTCTACGCCAAGATCTTCTATCATGGCCACTTCTCTGTCAATCACTTCCCTGGGCAGGCGGTATCGGGGGATTCCCACCATGAGCATACCCCCGGACACGGGCAGGGCCTCGATAATCCTGATCTTGTATCCCATAAGGGCCAGATAGTAGGCCGCAGTAAGCCCGCCGGGCCCTGCACCGATGACACAGACTTTTTTCCCGTTAAGGGGCTTTTTTTCAGGATTTTTATAGCTTCCCTCGGACATGGCCTTTTCTGCGGCAAAGGCCTTTAGAAATTTAATGGAAATGGGGGTATCAATTCTGGCACGGACACACATCATTTCACAGGGTCTGTTGCAGATCAGCCCGCATACCCAGGGCAGGGGATTGTCCCGCCGGATCACTTCTATGGCTTTGGCATCCTCGCCTGCAGCAATCAGACTGAGATAGGTCGGAATATCAATCCCGGCCGGACATGCCATCTGGCAGGGGGACGGCGCCAGTTTGCCGCAGTCGTGTGAGGGGCAGTTGCGGGAGATGATGTGATTTCTAAACACCTCTTTATTGTCATTTAGAAATTTTTTGACTGTATTGCCGGTGCTCTTGTCCTTGAATTCTTCTGCTGTGTGGAAATATTCTTCCAAAAGGGTGTCAATGGCAGACAAATGATCCAGGCCGGCTGCCCCTTCTGCAATTTCTTCCATCAAGTGCAGAATCTGTTCGGAAATTCTTCTTTCCTTGGGATGATGCAGTGCGCCTGAATTGATCTGTTCAGACAGATAAACAATGGTGTTACGGACTGGACAGGTTGTTTGGCTCATGTTTACTCCTTATGAGTCTAGAAACTGCTTTTTTCAAGGGCTGCAATGGAAGCAGCGTACCGTTCCCGCCGGATCTGGGGCATATCTTCAACTTTGCCGAACTGGAGACATCCGGTGGTGCAGGTGGAGACACAGGCAGGGTCAAGTCCCTGGTCAATTCTATCCATGCAGTAGTCGCATTTTACCACTTTCCCGGTTTCAGGATTCCACTGGGGCGCTCCCCATGGACATGCAGAAATACAGGTTTTACAGCCTACGCAAAGATCCTGGTCTATAAATACAATGCCGTCACTGCTTCTCTTCTGCATGGCCCCGGTAGGACAGGCGGAAACGCACCATGGGTCTTCACAGTGAAAGCAGGGCATGAAGATAAAAGACATCCTGGGCAGTTCGCCGATAAATTTTGGACCTACCTGGATGATCTTGCAGGGGCTGGGGCCGACGGGAAGGTTTTTGTTGGATTTGCATTGAATTTCACAGGCATGACATCCAATGCATTTTTTGATGTCCTGGAACAGATAGTATTTACTCATTCAAAGCCTCCGATATCGTGTCTGATTTGTGACTGAATCCATTATCCGTCACCGCATCAGATGCTGTATCATTTTTTGTATTTTAATGAAGGGGTTTTATACTCACAAAAGTTTCATGAAAAGCGGGACTTCCCCCGATTTTATCATATTTGTTTTCCTGAATCGCTGCATCAGAAAGCCCTCTGGAAAAGGAGCGCTTGGCAAGGCCTGCAGTGTGTCCGTATCCGTGGAGCATAAATACCGCTTCGGGATGAATCATGTCGGTCACATAAGCCTTGATCTGACCTGTGCCGCAGGGTGAAGAGACTTCAACCAGTTCGTTGTTTTCAATGCCAAGGGCCTTTGCTCTGGCTGAATTTATCCATAAAACATTTTCATTTTCTATTTCGTTGAGATAGGGCACGTTCTGGGTGGAGATGTGGGTGTGAATGGCAGAACGTCCCACCACCAGGCGGAACTTATCGTTTTCAGGCTCAGGAATGGGGTCATACGCTGGAAAGGATTCATACCCGGCATCTTCAAGCAGAGACGATTTGAATTCAATTTTTCCGGAAGGAGTTTTAAAGGGGATATTATCACGATCCCAGAAAATCGGATCTGCAGTGTATGACACAAACCCTTTTTTTTCAAAGTCTTCCATGGTAAAACCGGTTCCCTCAAGCTGCCATTTTACAAGATCATCCACGGTTTCATAGGGGAAATAGCTGCCGATGCCAAGTTTTTCTCCAATCTTTTTCAAAATCACCGGCCCTTCCAGGGTGTTATACCGGGGTTCCATTGCTTTTTTTCTCAAAAACATCTGGGGCTTGAGTCCGTTTACCTGCTGGATGCAGTCGGTTCTTTCAAGGTAGGTGGATTCAGGCAGTATCACATCAGAGTACCAGGCAATATCAGAATAGTTGATATCAATGGTAACCAACAGGTCCAGTTTGTCAAGGGCTTTTCTGGTCGTTTCAGTATCGGCAATGGACATGAGCGGGTCATGACGATAGGCGATCAATGCCTTGATGGGATAGGGGTCATCATTGAGAATGGCATGGGGAAGCATCTGAGCCACGCCGTGGCTGGGATCGGGCAGGGGGAACTCATGGGTGCCGACCTTGTCAAATCTCGGCACGTCAATTTTCGGGAATTCCTGGCTGACCAGTTTTCTGGCCGGTTTTCCACCCACTTCGCCCGGTCCTTTTTTGAAAAAAAGCCCTCCCTTTGTTTCAATACTCCCCATGAGGGCGTTGAGTATGAGGATGGACCGGCGCAGATAGATTTCATTGGTCTGGCTGGCCCCTCTGTATCCGTAGTGAAAAACCACAGCGGGTTTGTCTTTGCTCATCTCCCTGGCCAGGCTGCAGATTTCAGGGGCTGGAATACCCGTTTCCTTTTCAGCCCATTCAGGGGTGTATCCAGCTGTAAATTCCTTGAGTTCCTCCAGCCCGTGCACCCATTTTTCAACAAATTGCTTATCATACAGGTTTTCTTTCAGGATAATATTCATCAGGGCATAATTTAAGGCAATATCCGTGGCCGGCCGGATCATCCAGTAACGGTGGGCCTTGGATGCGGTAATGGTTACCCTGGGATCGATATATGTGAGTTTGGCCCCTTTTTCAAGGGCATCCATTAAGGTGTTGACCTCTTTAACTGAAATCGATTCAAATATATTTCTGCCGTAGAGCACAATGTGCTTTGTATTTGCGTAATTCACCCCGATCTGCCCGTCTGTATATCCAAACAGAGACCGGCAGGCTGTGTTGACTGAGCCCTTGCACAGGGCATCATGGGTAAAGTGATTGGGGGATTTTATGGCCTTTAAAAAGGTTTTGCTGACATGGGTGGAAAGCTGGGTTCTCTCCCCCAGAGCAACGCTGTGACCGCCGTGTTTATCAATTATGTCTGAAAGCTTTGAGCCGACATAGTCAATGGCTTCATCCCATGAAACCTTTTTCCAGTCTCCATCACCCCGTTTACCAACCCGTATCATCGGACTTTGAACCCGCTGATCGTCGTAAAGCAGTGATTTTCCGGCAGAACCCCGGGGACAGAGACTGCCGTTGATGCCTGCCACATTTTTATTGCCCTCGATCCAGTCCACATGTCCGTCTTTTACAATTACTTTTATGGGGCACCGTATTGAGCACATAAAACATAAACTGTACACTTCATTTATCATAAGATTTGGTCTCCTTTGTAAAAAAATAATTTTTTCTAAGTTGTCAGCAATTATCGTGCCAATTCTTCTAATCAGTTCTTAAATGTGACCTGCCTGGTGCAATACCCATGGTTTGCAGGTCTTTCCTCAAAAAAAACGCCCCCCGGGTCTGATCCCGCAGATGTCAAAACAGACCAGACAGGTGCACTAAAAATATTGCACTGCATTTATTTTATGGCAGGCCATGATAATTATTGTTTGAACGACCTCCTGTTTTCGTTTGGGCGCCCCTCTGTTCTCTCTGATTGACATGCAGGCAGTTCATTGATATAGGTTTTATGATCTGTTTAAAATTTACCCGGATGTGCCAATGAAAAAGTCTCTGAATACAAAATGTTTATGAACAAAATAAAGGAAAATGGAGAACTAATGGATCCTGACAAAATTATGAATGGCTTGTCAAGGGAATTGTATTCTGCCTTGAAAAAAATGTCCAAAGCAAAGAATATAGATGAAAAAGAGGCGTATAGCCGAATTGTAAAGAATTTATGTGAAGCTTTGGGTGTTTTTTTTGATGCGGCAAGTGAAATGATGTCATTAGACCCTGATGGTGATATGGAAAACGAAGACATTCCATTTTGATGGGTAATAGATAGATGAATCTTTTTAATTTCAGTTTACGAACCAAATCCATGCTTTCCCTGGTGGTTGCCTGTCTGGTGGCCCTGGCCCCGATGGTTTTTATCGGCTGGCAGGTCCTGGAAAGGGGCAAAGCCTATTTTGGCCGGGCCTATGCAGAGAATTTTACCCTGCTTAATGCCCAGAAGATTAAGGAGCCTGTGAGCAGAGAGCTGGCCCTGGCCCAGCGATTTGCCGATTCTGTTCTGCTGCGGAGGTGGTTGAAGGAGCCAAGCTCAAAGGGCAGACTATCCAGCTTCTTCCAGGAAGCAAACGGCTATCAGGAGGCCTTCCAGGGCGGCAACTATTTTGTGGTCAACCGGGAAACCCTGGCCTACTATTTCAACGGTCCGGACAAAGACTACAGTCAAGATCCCCGCTACTTTCTGGACCCGGACAAGCCGGACGATTCCTGGTTTTTCAGCACCATCGAAGATTTTGATACCCATACCATCAATGTTAATCCGGATGTGCATCTGGGGAATGTCCAGGTCTGGATAGACGTTATGATCTGGAACGAGAACCGCAAGATCGGCATGGCAGGTACCGGCCTGGAATTATCCAGTTTTCTGAAGGAGTTTATTGCAGTAGACAAGTCTGGTGTAACCCCGATGATATTGGACGCAAAGGGCCTTATCCAGGCCCATCCGGACGAGGGCCTGATCGCTTACGGCTCAGGGGCAGAGCTGGATAAACAAAAAGCCTCTGACCAGGACCCGTTGTCATCTCTGCACAAGCAGCTCTCCGGGCCGGACCATGCTCAGAGACTGGACCAGGCCATTGAAAATGCCCGGGAGAACCCTGAAGAAGTGCAGACCTTCTGGGCCGGGCTGAACGGCAGAAAGCAAATGATCGCCCTGACCTGGATTCCTGAGCTCAACTGGAACGTGGTCACCGCTGTAGACCTGCAGGCCGCACAAGTGCTGGAAGGCTCCTGGATCAGTATGGCTGTTGCCGCCCTGGCTGTCATGCTGGCCATCCTGCTGTCGCTGTTCAGCTATGGGGTAAACAGGATTGTACTGCAGCCCTTGAACAGGCTGCATCAATCCGCCACTGCCCTGGCCCGGGGGGACTATGATGTCTCCCTGCCCCCTGCCGGTCCTGATGAGCTGGGTGACCTGACCCGGGCGTTTTCCGCCATGGTAACGGAGATCAAGACTCATACCAGGGAGCTGGAGGAAAAGGTCAGAGAGCGGACCTGTGATCTGGAGAAAAAGTCCACCCAGCTGGAGGAGGCCAGAGATACAGCT
Source organism: Desulfobacteraceae bacterium (assembly GCA_046482845.1). Classification (GTDB taxonomy): domain Bacteria; phylum Desulfobacterota; class Desulfobacteria; order Desulfobacterales; family Desulfobacteraceae; genus DATFJZ01. Next base: position 3,187 of record JAWOEJ010000162.1, on the reverse strand, counting down.
GAAGCGGCCAGCCAGGCCAAGACAGAGATCCTGGACAAGGTAATGGAAAGTATCCATTATGCCCGGACCATCCAGCAGGCCATATTGACCAGGGAAGAGCAGCTCCGGCCCCTGGTCCCGGAGAGCTTCTGCATCTGGAAGCCCAAGGACGTTATCAGCGGAGATATGATCTGGAGCCGGCAGCACGGGGATGGTTTTGCCCTGGCTGTACTGGACTGTACCGGACACGGGGTGCCGGGAGGGGTCATGACCATGGCCGCGGTTTCCGCCCTGGACCGGGTGGCCAGTACAACAGGCGTAGACAATCCAGCCCGGATGCAGCAGGAGGTGAGCCGGGTGGTACAGAGGATGCTCTCCAACCAGAAGGTTTCCCGGTTTTCCGAGGACGGCCTGGATATGGGACTTTGCGTGTATTTCCACTCGAAAAGGCGCCTTGTATTTGCCGGCAGCCGTTTAAGCCTTTTTTACGGCTGCAATGAGCAGCTTCTTGAAATCAAGGGCGACAGGCAAAGCCTGGGCTATCGGTCGTCAGATCCGGATTTTCCTTTTCAGACGCATACAATTGATTTACAGGAAAAGATGTGTTTCTATCTGGCCACTGACGGATTGTTTGATCAGATTGGGCAGGACACTGGATTGCCTCTGGGTAAAAAAAGACTGCGGTCCTTTTTGAGCAGCCTGGGGGGAAAGCCCATGCAGGAACAAAAAAGAGCCCTGCTGGAGACGTTTAAAACCCATCAGGGCAATGAAGAACAGCGCGATGATGTGACGGTCCTGGGCTTTTGCCCTGCACCCTGACAACACAGCAATATTGTGGCACATATACAGACAGGAGAGATTTAGTGTCTAAATATTCCATATTTTCAAGGGAACAAAAGGTAATAGAAGATGCAGAATCCATTGCCGGCAATGAAGATTTTTATGATAGCCAGTTGCTTGCTCCCTATTTAACCCTTTTTAAAGAATACAAAAAGCTCTTTGGCCAGACCAAACGCCTGGTAAAAATGAGCGACAGGATGCAAAAGAATCTCAATGATTTAAATGCTGAACTTCAGTCCCACAAAGAGATACTGTCTCAAATGTCCTATATGGACGGACTTACTTCCATTGCCAATAGAAGACGCTTTGATGAATATATGGAGGATGAATGGCAGCGTCATTGCCGCAGTAAATTGTTTCTGACCCTCATCCTTTTGGATTTGGATTATTTCAAGCAGTTTAACGATAATTATGGGCATGGAGCAGGGGATGACTGTCTTATCAAGGTTGCCCGGACGTTACGGAGCTCTGTAAAAAGGGCGGTTGACCTGGTGGCCAGGTTCGGAGGAGAAGAGTTTGTTATTTTGCTGCCCCAGACAGAGCTGTCCGGAGCCGTGCAGGTGGCCTCAGATGTTCAGAGCAGTCTTTGGGCACTGGCTATTCCCCACGAGTATTCGGCTGCTGCCCCTATTGTCACTGTGAGTATGGGAATTGCAGCTGTGGTCCCGGGGACGGATACAACATCCCAGGACCTGATCGAAGCAGCTGACAGACTGCTTTATGAAGCCAAAGACGCGGGTCGCAACCAAATTAAAGCAAAGGTGGTCAACAATGATGCATGAAATTCATGAATTTTACGAGCAGCTAAAAAAAGACGGCATCATTTTCAGCTTCACCGGACCTGTGGGTCAGAGCCTTTTGGAAGGTATCGGGGCAACACTGAGGCAGAAAATGAACATGGAAGAGACAAGTACCAATGTTACCCAAAAGGTTTTTTCTATTTTTGTGGAACTTATGCAGAATGTAATGAACTATTCAGCTGAAAAGGGGCTGCCCAGCCAGGGTGAGAAGGATCTCAGCTTTGGGATTTTAATTATTGGGAAACAAGAAAAAAATTATTATATTCAATGCGGTAATTATATAAGTGAGGAACAAAAAGGTCCGGTGACAGACAAGCTGACCAGGATTCAATCCATGGACAGGAATGAGCTGAAAAAGTATTACAAGGCACAGCGGCGCAAAGAAGCGGAAGATGGAAGCAAAGGCGCAGGGCTGGGGTTTATTGAGATGGCCAGAAAGGCCAGCCGGCCCATTGATTTTGATATTGTTCCAGGCCATTCTGGAAAGGATTTTTTTGTGGTCACTGCGGTTGTTTAACAGAAAAAAATGCCGGTTGGCCTGAGCTGTGTAACACTCACCCCACCAAAGAAAAACAGATAAAAAGGCAGGCAGGATGTATAGGTTATTTTTGCCTGCTGTCAGAGATTAACATAAAAGATGTCACAGGCGATAGGGAGTCAGCCATGCAAGCATTTGTGCGGGAAAAAAGTAAATCAACACCCTGGATTAATTTTGATCCAGAGCAAAATCACCTGGAAATCAAAGGGGAGTCATATCCGGAAGACTCAGCAAAGATTTACTCACCCATGCTGGAATGGCTGGAAGCATATCTGCACCAGGTAAATGATACCCCGGTACACGTGGATGTTGAGCTGATTTATTTTAACAGCAGCAGCTCAAAAATATTGATGAATTTTTTTGACATGCTTGATGATGCTGCCCAAAAGGGAGTTCCCATAACAGTTCATTGGAAGTATCATGAAGACAATGATATTGCCCTGGAGTGCGGGGAAGAATTCCAGGAAGACCTGGAACATGTCGCCTTTGATCTGGTAAAAATAAATTCTAAACCATAATGACACAGGAAACAAACTCAAGGAATAGTTCATTTTTGAAAATAATTTGTCATACTTCATAGACACTGTCAGACAATAAAAGGGTATGATATGTCTGAAAAACCCACTTGCGAAGAACTTGAACACAGGAATAAGGCTGTCAGGAACCAGTATTCAAACAAGGCTTTGGAAACTGGATTGAGCACCCCTTCCATGGATGTTGAGATCACCTGCAAGGACGAAACAACCAGAAACGTTCTCATATCCTTACAGCCGGGAGACAATCAGCACTTGACCACATTTGTCGATATCACCGAGCAGAAGCGGGCAGAGGCTGAAAAGGAAAAACTCCAGGCCCAGCTCCTCCAAGCCCAGAAGATGGAATCCGTAGGCCGTCTGGCAGGCGGGCACATAGCTTTAAGGTGTCAAGGAATATCCCCCCAGACTTTCTGGTTTTTATGACAGTCTTTCAGGAGTAAGGCAGTAAAGGCAGGGGAGAAACCGGCTACTCGACTTCCAGGTGGTGGACATCC
>JAWOEJ010000384.1:0-4773 GCA_046482845.1 Desulfobacteraceae bacterium | reverse complement strand
CTTGACGATTCCTAACCTTAATCCAATCGGATTTACTTTCTGACCCAAGCCTCTACCCTCCTTTGTTAGACCGTATCCTCTACAATGACTGTTATGTGGCTGGATCTTTTCAGAATCCTGGCACCGCGCCCCCTGGCCCTGGCCCTGAATCTTTTTAAAGAAGGGCCCTGATCGACAATTATATTTTTAACAACCAGTTCATCTACGTCAAGCTCATGGTTATGTTCAGCATTGGCAACAGCTGAGCTCAGGGTTTTGTATATTATTTTAGCTGCCTTGAGCGGCATAAATTTCAATAAATTCAGTGCTTCATCAACCTGCTTCCCTTTCAGGATCTCCACCGGTGCACGCAACTTATACGGAGAAATTCTAACAAATTTTGTTATTGCTCTTACTTGCATTTTATCGTCCTTATTAACTTGTACCGGATACCAATCACTTCATCCTGGATTTTTTATCACCGGCATGTCCGTAAAATGTACGGGTAGGTGCAAATTCACCCAGTTTGTGACCCACCATATTTTCACTGACAAACACAGGTACAAACTTCTTGCCGTTGTGCACAGCAAACGTTGTTCCTACCATTTCTGGAAATATGGTCGATCTTCTTGACCAGGTTTTTATAACCTTTTTACTGTTTGACTCCTGGGCAGCAACAACCTTTTTCAAAAGTTCCTGGGCAATATATGGGCCCTTTTTTAACGACCTTGGCATATTAAGACCACCTGTTTATTTCCTTTTAGATCTTCTTTTCACTATGTACTTGTCAGATCTCTTGTTTGTTCGTGTTTTATATCCTTTTGACGGCACGCCCCAGGGCGAACAGGGCTGTCTGCCACCTGAGGACCGTCCTTCACCACCGCCCATGGGATGATCTACCGGGTTCATGGCTACGCCTCTGACCGATGGTCTCTTGCCAAGCCACCTGGAACGGCCGGCTTTTCCCAGCTTGATGTCATCGTGCTTTTCATTGCCGATCCGGCCAATGGTCGCCTTGCACCTCAGATGAACCATCCGGACCTCTCCTGATGGAAGCAGGACCTGAGCATAGTCACCTTCCTTGGCCATAAGGCGCGCAAAGGTGCCTGCGCTTCTTACGATCTGACCTCCCTTTTCCGCCTTGAGTTCAATATTATGAATACGGGTTCCAAGGGGGATATTTTTCAAAGGAAGGCAGTTGCCGGGTTTAATGTCTGCTCCAGTTCCGGTTTCTACAGTATCTCCGATATTCATATCTCTGGGCGCGAGAATATATCGTTTTTCACCATCTGCATATACCAGCAGGGCAATCCTTGCACTCCTGTTGGGATCATACTCAATAGCTGAAACCTTAGCCGGAATACCGTCCTTATCCCGTTTAAAATCAATAATCCGGTATTGTTTTCTTGTTCCGCCACCCCTGTGTCTGCATGTTATTCTACCATTTGCGTTGCGGCCACCCGTTTTTTTTATTTTCTTAAGAAGTCGTTTTTCAGGCTTTGTCTTTGTGATTTCATCAAAGGTGAAATATTCCTGTGATCTTCTTCCGGGTGATGTGGGTTTTGTCTTCTTTATGGACATAATTACCTCTTCTTATACACCTTCAAAAAAATCTATTCTCTGACCAGGGCTCAGTTTAACAATCGCTTTTTTCCAGGATCTTTTCTTTCCGACAATTCGTCCGCGCATTTTGGTTTTACCCTTTACGTGCATGGTTCTTACGCTGAAGACCCTGGTATTAAAGATTTTCTCAACCGCATCCTTGATTTCAATACGGTTGGCTGAGCGGTCAACTTCAAAACAGATCTGGTTATAATACTCTTTCTGCAGGGTCGTCTTTTCCGTGTTTACGGGACGTTTTATAATATCATATTCCTTCATGACGTAAACCTCCCCTTTATCGCTTCAATTGATGATTCCAGAAGAAGCAGATTCTCATATTTGAGTATGTCAAACACGTTAAGCCCTTCAGTCCTTATAACCTTAACATCAGCAACATTTCTTGAAGAGAGCATAAGGTTGGTATCTTCCTCACTGATCACAATAAGAATATTTTTCAACCCAAGCGCATTTTTTACAGAAACAAATTCTTTGGTCTTGATTGTTCCAATTCCGAACTGATCTATAATTGAAATTTCTTTGTTGGCATATTTGCTGCTCAACGCCATTTTCAGGGCCAGAGCCTTTACTTTTTTGGGCACTTTATAGGCAAAGGATCTTTTTGCCGGGCCAAAAATAACACCCCCGCCCCGCCGCAAAGGTGATTTTATACTGCCAGCCCTTGCATTTCCTGTTCCCTTCTGCCTGTACAGTTTTTTGGTACTCCCACTGACTTCCGACCTGCCCTTTGCTGTTGCAGTGCCGCGTCTTTTTGACGCCAGCTGCATTTTTACAACATCATGAAGGACACTTTTCTTTACAGGTATGGTAAAAATCTCATCAGGAAGATCAGTTTCAGAAACCTTGTCCCCTGATGCATTAAGTACATCAACCACTGCCATAACCTTTCCTCTTCACAATTCGACCGTGCTTCACTGCGAAATTTTATGCAATACCCACGACCGTGTTTATTTTCAACCCGCAATTGCTGCCGGGCCACGATTACACTTTTATCAACCAGACGCTTTTATTTTTTTATTTCCAGAAGACCGGCTCTGTGACCCGGGACTGCCCCTTTAATCAGGATCAGATTATCCTCAGGTCTTATATCTACAATTTCCAGATTCTTTACGGTTTTTCTATCCACACCCAGATGGCCGGGCATTTTCTTCCCTTTGACAATTCTGGCCGGCCACGCACTGCAGCCGACAGATCCCGGAGCACGGTGATTTCTGCTGCCGTGGGTTTCTGGACCCCGACCAAATCCGTAACGCTTGACTGTTCCGGCAAACCCCCGCCCCTTGGAAATTCCGGACACAGTGATGTGGTCACCTACTGCAAACATCTCCATGGTGACATCCTGACCTGCTTCATAGGACCCGGGTTCACTTACACTGAACTCGCACAGGGCAGAGTAGCCTTTGCTGCCGCTTTTTTCAAAATGCCCCTGAAGGGGTTTGGTACATTTTTCAAGGGACTTTTCATCAAACCCCAACTGCACAGCTTCGTACCCGTCTGTTTTTTCTGTCTTGACCTGTGTCACCACGCAGGGACCTGCCTGAACCACAGTAACAGGCACCAAACGGCCGTCTGAGGCATAGACATTTGTCATCCCTACTTTTTTTCCTAATATTCCGTTACACATAATAAATTCCTAATGTTCTACCCTATAGTTTAATCTCAACATTAACACCAGGTGAAAGATCAAGCTTCATAAGTGCATCGACTGTCTGCTGGGTTGGCTCAAGAATATCCATAAGCCTTTTATGTGTTCTTATCTCAAACTGCTCCCGGGATTTCTTATTTACATGGGGAGAGCGCAACACACAAAACTTATTGATTCTTGTGGGCAGCGGAATGGGACCTACCACCTTTGCACCTGTCTTGCGGGCCGTATCAACAATATCAATTGATGACTGGTCAAGAAGCTTATGATCATATGCTTTAAGCCTAATCCTAATTTTGGTATTTATCATAACAGTCTTATCTTTTTTTATTTATTCGATTATTTCACCAATAACACCGGCGCCAACTGTTCTTCCCCCTTCCCTGATGGCAAACCTGAGCTCTTTTTCCATGGCAATGGGGGCAATCAGTTCTGCACTAATGCTTGCATTATCTCCCGGCATTATCATTTCAACGCCTTCGTCAAGGGTCAGAACGCCTGTAACATCTGTAGTCCTGAAGAAAAACTGGGGCCTGTACCCGGAAAAAAACGGGGTATGACGTCCCCCCTCTTCTTTGCTCAGACAATAGATTTCCGCCTTGAATTTGGTATGGGGGGTTATGGTCCCTGGCTTGGCAACAACCTGGCCTCTCTCTACTGCATCCCGTTTGGTGCCGCGAAGGAGGATACCTACATTGTCACCGGCCCGTCCTTCATCCAGCAGCTTCCTGAACATCTCAACTCCGGTACAGGTGGTCTTGGCCGTATCTCTTATGCCCACAAGCTCGACTTCCTGGCCGGTCTTGATGATACCGCGCTCTATCCTTCCCGTTACAACGGTGCCGCGCCCGGAAATGCTGAACACGTCCTCTATGGGCATGAGAAAGGCTTTATCTGTATCCCGCTCCGGTTCCTTGACATAGGAGTCCAGGACATCCAGCAGCTCAAATATCGGCTTGGCATCATCGCTGTCTGAATCATCTGACTCAAGCGCCTTTAAGGCACTGCCACGGATAATGGGAGTTTCTTCGCCGGGAAACTCATACTTTTCAAGAAGTTCCTGAAGCTCCATCTCAACCAGCTCGATGAGCTCCTCATCGTCCACCATGTCACACTTGTTTAAAAACACAACAATACTGGGAACCCCCACCTGACGGGCAAGAAGTATATGCTCCCGGGTCTGGGGCATGGGGCCGTCGTCGGCACTTACAACCAGAACCGCACCGTCCATCTGGGCAGCGCCTGTGATCATGTTCTTAATGTAATCTGCATGGCCCGGACAGTCCACATGGGCATAATGACGGGCCTTGGTTTCATACTCCACATGGGCAGTCGCAATGGTGATGCCGCGCTCACGCTCTTCAGGCGCCTTGTCAATCTCATCAAAGGGGACAAAGGTCCCGCCGCCGCCCCTGGATCCTGCATGCTTGGTAATTGCAGCTGTAAGCGTTGTCTTGCCGTGGTCAATATGACCTATGGTGCCGATGTTTACATGCGGCTTATTCCGCTCAAATTTCTCTTTTGCCATT
>JAWOEJ010000377.1:0-2501 GCA_046482845.1 Desulfobacteraceae bacterium | reverse complement strand
TTTTTCATCCAGAGCAAACTGGTTTTTGGCGATTCTTACATCCAGGGCATTGAGCTTTTCTTCAGACTGGCGAAGCAGGTGTTCCACCTGATTTTTTTTTGAAATATCTGCATCCACCACCTGTTCCTTGATGTCCAGATAAATAAAAAACAGGACCACGCCAATGAATACCGGAAGCATCACCGAAATAATGGTGACCCGGTTGGACAATTTGTCGATTTTCAGGGTATTGAGTTCCTGAAGATAGGTAGAAGATGCAATGCTGTCACTATCTTCTTCAGACAGATCAGATGCGTCGCTGTGATAGTCTTTCAGGCTCATGAAACAATTCCTTTCAACATCTTCAGAACTTGCACCACATTATTCCCACTCAATAGTACCCGGCGGTTTTGAGGTGATATCATAGACCACCCTGTTGATATCATCCACTTCATTGATGATCCGATTGGATATTTTTCCCAGAAGGGTGTGGGGCAGTTTTGCCCAGTCTGCAGTCATGGCATCGTTACTGGTCACAGCCCTGATGGCCACACAATTGCCAAAAGTTCTTTTGTCACCCATGACCCCCACACTTTTTATGGGCAGCAGCACGGCAAAAGACTGCCAGAGCTTCCGGTAAAAACCGGCTTTTCGTATTTCTTCCAATAATATGGTGTCTGTCTGCCTGAGGATATCCAGCCGTTCAGGTGTGATATCACCCATTATTCTGATGGCAAGCCCCGGGCCTGGAAAAGGCTGGCGCCATATCAGATCCTCATGAATTCCCAGTGTCAATCCCAGTTTTCTGACCTCATCCTTGAACAAAAGCTGCAATGGTTCTATGAGTTTAAGCTTCATTTTTTGGGGAAGCCCGCCCACATTATGGTGGGATTTGATAATGGAAGTGGGTCCGCCAAAAGCGGATTTGGATTCAATGATGTCCGGATAAAGGGTACCCTGACCTAAAAACCCGACACCCGGGATTTTTTTTGCTTCAGCATCAAACACCTGGATAAACAGGCGGCCTATGATTTTACGTTTGGTTTCCGGATCTGTCACCCCTTTGAGTGCAGTAAGAAAAGTTTGGGCCGCATCCACAAACTTGATATTCATATCCAGGTTTGCAACAAGCCGTTTTTCCAGCTGGATTTTTTCATTGTGCCGCAATAGCCCGTTGTCAACGAATATACAATACAGGTTTTTCCCGATGGCCTGGTGGATAAGGGTGGCAGCCACTGAGGAATCCACCCCGCCTGAAAGACCCATGATAACTTTTTGATCGCCCACAGCATCCCTGATCTGGGAAATGGCACCTTCGGCAAAAGATTTCATGGTCCAGTTTTTTTCGCAGTGGCATATGTCAAATAAAAAATGTTTGATCATCAATGTGCCATTGATGGAATGTTCCACTTCCGGGTGAAACTGGAGTCCGTAAAACTGCTTTTTGTTGTGGGCAACAGCAGCGATGGGGGTGTTTTCTGTGGAAGCGGTTACCACAAACCCTTTGGGCAGCTCTTTGGCACTGTCCCCGTGGCTCATCCAGCATTGAAAGGCGGGTTCCATATCTTTGAACAAAGGGCTGTCTGCTGTTATCTGCAGACGGGCGAATCCATATTCTCTTTTTTGGGCACGCTGGATCACGCCTCCCAGGGCATGCATCATATAATGCATGCCGTAGCAGATGCCGAGTACGGGTATTCCCAGATCAAACAGCGCGGTATCCACAGACGGGCTGTTTTCTTCGTAGATACTGGCAGGACCGCCTGAAAGGATGATGCCTTTGGGATTGAGTTCCTTTATTCTGTCAAGGGAGATATCTGCCGGCTCTACCTGGCAGTATACATTATGTTCCCTTACCCGTCTGGCAATGAGCTGATTAAACTGGGACCCAAAATCAATAACGATTATCATGTAATATTTCCCCGAGGTATTTTTTTTTAAACTATCATATTTCCTACAAACTGGGTAAAATTGCAAGATGTTTTTATCCGGATCTTGCCAATATGCTTATATTATGGTTTATTGGGCCTGTTAATCCTGATACAGTCGAACACGTATAATTATATTTCAAAAATTTAGGAGCAATGCATGTATTTAGCATCTGATTTAAGAAAAGGATTGAAATTTGAAATTGACGGTGAACCTTATGTTATCGTTGGATTTGAATTCAAAAAACCCGGCAAAGGCCAGTCCCTTTATAAATGCAAAGTCAAGAACATGATAACCGGTGCCCAGTTTGAAAGAACCTACCGGTCAGGAGATAAATTTGAAAAAGCCGACCTGGAAGAACAGGAGATGGAATACCTGTATGCAGACAGAGATGCCTATTGTTTCATGAATACAGGCAACTATGAACAGATATTTCTTACCAGGGATCAGCTGGACGACGTGATGGATCTGCTAAAGGAAAATACAGTGTGTACGGTGCTGCTGCATAACCAGAAACCCATTGGCGTAACCCTGCCCAATTTCATTACCCTTACCGTTACCAAAACCGAGCCCTGGGCCAAAGGAGACACGGC
>JAWOEJ010000140.1:0-13548 GCA_046482845.1 Desulfobacteraceae bacterium | reverse complement strand
CCGATTTGACTGGGGTAAAAAAGTGACCGGTGAATGTTTCGGTCGTGCCTGTTGATCAGCAGGTGGAGACCTTGATTGTTCATGTTCATCAATCGCCTGGATCTTTTCAGACAGATAGTTGTTTTTGAAATATGCTTTGTTCTTATTGTTCCATTGTTCACATTGTCTCCGATGAAGTTCATCCCGGCATGCCGGGCTGCACGTCCTTTGTCTTCCTTTCTGCTGTGCAATGGGCTGAAACCATTTCCGGCAAATACAGCAGGGACGTTTTCCACGTATATTTTTTGCCATATTAAAATCTCCAACGTTAAAATCTGACAAACTATATACGTAAAATGGGATATTGGTAAACAGCGGCAGGGTCTTGGCGGGATAGCGGGGTATGTATTTTTTTTATTGGCGGGGTTTTGCGGCGGGGTATACCCGTTACAGTATTTCGTCACTGATTCGGGGTTTGAGCGTTACACTATTCGATTCTTAGCATCCGCCGCCGACAGAAGAATTGGACTTTATTGTGCTCATGGTTTTATTTTCCGGAAGCGGGTAAGGTGGTTTATTTTCTCCGTGGTCGATCCGTGGAATAAACACTGCCCCCCAGTTGGCACCCGCCCATAACTGGCTCACCCTGATCCAGCAGGAGCTGTTCTGATCCTGACTGCCTTCCCGGTCCCAGTGAAACTGAACCTTAACCCGGCCGTGTTCATCCGTGTAAATCTCTTCCCCGGGAGGGCCTGCAACGACGGCAGTCTGACTGCCCTGAATAACAGGTTTGGGAGTGATACGTTTTGGACGAAATTGTACAGAACCGGGAATAACAGTAAAAAAGCAGACACAACCCGGTTCACCCCCTCCTGACGTTTCATAACTTTGAGCAGATACCTGATAATCCGTTGATTTAACCAGATACGATTTGTTCTGATCTCTTCTCGGATGCCTGTTCAGCGTAAAAACATAACCGGGGCATATGCCCCTGGCATCTGACTGGCCGCTGCAGATCTCATGAGAATGGGCCAATTCTTCCATACGAACCCTGGCATATCTGTCACCTTCTGTTTTTTCAAGATACTCACCCGGGTAATCATAGATTTCATAATCTGCCCGGGCATGGGACTTTTGATCCTCTTCAATACTCATCAAAGAAGTGCTGGGTTTTTTAAAATTATAATCAACATGGGCAAATTTCCCGGATCGAACACTTTTTTGAATGGTCCAGCTGCTGATTCGCTCAGTAACAGCTGAACTGCTGGTGTCGGCAATAAAATCTATTGAATCATAGTTTCCAAAGGAGTCATGTTTGCTTCTTGAATCACAAAGGACAATCGTGCATTTCCCCTGCTCGTGAAAATAATAATAATAAATGCCCTCCTGTTCCATGAGCCGGCTGACAAAATTAAAATCTGTTTCTCGATACTGCACGCAGTAGGTCCATGTCCGGTAACCGCCTGAGAGCCGATCTTCAATATCAGTGAACCCAAGATCATTGAATACCTGTTTTATAATGTCCGGTATGGTTTTATCCTGAAAAATCCGGCAGTCTGATGTCTGGGTTAAAAACCACAGCCAGGGTACCATTGTTGCCCGGTATTGAGCAAACTGGACACTGGTGGATGCACCCTGTACAAAACGGCTGATGTACCCATTCCAGTAGCGCCTTCCCCCTTCTTCAAGTTCCATGCTGATGGTGACATTCTGTCCGATAATATCATCAAAATTGATTTCATAATTTTCACTGAGCAAGTCAAGATCAAATTCAAATAATCGGCTGATTTCCTCATGTCCGGAGAAACTTTTCAATAGAAGAACATCTTCACCCAAAGGTGTTTCAATGGCAATGTGCCGTGTGGCCTGGGTAGGTTGCGGCATAATACAGACCCCTTAATTCAGATTAAAACAAGGAATAAAGCCTGCGGGGCACCAATGGGCCCCGCAGGTTTAAAAAACGGTAACATCTTAAGCTTCACCTTCTTCAACTTTCCAGGAATACTCGACATTACCTTTCTTTGACCCTGTTGCATCAGTTTCAGTATAAGTGACTTTTATCTCTTCAAAGTTCAGGGCAAAGTTCTCAACGGGAACGTCTTCCGACTGGCTACTGCCTGAAATATCATATCGGGTCACCAGAACATTTTTCAGCTCATAGGCATAATAGGTCACACGTCCGGCATCTGTGTACGATGCTGTCATGTGAATATCGACCTTGGGAAAAACTCTTCCCTTGCAGACAGCTTCTCCAATTTTGGGGCTGGCCTTATCGAGTTCTTTTGTTACAGCAATATCTTCAACAACTACATCTCCCCGCCGTCTTGTGGGTCCGGTACTTGAGCTTCCCGGCTGCATCAGTCCCTGGCTGAAAGAAAGGATATCGCTCCAGTCTTTATGGTCCTTGTCCTGGGCTTCACCATCAATTCCATCAAATTTGATATAAGCCGCCATGATTTCCTCCTTATTTGATTGTGTTTAAAAAACGGCTGAAAAAAAGCCATTGGGTTTACCATATGCCTGCGTTTTTATGAAAAACTGTATTTAAACGTGCTGTCCTGCACGGTAACGTGGATACCGGCCGGCAATTTATCTTTTATCATGCGTAAAAGAAGTTCGCTGCTGATTTCAGGCAGCAGGGTATGGGATAAAATGGCATCCACCATTCGTGCACCACTTTCCGTTTCTGTACATCTGCTTTGTATTAATTCAATGACTTCGTCTTCATAGGTAAACGGAATCTCATGGGTTTCCTGAATACGTTTTTCAATTCTTTTCAGTTGAAGACGAATAATTTTTTCTAACACAGCATCGCTGAGAGGGTAAAACGGGATCACCTTCAAACGGCCCAGAAAAGCAGCAGGAAATGATTTCAGCAGGGGATCCCGCAGCGCTTTTGCCATTCCTTCGGGATCTGGCATCAGTTCCGGATCACTGCACATATTCATTATTAATTCTGTCCCCACATTGCTGGTCAGCAGTATGATGGTATTTTTAAAATCAATCATCCGTCCTTCGCCATCTTCCATTTTTCCTTTGTCAAACACCTGAAAAAAGATTTCATGCACGTCTTTATGCGCTTTTTCCACCTCATCCAGCAGCACAATACTGTAGGGCCGTCTGCGGATCGCCTCAGTCAATACCCCGCCTTCACCGTATCCCACATACCCGGGGGGTGCGCCTTTTAAGGTGGAAACCGTGTGTGCTTCCTGAAACTCACTCATATTTATGGTGATCACATTCTGTTCTCCGCCGTAAAGGGCTTCTGCCAGTGCCAGTGCGGATTCAGTTTTGCCGACACCGCTTGGCCCCACGAGCATGAAAACACCGACCGGTCGGTTCGGATCATCCAGTCCCGCCCGGGACGTCTGAATGCGCATGCCAATGGCATCCAGGGCATGCCGCTGACCGATTACCCGTTTTTCAAGTGTATCAGCCAGGTTTACAACCGCTTCAATTTCATTTTTGACCATACGGCCGACGGGGATACCGGTCCAGTCGGCGACCACGGACGCAACAACCTGACTGTCTACACTTGGAAGGATCAGCGGAGATTCTCCCTGGAGGCTGCTGAGCTTGTCCATCAGGTTTTTCAGCTCATCCATCATGGTTTGCCTTTCCTGGCTGGACAGATCAGGTTTTTTGTCTTCTGTCTGCAGAATTTCATCTTTATCCGATTCAGCTTCCTTTTTAGAGGGTGATACGTCATTCTGGGTCATAGTCTCATCAATGGGGTCTGCTGTGCCGGTTCGAAGCGTGTTTCTAAGCTCAAGAATCCTGTCCACCAGTTTTTTTTCTTTTTCCCATCCCTTTTCAAGGGTGTTGAGTTCGTCTGCTGCATCGGTCAGTTGTTTTTTAATCTCATCCTGCCTTTTGCTGCGGTCCAGCCCTATGGTTTCTTCACGGGTTAGAATTTCGTTTTCACTTTCCAGGGCAGATATCCGCCGCCGGCAGGCTTCAACAGCCGGAGGCGTAGAATGCACACTGACTGCGACACGTGCACAGGCCGTGTCCAGTAAACTCACTGCTTTATCAGGCAGCTGGCGGACTGGAATATACCGGTGAGAAAGCTGTACAGCAGCGATAAGGGCTTCATCCAGTATTTGTACCTTGTGATGTTTTTCACTGACCCCTGCTAAACCGCGCATCATGACAACGGCCTGTTCTTCTGACGGTTCATTTATTTTCACCACCTGGAACCGGCGGGTCAACGCGGCATCTTTTTCAAAGTACTTTTTATACTCGGCCCATGTGGTTGCAGCTATGGTCCTGAGTGTTCCCCTGGCAAGCGCTGGTTTGAGCAGGTTTGCAGCGTCCCCGGATCCGGCTGAACCTCCGGCGCCGACCAGGGTGTGGGCTTCATCTATAAAGAGTATAATCGGCCTGGGAGAGGCTTGAACCTCTTCAATGACCTGGCGCAGGCGGTTTTCAAATTCTCCTTTCATGCTGGCCCCGGCCTGGAGGAGTCCCAGATCCAGAGTCCGCACTGAAACATCTTTCAGCAGCGGTGGAATATCTTTTGACACAATACGCTGGGCAAATCCCTCCACCACTGCGGTCTTTCCCACACCGGCCTCTCCTGTGAGAATGGGGTTGTTTTGACGGCGGCGCATCAGAATGTCGATAATCTGGCGAATTTCCTTATCCCGTCCCAGAATCGGGTCCAGTTCCCCTTTTCGAGCACTTTCTGTCAAATCCACGGAAAACTGAGCCAATGATTCCTGTTTGCCCATAACTGCAGGGGCAACAGCATTGCTTACTTCACCGGGGGCTGCACCGCCGCCTGTCTGGGTACCGTCTTGAGGGCCAAGGTCATTTTCCGGAGACGTGCTTACAATGGATGAAAACATATCAGACAGATTTTCCGCTTTTATTTTTTTAAACTCATCGGATATCCCGGGCAATGCTGCCCTCAGTCCCTGGGCCTTTAACAGGGCAATTATTATATGTCCGGAACGTATCTGAGATGCCCCAAAAAGAAGTGTACTGTAAACCCATGCTCTTTCCACTGCTTCTTCCAGATGGGGTGAAAAATCAGAGATGGCGGTTGCTCCCCTGGGCAGGGTGTCCAGAAAGGCAGTAATGTCAGACGCCAGCCTGGAGGGGTTGATATCATAGTGCTTTATAATACAATGAAGGTCTGAATTCTGCAGCTGCAGAACCATGTTCAACCAGTGCACAAGCTCAACATAGGGATTCCCACGCATTTTGCAAAATACAGTGGCACTTTCCACGGATTTATATGTCAGAGGGTTCAGTTTACCAAACAATGCTGTGCGACTAATTTCTGCCATGATGTATCCTTATAATTTCAGTCAGACTGCAGTTTAAGATCCTTGATATCTTCCTCAAAAGGAGAACTCTGAAGCCAGGTGGTCCATCCCAGACGGGCGGATTCACCCAGGTGTATTACCGGTACGTCTGCCGCTTTCAGGATAAGCTGGAGTTCCCAGCTCAGTGCATCGCCGGCATAATTTTTCACCCAGTCTTTCAAAACCGCATATTTCTCTCCTCCCGGCAGCATTTGTTCATACGCCTCAAGGGTCATGGGACCCATTATTATCCTGAATTTCTGCTGACAGTCCCATACGTGCGATCCCACAACAGTATTAACACCTACCTTTGCGCTTTCTGCTGATCCTCCCAGAAGGCATCGGTATGGTTCAGGGATCTCTATGAACTGGCCGATAAATTCTTCAATAGACGTTGCAATCCCGAAAGCATCCTCAATAACTGCCCAAAGCCCCTCTGCATGGCGGGTCTGGCAGACAAGATGACCGGAAAAATGCAGTTTTGCCGTATCCGGCACCTTATCCCCATGGCTGAGGGATTCTGTTCCCATACCAATCAGACTTCCGATATATTCAGAAAATTGGTCTTCATGAGGACGGTCGTAGCTTATGGCCTGGCGGTTACAGGCCCAGGCCCTGTAAAACAAACTGATCATGCGGTGATTGAAGATATCTAAAAAACGGGCCAGTGTATGGTCGTCATGATTCAGTTCACGGTCATGAATATAATCGGTAATGTGAAGGGGCAATGGGCCCTGGGGGCCGAGCAGACCCATAAAATTAACCATCAGGCGGGGTTTACTGGTTTCTGTAGGTGTTACATAGCGCTGCAGGGTAGCCGGGGCAAAACCCAGGTAAGGGTCCTGGCAGAACTGAATCGGTTCGTCCGCTGATTTGTCTGCATACCCGATACGGGGGGCGTCTGGAAAACAGCAATCTACCCGGCGGGCAGCTTGAAAAAAACTCATACCCACTGGATTTTCAAGACACTGCAGTTTTAAAGCATTTGTCTGGTCCCCAGTTGTACCGGCCATCGCATAATTTCTCCCCGGTCACGGCTTTTGATTACCGTTTCCGTAAATGAATTAATCGAAACATATCTGGCAAGAAATACATTCATTACCGCTCCTAAAAGAAACACCCCTGTTCCCTCAAAAGCCGGCTCATCAAATTCCAGTGTCACCTCAAGCCCCCGGACAAATGCAATCTGTGCCTGTTCACTGATCCGGCGTATTATGGGGCGGCTGTGTAAGGACAATAAGCCTTCAACCTGCTTTTTAGAATAAACATTATGGGGATCACAGTATAATCTGAACAGATCACCAAGCGCAGCCGACCCTTTTTGATCCTGACCTTCCACCAGTGAGAGATAATTAATCGTCAGATGATTGATCATGCGCCAGCTGATTTCTCCTTCGGCCCTGGAGGGGCGGGGTGCGGTAGGGCCTGATAAACACCTTACAGCATCTACTGGAGAAGCAATATCCAGCGTGAAGTCTGTTTTACCCCGTCCAATTCCCATTTGCATGGGAAGATCACGGTTGGTACAGAGCGTTTCAACTGACAGCTGCCTCAGATCGGGCCGGTAGGGGGCTGCTGCCGCGTCAACAATGGAGAGAAACACTTCACTGCCGCCGTAACTGGATCTGCGGCCCTGGCGTTTTTCCCTGCTGGACATCATTCTGGGGGAGCGGTTTACTGTGAAGTATGCCCCACTGCTGTTGTTATTCACTGGATCTGAAGCCGAATAAAAAGGAGCAAACGATTGTTTCTCATCAGCACGCACGCCGTAACCCGTTACTTTGGTCACCTGGTACACCTCATAATCCATGGGGCAGGTACGGTTGGGAACAACGTGAAATTCAGTAAATTTATCGGACAAATGAATGATATCCGCCCGTTTTGGAAACAGATTGATAACAGGTGTGCAATTCAGGGTAAAATTACCGGCATCAACACGTCCTTCAAGTCCAGGGTCTTCCTGATCAAGAAGAATAACAAGATCCATGAGATTGCTTTGACATTGCTGGATACAGGATCGCAATCCACTGATTCGAAAGAACAGAAACCGCTGGGGAAATGCAAAATACTCATGAAGCAGTCTGTATCCACTAAAGGACCGGGCTGTAACCGGCAGAAGCGCTTCATCATTTATAAATCCAACCGGCTCGATGTTTTCTGGGGGTATGACATGCTGCCAGGAAAACGGCTTTTCCGTTGACTGGATCATTATATATTTACCATGGGCAAAGATCTGTTCGTAAATCTTCATGGGAAAATCTTCAGGACCCCGGATAAAAAAGGTTAAGGAATCCAGATCAAAGTTAGAAAAATTAAGGTCTGAACGGGTTTCCAGACGAATACGAATTCCCGCCCTGGGCTCATCTGTTAAAGGAGGCGGCGCAAGGGGTCTTAAATCTTTGGCAAAGTAGCCGGCTTTGATTATCTGGATCGGCCAGAGGGTCACAGCATGTCCAGTAAGATACTCGCAGGCAGTGCGTTCATCTGTACTGATAATGGATCTCAGAGGTGTTCCCCGCTGGATTTCGAATCCTTTTTCAAGACTGTTTTTTGTTATGTCAAAGCTGAATTTAACAACTGCCATGGAAGGCGTTGGTGACAGATAGTGGGGATAAACCGTTTCCAGAAGTGCCTGGGTAAACTGGGGAAACTCAGCATCTAATTTCAAGTGGACACGCGCGGCAAGGAAGGCAAAGCCTTCCAGCAGGCGTTCAACATAGGGATCTCCACAGGCGAATTCATCCAGTGCCAGTCTGCTGGCAACCTTGGGGAACTCCCGGGCAAAATCACCTGCTGTACTTCTCAGGTGACGGAGCTCTTCATTATAATATTTCAATAGACGTCTATCCACTGATCCCCCAATTTATACTGGATTTGCCGGTTTCAAGGTCCAGCTCTGTTTTGATGAACAGAGATTCGGGAAGGGGCTGGCTCCATAGTACCCCGCGTATTTCAAAACTTAATGACCGGCTTTTTTTCATCGCATCCGGTTCAAGTGCAAAATCAATAGAAATGGTGTCAGGGAGAATTCGGGGTTCAAAACGGCAAAGGGTCTCTTTTAATTGAAACTGCATATCATCGATATTCAGACTGGAAGCTGTCTTGCCTGCTACGTTCTGTACTCCGAAATTCAAAACCGATGACGGGATTTCTTCAAATGCGTCATACCCGCTTTGCTCACTATTGGCATGGGTGTTCAGCAGCCACGAAAGATCCCGCATAACCGCCTTTTTGTATTTTTGAAGACTCACCACCCGTTTATTCCGGCTTTCTTTATTCTTTTTTGGATCATTATCGGTTAATCTGTCAAGCAGGCAGGGTTGTAGTTTTTCCTGCGGGGTCAATTCAGCCATGGGTCAGATTCTCCTTTGATGCACGGTCCGGCTGATTCAAGGTGACTTCCCGAATATCCAGCAATGGATACTCCCCTTGATCTGTGGCCAGCATGCGCTGCCCCAGCCCCACAAATAAATTTTCGCCCATATCCCGCCATTCTGTTTTTCTGCCCAATTTAAGTGCACTGTCTTTTTCTGTATCTGAACCTGGATACCGGGTTGGAATCAAACCCGCTGCCTGACCATTGTTGGCCCAGGTAAAATCTGCTGGTGCCCATATTACATCACGGAGATTAACAGGTTTCTGGATCTGTATCTTTTGTATCCGGTTAAAGGGAATCCAGTAATATTTGCCGTTGATAATGGCTTCCAGAAGGGGACCGAGCCTTTCGTCAGCATCGGCAATCCAGTTAAAGGGGTGCCCGTCAATCTGCCCGGATACCGGGGGAGCAGCGTCAAACGCTTTATCACGCATACCAACAGCTTCTTTGCATTGACCTGCGGCTAACAGACCCGGGATCTGCATGAGCCATACCATCCAGTCCAGAGGTTCACCAAAAGATAAAGGGGTGCGGTTGCCCTGAAAAATTTTTTTTCGTAACTCTTCACAATTCAGAGCAGGTCGATAGACCTGGGCCATCAGCAGAACACTGGAATCCATTTCTGCTGCAATATTCAGCTGCGTCATGGCCCGTTCCCACTGACCCAGCACACTGAACAATTGAAATAAAAATATCCGCAGATCCGCTTTTTCCGGATGGTTACGAATTCCCTTCTTAAGTTCAGCCAGACTCTTTTCAAGATCACCGGATTGAAGATAGGCCTCTGCTGTCTCCATAGTGCCTCACTTTCTCGTATGCAAGATTGGTTTTTTACCCATGTTAAACGTTTGCCTATTTTAAGGAATTACGATCCTCCCTTTGCCGACGGCAGTTTGGAAACCAGCCTTAAAGATACGGTTAAGCCTTCCAGCTGATAATGGGGGCGCAGGAAGAACTTGGCGCTGTAGTATCCAGGATTGCCCTCAATATCTTCTACCACGACTTCGGCGGCAGATAACGGGTACCTGGACTTAACATCTTCTGAAGCGGTGGTATCCGTTGTAACATATTTGGTAATCCAGTTGTTCAGCCACTTTTCCATATCCTCCCTTTCCATAAAAGAGCCCACTTTATCCCTTACAATACACTTGAGATAATGGGCAAACCGGCAGGTTGCAAACAGATAGGGCAGTCTGGCACCCAGGTTTGCATTGGCAGTGGCATCTGGATCATCATATTCTGCTGGTTTCTGCAGGGATTGTGCGCCCACAAATACGGCGTAATCTGTATTTTTCCAGTGGGAAAGGGGGATTAATCCATTTTTGGCCAGTTCTGCTTCCCTTCGGTCGGTGATGGCGATTTCTGTCGGGCATTTCATGTCTACTCCCCCGTCATCAGTGGGGAACGTGTGCGTCGGCAGTCCTTCTACCAGGCCGCCGCTCTCGGCACCCCGGATCCGTGAGCACCAGCCGTAAAATTTGAATGCCCGGTTGATATTGACTGCCATGGCAAACGCCGCATTGGCCCAGCAGTATTTAGAATGATCCGCGCCTTCTGTATCCTCTTCAAAATCAAATTCCTCCACGGGATCAGTTTTGGCGCCATAGGGCAGACGGGACAGAAAACGGGGCATTGTTAAACCGATGTACCGGGCGTCATCTGAACTTCTAAGGGAGCGCCATGGTGCATATTCCGCGGTCTGCATGATTTTAGTCAAATCCCGTGGATTACCCAGCTCCTGCCATGTGTCCATATTCATCAGTCCCGGTGTTGCTGCAGATATAAAGGGTGCGTGTGCTGCGGATGCAATTTTGGCCATGCCTTCAAGCATCTGCACATTCTGAGGGGTATGATCAAAATAATAGTCAGCAACCAGACAGCCATACGGCTCCCCGCCCGGTGTGCCGTATTCATTCTCGTATATTTTTTTAAATACCGGACTCTGATCCCATGCTGTTCCCTTGTATTTTTTCAGTGTTTTGCCTAAATCTTTTTTGCTTAGGTTCATCACCCGGATTTTGAGCATTTCATCTGTTTCCGTATTATTGATCAGATGGGACAACCCGCGCCATGTCCCTTCCAGATTCTGGAAATCAGGATGATGCAGGATTAAATTAATCTGTTCACTGAGTTTTTTATCGATTTCAGCAATGATCGTTTCAATGGTTCTGACGGCATCATCAGCTATTAATGCGGTCTGCTGAAGGGCCTGTGCGGCCAGTTCCTGGACAGCAGCCTGCACCGCCTCCCGGGCTTTGTCCGTTTTGGGTTTGAACTCCTTCTGTAGAAGTTCCTCAAATTCATTGATTTCAATGGGCTGGGCTTCTGCTGCGTGTGGTGCGGATTCTAGGTTTTCATTTGACATGATCAACTTTCTCCCTGGGTTTTTTCAGATTCTTCATCCGGCTTGGGTGTTGAGGACAGGGCCTGCATAAGTGATGGATCACTTAAGAGCCGGGCAACCAGCTCTTCCGCTCCTCCCTTGCCGTCCATATAGGTGAGTAAGTTGGCCAGCTGCGTCCGGGCTGTAAGAAGTTTGTTCAGAGAATCAACTTTCCGGGCAACGGCAGCGGGCGAAAAGTCATCCATGCTTTCAAAGGTCAGATCAATATTGAGATTACCTTCTCCAGTCAATGTGTTTGGTACCTGAAAGGCAACCCGTGGTTTGGCAGATTTCATGCGTTCATCAAAATTGTCCACATCGATTTCCAGGAATTTGCGGTCTGCTACGGGAGCCAGTGCTTCTTCGGGTTTACCGGACAAATCTGCCATTACCCCCATCACAAAGGGCAGATTGACCTTTTGTTCAGCACCATAGGTCTCCAGGTCATATTCTATCTGGACTCTGGGCGCTCTGTTGCGCGCGATAAACTTTTGGCTGCTTGCTTTTCCCTTGGCCATGATGTTTTCTCCTATTAGATATCTTTTAAATTCTACCGGTTTAACTTGTTCACACGGGGTAAAATAAATCGCATTCAATGTTATTACCCCCCCTGATCATTCAGTTGTCATCTGATTCCTCTTCACCGCTTACCATCTGCACCTGGGGCATAGCATCCGGAGATATGTTTCGAATAATGTCTACAAAAGTCCGGCCCACAAGACGTTTGGCCCGTTTTAAAAACAGGGGGACCGGGCTGGAAGGTTCGTTCTGCTCGTAATATACGATGATCATGTCCAACGCTTTATGTATGTCCTGATTTGACGTGATCTGCCCGGACAATGGTTGATTTTCAGGTACAGCCGGAGAAGGTGTCATGTTTTGAGTTTCCTTCTGGGGTTCGTCTGATGGGGCCTGTTTGCCGCTGAAATATGTTTTTATCTTATCCTGTGTCTGTTTGAGAAACGACGTGTTGGCACCATATCCCCTGCGCTCAAGGTATATGCTTGTTTTGGACTGCATCTGCTTCAGAATCTTGTCAAGCCTGTCAAAATTGGGTGCCATGGCTGATCCCACATGCTCAGTTAAGACATGGTCCAGGGTCTGTAGATTTTTAATGCATTCCTGCAGTATCTGGTCAGTGGTTTGTAATGCATGAACATCGGTCTGCTCAAACGCAGCATCTATGATCTGCTGGCTGGGAAAATTTTTTGTTTCAGTTTCCGGCACTGAGACTTCACCCGATGCCACAAGAAAGTCCTTAAGACTGGGATGCGGCAGACGGACATCATCTGGTTTGCAAAGCGGCACAGTCATTAGTCTGGGGATGAATTTCATAACATCCTGGTCGCTCATCATTGAAGCCGGTGGAGAAAGAGAACCTATAATGTTCATCCTCTCCATTGGATCATTGTCGTCTTCAGGATCCAGTTGCGGAAACAAATCATTCCAATATCGTTTTACAATCCCCAATAACAGCGCAAGACCGTCATAAAATCCAGGCAGGCCTTTCAGACAGAGTCTTGATACCATCAGATACAGAATCAACCTGAGATCCCGGCTTTGCTCAAGAAGCTGAAGACTCTGTTTTTCTACTTTTTTCCAGTCAGGCTCTTCGTGTTCCTGAATATGATCCCCTACCTGGGTTTCTTCGGTGCCCTGGGCCAGTTGTTCTAGCTGCAGAAATTCAATATCGTAGGATATATCATTTCCGCATGGGGCATCCGGTGAAATGTCACTTAATAATGCATCAATGTCAAAATGGATCACAGAAATCCCCTTGTCCTGAAGCATGGTGTCCATGTTTTGAATCTGGTTTTTATTTTTCTGGGTCATTTTGAGCGGGGTTTAGCCTGAGATCCGTGTCATCTCCCGCTGGGTAATGTGAACGATACGCCTGCAATAAACGAAAAATTTCTACAGCTTAATAATAATCTTATCACTTGGCTTATATAATTATGTAAGATAGAAAGATGGTTTTTGTCAACCAAAATATAAAAAAAAATATCAGGGCCGCTGTGACATTGCTTTAAGGCAGGAAAAGGAAACGGGTTTTTGAAATTGAATCAAAAATTTTCAGGACAAAGTTTATCCTGGATTTTAAAAAGATCAGAGAGGTCTTCTGGAACAAGCGGCCTGTTATAAATTTTTAAGACAGGATGCTGCGTTAACCCGCCAAT
This sequence comes from Desulfobacteraceae bacterium, assembly GCA_046482845.1. Classification (GTDB taxonomy): domain Bacteria; phylum Desulfobacterota; class Desulfobacteria; order Desulfobacterales; family Desulfobacteraceae; genus DATFJZ01. The sequence goes on along the minus strand of JAWOEJ010000140.1, from coordinate 321 downwards.
AAACACACAAGCAGGGGCAGATACTTTTTTTTTGAAAATTTTGTTCATAAAACCGCTTTTCTGTTTCATGGTTTTCTGTGTGGGCTTCCTGTTGATGGAAAACGTCATATCATCCGTTAACGGTTCTTCATTATTTTTTAAGCGTATTATTTCCTGATATCCTGGAAACATGTCTTGCGTATCAGAGTTGTTGGGATTTTTTATCATAGATCTGTAATTTAACCATTTTGACTGATTAAACCTTAAACTGTGCAGGCTTGACGCAAATTCATTAAAACTTTTAAACCGTTTTGCAGAAAGTGACTCAAACATCTCGAACAA
>JAWOEJ010000341.1:0-6022 GCA_046482845.1 Desulfobacteraceae bacterium | reverse complement strand
TGCTTACTTTATTAAAACGCGCGAGAAAGGTTATGAGAATAAGAGTGTTAAGGATATTGTGAAGGAAATGTTTTCTTATGCTGATTTTATGACCATTACAAAGATTCAAGAAAATGGGGTTCTGGGTAGCAGGCCTTGATGGTGAAGGGGATACATTGCTTTTTAAAGCGGATTTGACCGGTGATCTGATTCTGGTTGTGGGCGGCGAGCATCGAGGCATACGGCCCCTTGTAAAATCACAATGTGATTTTCTTTTGAGCCTGCCCCAGAAAAAAGGGGTGGCTTCCCTGAACGCTTCAGTGGCTGGGGGTATTGCCATGTATGAGGCCCTCAGGCAGAGATCTTTTGGCTAACGGTGTATTTTTAAAAAGGAGCGGATGAACACATGGGAGAGTTGATAAAGCTGGATGAAAAAGGTGGATTGATTGTGCCGGACTGCCCTGAAATTCCTTTTATTGAAGGGGATGGTATTGGATCGGATATATGGACCTGTGCCAGGATGGTTTTGGATGCGGCGGTTGCCGCTGCATACAATAACTGCAAAAAAATTGACTGGATAGAGATGTATGCCGGAGAAAAGGGGTTTACCAGAACCGGAAACTGGCTGTCAGATGAGGTCCTTAAAACCATTGAACAGCACCGGGTCGCCATTAAAGGCCCGCTGGAAACCCCTGTGGGAAAGGGGATGAGGAGTTTGAATGTAAGGATCAGGCAGGAGCTTGATCTGTTTGCATGTATCCGTCCCATTCGATATTATCCTCCGGTTCCAACCCCGGTAAAAACCCCTGAAAAGGTCAATATCACGATTTTCAGGGAGAACACTGAAGATCTCTACGCCGGGATTGAGTGGGACTCAAAAACCCCGGAAGCAGAAGAGTTACTCAGATTTGTGGGTAAAACCCTGAACAAAAAAATTCTGCCCTCTTCTTCCCTGGGATTGAAACCCATCAGCCCTGAGAACACAAAAAGGCTTGTGATCCAGGCAATTAAATTTGCCCTTGAACATTCCCTTAAAAGTGTTACCCTCATGCATAAGGGCAATATCATGAAGTTTACCGAGGGCGGTTTTCGAAAATGGGGGTATGAAGCTGCCCTGGAATCCTTTCCCGATCAAGTGGTTCTGGAAAAGGATCTGTATGAAGTTTACGGCGGCAAAGTTCCCAAAGGAAAAGTTCTGATCCGGGACAGGATCGCTGACATGGTGTTTGCCGAGGTTCTTTTAAGGCCTGAAACCTTTGATGTCATTGCAGCGCCCAATTTAAACGGGGATTATATATCCGATGCCCTGGCCGCCCAGGTGGGGGGGCTGGGTATTGCTCCGGGGGCCAATATGGGGGACAGATGTGCGGTGTTTGAAGCCACCCACGGTACAGCCCCGGATATCGCGGGTAAAGACGCGGCAAACCCCTGTTCCATTATCCTTTCCGGTGCCATGATGCTGGATCATCTGGGCTGGCACAGGGCGGCGGATCTTGTCCGTCAGGGGGTTGCAGCAGCCCTTGGCGCCCGCAGTGTTACAAGGGACCTTGCCATGACCATGCCAAAGGCAAAGCAGGTGTCATGTTCAATGTTTGGAAAAATCATAGCAGAAAGTATTCAGAAAAACAAAACCTGATATCTGTTGTTCTGTTACGGCTTGAAAAAAGAATAACAAATACCCTGTTTCCCTTAAAATGTCTTAAATGTCATTGTTTTATAAATACCCAAAATCTTTACCAGAATCCTTATATGGCTGGCGGCAATGCTGATAAATCAGCAGATTACCATGATGTGGATGCAGTGTCAGCCCTGTTTTCTGAATTGCTTTGCCAAAACTGTCTGAAACAGGATCTTGTTTTGTTTGATCCGCCTTTCTGCATAAAATGCGGCAGAAAGTTCAATACAGATGAAAAAGAGGGGCATGTTTGCGGGGAATGTCTGAAATCCAGAACCGGGATTGGAAAGGTAAGGGCCTTTGCCATGTACCAGGGATGGATCAGGGACGGGATTCATTTGTTAAAGTACCAGAAAAAACAACAGCTGGCAGGTCCATTTGAACAATTGTTGTTTTCTGCCTTTGAACGGTATTTTTCCATTGAAACCTATGATCTGGTTCTGCCTGTTCCCCTGCACTGGCTCAAAATGATGAAAAGAGGATTTAACCAGTCCTTTGTCATCATCAGTGGATTTGAGAAAATCTGGAAGGCAAAATATAAGCGTGTTCCACCCTGGCATGTGGACCCTGAGCTTCTTCAGCGGAAAAAAAACACAGATTCCCAGACCGGATTTGACAGGGAGCAGAGAAAACAGAATTTAAAAAAGGCGTTTAAGGTCAAATCCCCTGAAAAAATTAAAAACAAGAGGATTCTCCTTGTGGATGATGTGTATACCACGGGGGCTACTGCAAAGGAAGCGGCTCTGGTTCTCTTTGCAGCAGGGGCAGCAGCTGTGGATGTTCTTGTTCTGGCAAGAGCCTGATTTTAACCCGTTCCTGGAAAATGGAGCCCCAAAATGCTGAAAAAAGTTCTGTTTCCTGTCAAAGGCAAAGAGTCGCCGCAAAAGCTCATGGAAATGGCAGGGTTTCTAAAAATTTTCAATACAGAAAGTATTTCCATTGTCAATGTCGGCTCCGGCCATAAAGACAGAACACAATCCTTTTTTAAGGAACTTAAGTCAAATTTTACGGATCTTGGATTTAAGGTGGAAATAATAAAACGACAAGGGCAGGTGGTAGAGGAAATTTTAGCCTGCGCCCGGGAGACCCGCGCTTCCTTTATCTGTTTTGCCTATAAAAGGAAAAGCCCTTTAAAACGGGCCCTTTTTGGGGACATAACAACAGATGTCATCCGTCTTTCAGATGTGCCGGTTTTTGTGTATAAAAGCCCGCCCCCGTTTCAGAAATCCCAGGGGGTGAACCGGGTGATGTACACCACAGGGCTGTCTGACAATGATATTAAAATCCTTGACTATTTAAAATCCAGAGAGCTCAAGGCTGACCGGCTTTTATTGTTTCATGCCGGGGAAAGGGCGCCTGATCCGGCTGCTGAAGCAGCCCGGACTGAAACTGTGTATTCACGGCTGTCAAGCCTTGAAGCGCAGTGCATGGGGTCTTTTTCACATATTGAAACCAGGGATGTGGTGGCCTCTTCAGTTACCCAGGCCATTGTCCGCCAGGCTAAAAAATCCAGCATTGATTTTATTATTATTGGAAAATCAGACAGGCCTTCTCCCTTTCAGATGATGATCGGCTCCACAGCAGAAACCCTTCCCCGCAAAGCATCCTGTCCCGTATTGATTATCCCGGGGATTTATGAGGGCATTATTGCAATGGATCAACAGGCACCGGAATAAAGCGAGGCAGAATGTTAAAACAAAATATAGTGTTTATTATCTCCTTTGGTATTGTCCTTTTTCTGGTGGGGTTTGGCATATATCAGCCAGAGATTCTCAATTCAGCGTCAACTGCCCTGCACCAGTGGATTATTGATGTGTTTGGCTGGTTCTATCTGCTGTCTGCTTTTTTTTTCCTGGTTTTCAGTGTGGGGCTTGCTTTCAGCAGGTATGGGAAAATCAAGCTGGGCATGGACTATGAAAAACCCCAGTACAGTTATTTTGGCTGGTTCAGCATGCTTTTTGCCGCAGGTATGGGGATCGGCCTTATCTTCTGGGGGGTGGCAGAGCCCATTTCCCATTATATGTCGCCTCCTGAATATCTTGAACCCTATTCAGGACAGGCGGCAAAATTTGCCATGACCCGCTGCTTTTTCCACTGGGGACTTCATCCCTGGGCGGTTTATATTGTGATGAGCCTGTCCATTGCTTATTTTTCCTTTAGAAGGGGGATGCCGCCATTGATCTCCAGTTGTTTTTATCCTTTGATCGGTGAAAAAATTTACGGCATTACAGGAAAGATCATTGATATCCTTGCTGTGTTTGCCACTGTATTCGGCATTGCCACCTCTCTTGGCCTTGGCGCCCTTCAGATCACAAGCGGCCTGGCCTTTGTTTTTAAAATCCCGGATTCCCTGTTTGTTACCTCTGTGGTGATCTTCTGCGTGACTGTCATGTTTATGATTTCAAGCATGACAGGCCTTGACAAGGGCATACAGCTGCTGAGCAAGATGAATATCATGATTGCTGTTGTGCTGCTTGTTTTTATGCTGGCTGCCGGGCCCACCTCGTATATTTTCAATGTGTTTACCTCCACCCTTGGGGAGTATTTTTCTTCTCTTCTGTCCATGAGTCTGACTTCAAATCCCTTTCAGGGGTATGAATGGACCCGAAACTGGACATTGTTCTACTGGGCATGGTGGATTGCCTGGGCGCCCTTTGTGGGTCTTTTTGTTGCAAGTATTTCAAGGGGCAGAACCATACGGGAATTTATTACCGGAGCCCTTGTGGTGCCGGCACTTCTGACTTTTATGTGGTTTTCCGTTTTTGGCGGCTCAGGACTCAATCTTCAGATCAATGAGGGGGTCAATATAAGCAATGCAGTGGTTGATAATGTCAGTACAGCCCTTTTTGTTCTGTTTTCCCATTATCCGGCAAGCAGTCTGCTGTCCATTGTGGCGGTGCTTTTATTGATTGTTTTTTTTGTAACCTCTGCAGATTCTGCTACCTATGTGCTGGCCATGATGACCTCAGGGGGCAGCCGCACGCCTTCAGCTGCCAAGAAAATAGCCTGGGGTCTTATTGTGTCTGCTGCTGCCCTGATTCTTATTATGTCCGGGGGACTGGAATCCCTTCAGAGGATGTCCATCGCAGCAGCCCTTCCTTTGGTTGTGATCATGCTTTTGCTGGTCTGGGCGCTTTTCAGGGGATTAATCTATGAGCTCAAAGAAAAAAAACCATGAAAAAAAGGTGTAAAAAAAATAATGAAATTCAGGCCATGTATTGATATCCGAAACAAAAAAGTGGTTCAGATCATCGGCAGCACCATAAATGACTGTACTGACCAAAACGGTGTGCTTAATTTCCAGGCAGACCAGGGACCGGCTGAATTTGCTGCCATGTATAAAAAGGATGATCTTTTCGGCGGTCATGTGATCTCCCTGGGACCCGGCAATCAGGATGCTGTTGTCTCGGCCCTGAAGGCCTTTCCCGGAGGGCTCCATGCCGGCGGCGGGATTACCCCGAAAAATGCCCTGGAGTTTCTCAGGGCAGGGGCCAGCCACGTGATCGTTACTTCCTATGTGTTTACAGGGGGACAAATTGATCAAACCCGCCTGGAAGCCATGGTCAAAGAAACTGGAAAAGACCATCTGGTTCTTGATTTGAGCTGCAGATTCAGCAGAGGGAAATACTGGATTGTCACGGACAGGTGGCAGAGGTTTACAGACGTAGCTGTATCCCGGGAAACCCTTGAGGGGCTTGCTGACTATTGTGACGAGTTTCTGGTCCACGGCGTGGATGTTGAAGGAAGGATGCAGGGCATAGAAACAGATCTTGTTGAACTCCTTGGGAAGTATTCTCCGATTCCCGTTACCTATGCCGGCGGGGTCAAAGCCTTTTCAGACCTTGACCGGGTGAAGCAGATCGGACAGGGCCGGGTGGATCTGACCATTGGCAGCGGCCTGGATATTTTCGGCGGAGGGATTTCCTACAGAGAGGTTGTAAAATGGCACCAGGGCCAGCAGAAAACCGGCAGCTGTCACCAGGGGCTATGAAACAGCCGAGCCCCGCCCTTAGCGGTTGCCTGGCAGGAACATTGAGAACCAAAGGAGATCAGACTTTTTCCCTGCCAGGCGTTAAAAAAATCAAATAGTTTGAGGACCAGTGGCCGCAGTTTTTGATTTTTAGCCTGGCAGGGAAAAAGTCCTCCGTCGTTCTCGTTCCGACAGACAACCGTTGGGGGCGGCGGCACTCTCCTGTTTCATTCTTCGGGCAGATTTCTATTGAATCAGCCGTTCAATTTTAACCGCTCCCACCTTGAATTCCGGTATTTTAGCCAGGGGATCAAAAGCCTCTGAACTGGTGAGAATATTTGTGGGGTTTTCCCCAAAATGGATGGGAAGAAACAGGGTACCGGGGCTGACGCAGGATG
>JAWOEJ010000304.1:0-3653 GCA_046482845.1 Desulfobacteraceae bacterium | reverse complement strand
AGCACCGACAATAAGCCCTGCTGATTCACTTATGGAATGGTTGTTTCTGACAGACTTAGCTGCATAATCGATATTGATATCTATTCTGAGAATCGAAATATAGATGTTTTGCAAGATAATAGCTTTCGATTCGTTTGAAACAAAATTATGAAAGTAATCCAGGGCGATCATCCAACTGAACAACCGAAAAGTAATTTCCTGTCCGCACTTGTAATGTGGCCCATTTGGAAAGGGATTTTTCCGGCACCAGTCAACAATTTGCCGAATACATCCATGTGCATATTTATTCTCTTTTGTCAGTGAATAAGCGTTAATAAAGTAAAACACCTGTGGGAAACGCGATGCCTCCCAGATCAATTTGATGTCTCCAAAGTTTCCAAAATCAGAAATTTTATTCCATGGTACATCCAGAGGTGCTTTTCTGCGATTTTCCGGATTGATATTCCATGCGAGCTGTCCGTTTTCCCAATAGTTCAAATAGTGGCTGGAAAAGGAAAAAATATTTCCGGACAATGCATGATCTGCCTTTTCAATAAAGGCATGGTCTCCTTTAAAAGACTGATCCGTGATGTTTAACTGTCCTATATCAATTTTACTGACCAACTGTTCCCAGTTAATTCGCCTTTTTTTTAACAGCAGCCGTTTGTTTTTTAAAGAAAAGCAACCTGTCTTTTTTTTACACGCATGGGTGATTCTAAAAAAAATCCAGCGCCATCCCATTAATCTGGCATAATGTATCATATGACGTGCGCCCAAACCGGATTTACCTGACATCAACCCATGTGCCGGTTTTCAGAGATGCGATGCACGCAAAGCTGGCCCGGGTTGTATTTATGATTTCAGAAAAAGGTATCAAGGGCTGCCCGCCATCTCTGATAAAGCGCATTAATGCCTTAAACTGGTTGTGGTGACCCTTGTCGGATTTCGATTTCATCTTTGAAAAATTTTTAAAACCGTACCCTTTCAGGTGGAGCCAGTTATCCATGATCAGTGTCCTGTCCAAAGAGAAAATTTCTATACGTTCTTTTGGATAGGTTTTATTACCATTTGAAAAATAATTCACAACTGCATTGGCCCCATTTTCATAACGCAGCAGGATGCTGGCATTATCTGTTGATTCCTCAGGCGTTACCCCGAGGGCATTCATACAAACGGCAGTCACCCGGCTTCCTGTAAAATAGGTGCATAAGTCGATAAAATGACAAGCTTCTCCAATGATACGGCCTCCGCCTGTCTGCATGTCATGGACCCAGGAATCTCTTGGGATGGCGCCTGCATTCATCGTTGCAACGATATTCATGGCATCATTGCCTAAAAGTTGTTTTATTTTAAGGGCAAGCGGTGCAAACCTTCGATTAAAGCCCACAGTCACATTTTTATTGTTCTTTTGGGCGGCTGAAATAATGGCTGTCAGCTCTGTTTCATTTAAACATAGCGGCTTCTCGACAAAAATATTTTTACCGGAATGTAAAGATTCAATGACCATTGGTGCATGAAGATCATGTCTTGTGGTAATGATGACCGTATCCACGTTTTGATCTTCCAGAATCAGGGTATAATCAGATGTGGCATTGGCAAAGCCGCCTTTTTCTGCCAGAATCTTTGCTGACAACCCGCTGGAACTGGCAATATATTTTATATTGGCGTCCAACCCTTTGATGGCAGGCAGCAGAGTTGCCGAAGTAAAATTGCCAGCGCCGATAATACCAATAGCAGAGGAACCGGAAGCGGCTGTAAAAGCGGGTTGAGAAAGTTTTACTACCGAATCCGGGCATGCTTTATCATTATAAACCAGCAGCGAGGCAATGGCGGTTGTGCCGCCTAAATTCCCATAAATTTTATTAAAATCCTTAAGCGGAACCTTTTCAGTTATCAATGGTTTTACATCCAATCTGCCGGTAGAAATGGAATGCAGGATGGTTTCAAAATTTCTTTTCTCAGTCCACCGGACAAAGCCCAGGGGGTAATCATGGCCTTTTTGTTCATATTTACTGTCATATCTGCCCGGTCCGTATGAACATGATACTTGAAATGTCAGTTCCTTTTCATAGAAATCATTTCTTGATAAATTCAACCCGACAACACCAACCAGTATAATCCTTCCACGCTTGCGGCTCATTTGTGCTGCCTGTGAGATAACTTTTTTATCATTGGTTGCGGCAGCAATAATAACACCATCCGCCCCGTTTCCCTGTGTCTGGGATTCGACAAACCTGACTGGATCAAGACCCTGGCCCGGGCTGATTGCTGAAATTCCCTTTTGCATCGCAATGTCTATTTTTGTTTGATCATAATCAAACCCTATGACGTTGCAACCATTGGCAACAAGCAATTCGGCGGTAACCAGTCCGATTAAACCAAGCCCAATGACAACAATGGTTTCGCCGTAAGTCGGCTGGAGGAGACGAATACCCTGAAGGCCAATTGATCCGATGACGGTAAAACAGGCCTCTGGATCAGTGACATTGTCAGGAATTTTTGCAGCCAGATTCTGGGGAACAACAACAAATTCGGCATGGGGTCCATTGGAAGCCACGCGGTCGCCAGCCCTGAACCCCTGAACCCCCGAACCGCAGGCGATGACCGTCCCGGTATTACAATACCCGAGCGGCAGAGGTTGCCCAAGTTTTGTAAATACTGCTTCCAGGGTAGGCAGCAGGCCATCGCTTTTAATTTTGTCTAATACCAGTTTGACTTTATCCGGCTGTTGGCGGGCCTTTTCAATCAAGCTTGCTTTTCCGAATTCAACCAGACTTCGTTCAGTTCCTAAAGATACGAGGCTCTGCCTGGTTTTAATCAGAACATGACCATTTCTTACCTGGGGCGCCGGTACTGTTTCAAGAATCGTCTGTCCATTTTTCAAATCCTGAATGATCTGCTTCATAAGTTTGTATGTCACTTTTCATTTCTGCATGTCAAGGTTTTCATCGAGTAATTCATGATACATGTGAATGATCTTTTCATGAACCCTTTTTTTTTCCAAAAAAGAAGACACATAGATTTTCATGTTTTGATAAATACTTTGATCAAACTTTTTGCAGACAATGTCATTTAGACAATTCGCCAGCGCGCCTGTTTCCATTGCATTTAAAAAAATACCGCACTGATTTTTTTCAATATCCCCATAGGCATCCAGGCGGTTCAGAACAGGGGGGACATTTTTAGCAATAGATTCAAGAATTGCGGCTGATAATTGATCAGTTGCAGCCATTGAAATGGTAGCTGTCGTATTTTCCAGAATAGAGGACATCATGTCTTTATCAATATAATCAGTGATCACCATAATGTTGTCCTGCAGTTTGTGTACATCAATATAACAGGCTATTTTTTCAAAAAATTCAGGTTCATAGTCACCTGAAAGGAGCAGCAGACCGCATTGGTCTGCCAAAAGTGGACTGACAGACAAAAGGGTTTCAAATTCCTGGATAATATAAAGGATATTATAGTGGGCGGTCATTCTTCTGTTTGAAAAAAATATATATTTGTTCTGTTTCAAAAATGACATAATATCTCCAGAAAGCTTTCCCGGGACTGCAGGCTTTAAAAATTCACTGGATACCCCCAATGAAAATGTTCTTATTTTGGTCCGGTCAACCTGATATCGATCCACCAGATAATCTTCCATTGCCATGGAGGATGCTGAAATCAAAAAA
>JAWOEJ010000254.1:0-4915 GCA_046482845.1 Desulfobacteraceae bacterium | reverse complement strand
GATGAGGATTGAGGGGTGAGGGGTGAGGGGTGTGGGGTGTGTTTTGATTTCCTCAGTCCTGAGAGCAGCCGGCTTGTTTCATCCAAGAGGTTGAATATGGTTTTGTGTTTCTGTGCATCCAGATAATCCAGTTGTCTGGATATTTCCAGTTGTGTGTCTAATTCATATAATGATCCTTTTGCAATATCAAGGAACCGTACCATTTCTTTATTGGAATTTCGGCCATATCCTTCTGCAATGTTGGATGGTATGGAAACAGCGCAACGCCGCATTTGTGAACCCAGTCCATATTGTTCATGGGCTGGAAAATTACTGGCTGCCTTATAAACATGCATAACAAGACCCATTGCTTTCTGCCACACCGTTAACTGTTTATACCCATACGCATTCTTCTCACCCCTCATATCTCTCCCTCCTCTCTCCTCATACCACACCCCTCATACCTCACCCCTCATACCTCACCCCTCATACCTCACCCCTCACTTCCCATACCCATACTTGTGATACCCATACCCATACCCCGGCTTTTTCCTGGCAAAATTCTGCACCACGCCGATGATTTTTTCCTTGCCGTAGATCTCTATGATATTTTCGATCTCTTTTTTCCGGGTTTTGCCCTGGCTTACCACCAGGATGATGCCGTCCACGTGTCTGGCCAGGGCATTGGTTTCAGATGTGAGATAGGGCGGGGGGGTGTCAATGATGACGTACCGGTCTTTGTACCGGGATTTTACCTCGGAGAGCAGACGGCGCATCTGTTCGGAGGAGAGCAGCTCCGACGGGTTGGGGGGGATGGTACCGCTGGGAAGCAGGGTGAGTTTTTCCAGAAAGGTTTTCACCAGAAGCGATGACAAAGGCTGTGCCCGGGTCAAATATTCACTGAGTCCGGGGGGGTCGTCGAGCCCGAAAACTTTGTGAACAAACGGGGCGCGCAGGTCACAGTCAATCAGCAGCACATATTCATCGATGTTCTGGGCAATGGTGGCGGCAAGGTTTGTTGCAACAAAGGTTTTGCCTTCCCCGGGGGAGGCGGAGGTCACCATGATGTTTTTGGGGGGAAGCCCTTTTTCCGGAAACAGGATGTTGTTTTTCAGCATCCTGAACTGTTCAGATTCAATGGAATGGGGGGTATACACGGTGACAAGAGATGTGTGTATATTGTCCGGGATCACCAGGTCCGGGTCATCAAAAAACTTCCGGGAAGCAGCGGGGGCAGGCTTGGACCGGGTGTTCTCCTGGGCCGGTTCCTGCCTCTGGTCCTGTTCCTGTTCCTGCCCTTGTTCCTGATCCTGGTCCTGAACCTGGCCCCGGGCCTTGGCTGTCGGCTTTTTCCGGGCCGTATTCTGCCGGCCGCTTTCCCCGGCCGGAAGGGGATCGTGACTGGCTGCTGGTGCGGTGTCCTCCTCAGCCGGGGGGATGCTCCGCTGCTGCCCTGTTTCAGGATTTGCAGTATTGGATTTTTCCAGTGCCTGGTAAATTTTGCCCACTCTGTGACTCCGAAATTTATATGTTTAGTATGTTTTTGATGAAATTAATGGTCCGGTCCAGCCCTTTCCAGTTAAGGATGGCAAAAAAGCCCAAAAACATGACTGCATAAAGGCTCACACAGGTGAACAGGGTCCATTCCAGCATCATCTTTTTTTTCTGGCCGGGTTTTTTCAGGGGCGGTATCCGGGCCAGCAGGGTCAGGCCCAGGTCTTTTTCAATGACATCTTCACTGCGGATGGTGTTGTCAAAGAATTCCAGGAGAAAAACTATGCCTGCGCCTGCTCCCAGGCCGGCGGCAAGGGACAGAAGAAACAGCATCTTGACATTGGGGGAGATGGGTTTTTCCGGCAGCCGGGCATGGTCCAGAATTCTGAACTGCTCACCTTTCTGCTTTTTTTCCATGTTCACGGACAGTTCTGCTTCCAGTTTTCTGTCCAGAAGAGAATTATAGACACCCTGGATATTGGCATAATCTCTTTTCAGAGACTGCAGTTCCAGCTCTCTTTTGGGGGTATCTTCCACCCGCTGCTGATACATCTGCATCTGGTCTTCGAGCTTGGCGATGTCAGACGTAAGTTTGTTGATTTCGGTCTGCACCTGCTTGAGCTGGGCTTCCTGCTGCATGGCGGCAAAGTTGGGTATGTCATCAGGGAGGGCATTGTCCATTTCTTCCGATGCTGTATCCTCTGATGCTGTAATATCCTCAGATGTTTCAAAGGGAAATTCCTCTGTATCAGTGCCGGCTGCCAGTTCTGCTTCAGCTTCAGCCGCAGTTTCCTGTTTTCTGGCAATGGCGGCTTCCATTTTTTCAATGGTTTTTTCAAGGCGCAGCACATCCGGGTGTTTTTCCGTATATCTGAGCAAAAGCGACTCATACTGCTGTCTGGCAGAGTCCAGTTTCTGTTCCTCTTCTGATGCGGCAAAGGTTTCTTCTTCATCAAATTCATCAAAGGCAAACATGTCATCAAAACTCTGGGATGCCATCTCTTTGGACTGGGCAATCTGGGTTTCCAGCAGGCTCAAGGCATTTCTGGCCTGCTGGAGCATGGCCTGTTTGCTGGCAATCTGCTGGTAAATCCTGTCCAGGGTTCTTAAATTCGCGTCAAGCTCATCCGGCAGGCCCCCCAGGTATTTGGCCCGGTAGGCGGACAGGCGCTGCTCTCTTTCCTCCAGGCGCTTCTGGGTTTTTTCCAGCTCAGAGTCCAGAAATTCACTGGTGCCGATGGCCTGGGCTTCCCTGACCTTGAGGTTTTCATCCATGAAGTAACTGGCCAGGGTATTGGCGATTCTCATGACCCGCTGGGGATCGGAACCGGTAAACCCAATGGAAAAGGCTTCTGCCCCGCCCCTGGTTCTTTCGATGCGTACATTCACACGTTTACGCATACTTTCAACCTTGTCTTCCAGATACATGTTGGGAGAATCTTCATACAGGCCGAACTGGTCGATGATTTTTTCAATGTTGCTGCGGCTGAGGATCTGCTGGGAGATTGTGCTGATTCTTTCATTTATACTGGAAGTGACAACCGAGCGCACATAACTTGTGGGAACCCGCTGGGGCTGTACCAGGATCATTGTGGAGGCTTCATAGGTTTTGCTTGCGGTCAGTGTATGGTACAGACCAAAGGTCAGGGTGATGCACAACGGAATGATAATCAGCCATTTTCTTCTGATAAGAATATCGATTATCTGATCCGGTTTGATTGGCAACTGGGATTGAAAAGGTTCTGCCATGGTATTTCCCAAAAAGTTTAGGTGATCAGTTCTGGTTGAAACCTTAAGTCAGCCATTCTTTATTAAACGCGTATTTTTGTCAATACAAAAATGAGGGGTGAGGTACGAGGCATGAGGGGTGAGGGGGGAGGGGTGAGGGAACGATTTTAATTTAAATTTTATTCCACAATCCTCATACCACAATCCACATTCCTCATACCTCAAGCCTCATACCTCATACCTCCCCCAGCAACTTTTGTGCCATTGGTCTGAAACAGCCTTTTTACGGCACAGGGCTGCGGCAGCGGGGTCGAATCGGTTCATTTTTTTTGGCAGGGATTCTGAATACAGGAAACAGCGCTGCAGCAGGTTGTTCAGGTGTGGCTGGTGCTGCAGAATATGGTGCTGGACAATTATTGTCATGTGGGTGACAAAAAAACGGCTGTTTTAATACTCATGGCTGTCAAAGTGTTTTACCACGAAGATCACGAAGGACACGAAGAAGATTTTTTATTATGGTACAAAATTGTGAAAATTAATACATAGTTTTGAGAAGAAAATGTTACAATTTGAGGATAAAAAGGTAACAGCCGGGTCAGAACAGTAATTCAATTCTTGACATTAATGGGAGATGGTTTTAATTTGGCCGGTATGAAAAAGCCGCAGACAGTGTATTTAAAAGATTATCGGCCCGCTGACTTTATCATTGACCAGGTGGATCTGACATTTGATATCCATGAAGACCGGACAATGGTTTTTTCCAAGCTTTTCATGCGCAAAAGCCAGGCAGCAGGGGACAGACATCCGCCCCTGGTGCTGGACAAGGGAAAGTTCGAGATCTCTTCGGTGATTGCCGATTCCATGGTGCTGGTGCCGGGGGAATATGAGGCAGGGGAAGATTTTTTCCGGCTTGCCGCCACCCCGGACAGGTTTACCCTGGAAATTGCATCCATTCTAAAGCCCCATGAAAATACCTCCCTGGAGGGGCTTTACAGGTCGGGAAATATTTTTTGCACCCAGTGCGAGGCCCAGGGGTTCAGGAATATTACCCCGTTTCTGGACCGGCCGGATGTCATGGCGCCGTATTCCTGCACCATTATTGCCGACAAGACCCGGTATCCGGTGCTTTTGTCCAACGGCAACCGTGTGGATGCAGGGGATCTGTCCAATAACCGGCACTTTGTGCGGTGGGAGGATCCCTTTAAAAAACCCAGCTATCTGTTTGCCCTGGTGGCAGGGGATCTGGCCCATATCCATGACACCTTCACCACCTGTTCCCGCAGGCAGGTGGACCTGAAAATTTATTGTGAAAAGCGCAATATCGACAAATGCGGCCATGCCATGGCATCCCTGAAACAGGCCATGGCATGGGATGAGCAGCGGTTCGGCCTGGCATATGATCTGGATCTGTACCAGATCGCGGCCATCAATGATTTCAATGCCGGTGCCATGGAAAACAAGGGGCTGAACATCTTTAATTCCCGGTATGTGCTGGCTGATCCCGGTACTGCCGAGGACGAAGACTTTCAAAACATCCAGATGGTTATCGGCCATGAATATTTCCATAACTGGACCGGGAACCGGGTGACTTTGAAAAACTGGTTTCAGTTGAGCCTCAAGGAGGGGCTGACGGTTTTCCGGGACCAGGAATTTTTTTCCGATCTTAATTCCCGGGGGGTCAAGCGCATCAGCGTGGTCAGAAAACTGCGGGGGT
>JAWOEJ010000081.1:0-5086 GCA_046482845.1 Desulfobacteraceae bacterium | reverse complement strand
TTGTCGCCAACCTTTATAATAGGAGCCCCGTGAAAAATCAAGCAATGAATGGGGCTGCAAACAAGGGGCTAAGGAGCTAATTGATGGGTCACTGAGCCATAAGCTCTATTATAAAACACCCGGGGATTGCCCCGGCGTATATATTACCATCCGCCCTTAGCTCCTTGTCTGTGGCCCTTTTCAGAACTTGTGCGGTAATGGTTAGGTAGAAATACTTTCTATATAGGATTATCCTTGAACAATCAAATGTTTTGAATGGCCGGGCAGGATTGGAACTTCAGTTCGGTAATCTTTTGAGTAATAAAGCCGTTTCAGACAAAAAGGCCAGGTTTTCCTTATGAGTCCAACACTATTACGTGAGAAAGGATATCGATTCTTTTTCTTTTCCAGAGAAGAAACAAGAATGCATGTGCATATTCACTGCGAAAATGGTGAAGCGAAATTCTGGTTGAAACCAGAAATTGAATTGGCCAAAAATTATCGTTTATCTCGATTTCAGCTCAAACAAATCGAAAAAATAATACTCGGTTATCAAGTTTTTTGAATACCGACGCCCCCAGCGGTTGCCTGTCAGGAACGAGAACGACGGAGGACTTTTTCCCTGCCAGGCTAAAAATCAAGAACTGCGGCCACTGGTCCTCAAACAGCTTGATTTTCTTAACGCCTGGCAGGGAAAAAGTCTGATCTCCTTTGGTTCTCAATGTTCCTGACAGGCAACCGCTGGGGGCTCTTAATCGGCCCTTCCATAAAAACTTGATAACCGAGTGATAGAAAATATTTTCCTGTCTGTCAAGGCTTTTTTTTCTTAACTGCCTGTCAGGTCAATTTTTTTCACCTGGATTTTTCAAGTATTTTCTCAAAACACCGATAATTTAAATATATTCTCAAAAAACCGGTTAAGGAGCAAAATATATCAGACTTTCTATACCCCCCATGAGCAGCAGGCTCACAACAAAGTAAGGGTCGTAGACGCGGAGCTAAGTCCAATTAGAGGCAGCCGATCCAGGACTTTCATATAACGGCCATGCCTTGACAGGCACAACAAAGCATGAAAGCTTTTAGCTGAGTACTGATGGCTGACGGCTGATGGCTTTCATATAAACCCACAAGTCCTGGCGGACACAACGAAGCATGAAAGCTGTTAGCTTTTAGCTGTTAGCTGAGTACTGATGGCTGACGGCTGATGGCTTTCATATAAAAAAAAGGAGATAAAAAAATGATTTCAACGCAGACAGACTGGTCTCTTTCATCCACAATTACCCGCAAAACCTTTCAAATCAGCACTGAGGCAAAAAACACAAAAAAAACGATCAATTACTCGGTTAATGAATTCAGTTCTAAATTCAGAACTCAAACAGGCACCCAAACCCTTCAGAATTTAAACACTCAGAACGCCCTTGCCCATTTCAATGAATTGGACGAAAAAGAAAAAGCCTCACTGTTTTACAATGACACCCCCATTTCAGAACTGTCTCCAGAACAGGCCAGTGACCTTATCAGTGACAACGGGTATTTTGGAATTGATAAGACAGCCCAGCGCATTATTGACTTTGTTGTAAAAGGGGCAGGAGACGATGTTGACCGTTTAAAAGCCGGACGGGAAGGTATTCTTCAGGGTTTTGCCGAAGCAGAAAAGGCATGGGGCGGCAGCCTTCCCCAGATCTGCTACCAGACCATTGAAAAAAGCCTTGACACCATTGATGAAAAAATACAGGAACTTGGCGGCTCTGTGATAGATATCTCAGCATAATTAAACTTTTAGGGGCCTGGCTTGCTCAAGTCATATTGTCCTGCAATAAAACCCACAGCCCGGGGAATCCCCCGGGCATAAAATATGTCAAAACAGAAAAATGTATTTTCTCAAAAATCCCTTCCCCTCTCTTTTCCCAACCATTTTTTTCTAAACTAACCCCCATATCCTGACGGACACAACAAAGAATGAAAGCTGTTACTCGATCATCAAGTTTTTTGAATAGCGCCGCCCTCAGCGGTTGCCTGTCAGGAACGAGAACGACGGAGGACTTTTTCCCTGCCAGGCTAAAAATCAAGAACTGCGGCCTGCGGTCCTCAAACAGCTTGATTTTTTTAACGCCTGGCAGGGAAAAAGTCTTATCTCCTTAGGTTCTCAATGTTCCTGACAGGCAACCGCTGAGGGCTCTTAATCGGCCCTTCCATAAAAACTTGATAACCGAGTGTTAGCTGTTAGCTGAGTACTGATGGCTTTCATATAAAAAGCTTGACTGGAAACCTCTCTCAATCTATGTTTATGCGCAACAACTGTAAACTAAGGAAACAGGAGAGTGCCGCCCCCAGCGGCTGCCTGTCAGAACAGCGACCGTCGGAGGACTTTTTTATGTTGACATTTACCTGTGAAGGGTCAGATATAAAAACTTGATGATCGAGTAAAAGATTGCGTAAAAATCAGGGAGACTGTTAATGAAGCTGCTGAAAAAAATCATGAACTACCGGCTGCACATGCGCACGGAACATCCTTTTGGCTGGTCCATCATCATGGGGAGCTTTTTCATAGTACTTGTGACAACAGCCGGTACCCTGGGGTATATGCTTATAGAAGGATGGGGCTTTATTGACAGCATATACATGGTGGTGATCACCCTTTCCACAGTGGGCTACATGGAGGTCAAGCCCTTGTCTGTTGCAGCCAGGATAATGACCATCCTGGTTATTTTTGGCGGGGTCGGCGCTTTTTTTTATCTTGGCGGATCTCTGGCTCAGATGCTTGTGGAGGGTAAATTTCAAAACTTATTAGGGAGGCGCAGGGTGGAAAAAATAATCAATGAACTTACAGACCATTACATTGTCTGCGGATACGGCAGAATCGGCAGTATTGTCGCCAGAGAAATCAAAAAGGAAGGGTTTAATGTGGTGGTTATTGAAAAAAACCCGGATGCCCTGGCTGAACTGGAACAAAAAAAGATGCTTTTTATCCCGGGAGACGCCACCCAGGACGATATACTGCTGTCTGCCGGTCTGAAACAGGCCTCCTGCCTTATCACCGCCCTTGCTGAAGATGCAGCCAATGTGTTTGTTACCCTGTCTTCAAAACAGCTCAATCCAAAGCTGAAAATCGTTGCCAGGACCGATGCTGAATCCCATGTGGCCCGGCTGAAACAGGCAGGGGCTGAACAGGTGTTCATGCCCTATAATATCGGAGGAATGCGCCTGGTGCAGAGCGTACTGCGTCCCACTGTCACCAGTCTCATGGACCTGGCCATGCGGGGGGATATCAATCTGCAGATGGAAGAACTGCCTGTGAGCAGAAATTCTGAACTGGTGGGCAAACCCATGAAGGATTCCGGCATACGCCCCAGATTTGATGTCCTCATTGTCAGCATCAAAAAAACTTCCGGTGAAATGGTCTTTAACCCGGGGCCGGAAAGTATTATTGATAAAGGGGATCTTCTCATTGCCCTGGGCAAACCTTTGAATCTCCAGAAACTGCAGAAGGTATCTGATCCAGACAGCAATGGCAGCTAAACCATTATTTTTCCCTTATGACCTGACCCCTTGAGGTAAACGATATGCCCTGCTGGGTCTGGGCACCGATCATAATGGTTTCTATAACAGGTGTTGTCACACTTTTTTCTGCACGCCATTCAACAATAAAACTGGCGCCCGACCCCCCTGATTTATCTGATTCACGGACTATAAAGCGCATGGCAGAAAGATTTTCAACAGTAACAGGGCGGTCAATATATTCCTCAAGCAGTTTACCGTCTGAACTATAATAGCTTACCTTTTCAACAACAATTGGATTTGCTGAATCTGTGTTTCTGATACTCAATGTCACAGCAAGGAGAAACGCCCTTTCCCTGTCCCCTATATAGATATGAGAATACGCTGGCACATAGACGGTCTGACCATTTGATGAAACAATATGCGTTTTTGCAGAACTGTTCACAGCGGTGAATATCAGAGAAAAAATTAAAATACTGACAACCCATAACAATGCTTTCAATTTGTCCATCACAAGCCCTCCTCTGACTGACAGGTAAAAAAAATACACTTACACATATGGCATCAAAAGCGTTCCTTGTCAATATCAACAAAAACCAGAAACATCATCTCAGGTCTCATACAGGAAGCCCCAGAGGCCTGGCTGTGCCCATGTACAGGGGTAAAACCTTCTTGACATCTCCTTTGACTTACTCTAAATTGATTCCATTTTCATCTTAAACCGAACAAAAAAACCACATCATCGAGAACAAGGAGCCTTATGGGGTGTTCAATTGATCAGCAGACAATAGATAAAACAAAAGAATTTCACGGGCACTGGTGTCCGGGTCTGGCAATCGGCATACGTGTGTCAGAACTTGCCATGGAAAAACTCAATATAACAGAAGCGGCAAACCCGGTCTGCGTGGTGGAAACCGACATGTGTGCCGTAGATGCGGTACAGTATCTGACCGACTGCACCTTTGGCAAAGGCAACCTGGTTCACAAAGATTACGGAAAATCAGGATTTACCTTTTATGACAGAGACAGCCGGAAAGGCTTTCGAGCCCTGTTCAGACCGGATTTTCCAAGAAGCGACAACAGGGAGGCAACCATAAAACGCATCATGGCCGCTGAGCTTGAGGACCTGTTCACAATAGAGGAAATAACCAGCCCGCCGGTAAGACCGGCACGCATAATGGAGAGCATTACATGCGATGCCTGCGGAGAACTGGTCATGGAATCCCGGATCAGAAGATTTGGCGGCAAATTCCTCTGTATTCCCTGTTTTATGAAAAATGAACAAAAACTATGATTTAAACTTTATTTAAAATTATAATTACACTCGATTATCAAGTTTTTATGGAAGGCCCAATCGGCCGCCCCCAGCGGTTGCCTGTCAGGAACATTGAGAACCAAAGGAGATCAGACTTTTTTGTTCCTGACAGGCAACCGCTGGGAGCAATGCTATTCAAAAAACTTGATGGTCGAGTACAGATATTTAATATCAGGAGGCAATTTGATCAAGACCATACAGGGACAGATCGTTACTCGCACAATATTGTCGTAACGTATCAACCCGCTCGTCCAGATCAGCGGCTCTCAGCCCTGGTTGCCATAAAATCAGACG
>JAWOEJ010000112.1:0-9040 GCA_046482845.1 Desulfobacteraceae bacterium | reverse complement strand
CCTCACCTTGTTTTGCAAAACAATCTATTCAATCAAAGCCGAATAAATACAGTTGTCGTTTGTGCCTTAACCTCGAATTTGAAAAGAGGCAGTGCTCCAGGAAATGTAACTTTAAAAAAGGGTGAAGCCAATATCCCAAAAAAAAGTGTAATTAATATATCTCAACTCTTTACAGTCAATAAAAGTGATCTGATCGAAAAGATTGGTATTTTGTCAAAGGAACGGTTTTCTGATGTTTTAGAAGGTGTAACTCTTTTAATGGAGCCAAGAGAAATCGACTAACTTTCTGATGCTCAACAAAAAAATGCACTGGGGCTGCAGCGTGCACTAATTGCAGGCCCTTATTTGTCAACCGTTTTCGTGCAAACACTAATTAGCCGCCCGGCCCGTGATTTTATCGTTGGCCCGGGGATGGCCTGGCCTTGGCGCATTTCAATAATGTTATACAGATCTTCAATGGTTTTTATCTTTTTATTATCTTCCCGAATAAAGACAACATCATATCTGTGAGAGTAAGGCGTTGTGAAATCAAACAGTTTTTTTCTTATCTCGATAATTTCCATACCCGTTACAAAATCGATTTTTCCGTATCTCAGATCATTAAAGACATTATCCCATTGACCCTGGAAAAATATAAATTTTTCATCAAGCCTTTCAAAGACCAGTCTTGCCACTTCAGCGTCAAATCCCCTTGTCTGCCCGTTTTCCTCGAACTGATAAGGGGGGAATTCTTCAGCTGTTCCGCATATCAGATCTTCTGAGCAGACTGCATCTGCAAAAGAAAAAATAAATACAATCAATATTTGGATAAGTATTTTAAGCATTATATATCTTTATCCTTGATATGGGTTTGTACGGCATAATAGTCAGTTTTCCATGCTTTTTACTCGGTTATCAAGTTTTTATGGCAGGGCCGAGCGTCGCCCTCAGCGTGAATATTTGACTATGGGGTAGTGTAATCCCGCCGGCATCGTGTGTCAATGATTCCATTCAGGATACGTGTTTGGTCATAAAGCTGTTGACAGACTTACAGCTGTCCTTCTGCCCTTTTTGGGCAGGATTTTCTAAAGATACAAAGATTTAATACACCATTAATCAAATATTAACGGACAGAAGCTATAGGAGGAGTGTAACCGCATTTATGAATTAATTGTTTATTGACGGGATACCCCGGTTGAGGATGATCCATGGCTGATGCAGCGCAGACAGATAGTCAATTTAAAAAGCCTTCTTATGGGGGATCAGGTCTTTCCAAAGAGCCCCATTCTGAAATTATCGCCCGGGTTAGAAAAGCATTGGACATTGATGATTCAAGTCCAGAACGCTTTGCTGATTCTCTGCCCTTTTCCTGCGGGGATACTACCTGCGGATGCGAAAATGAATTTCAGGCCGTAGTAACGGGGTGTTCAGAAGATGTGGATCTGCCGGCGGAAATCAGAACGTCTTCCTGGTATACAAATCTCTTAAAACAGAATGCTCGGGATGGGGGCCTTGATAAAAAGATTGCCGGCATTGAGCAGTACCTTACCCCCTGCGCTTACGGCAGCCGGGATTTTTCTGCTGGAGAAGATGCTGTGTGGGAAAACAGCTGGGTGTGTTTTCCCAGAAAAAAACTAAATCTCTATGCCGGCCAGATACTGGAAAAGGATATGCTCAGGGATAAAACACATCCCAGTGCCGGCAGCCGCAGCGACAAATCCAGGTTTCTGGTTAAAAAAGATCAGACCCCTTATCTCAGGGTACCGGTAAGTTACCTGTTGAAACTGAGCCTTGCCCAGGCCGTGGGAAATCCGTCAACCCACCACAGGCTGCGCATGGCTGCCAAAAAAATGATGGATTGTTTTATCAATGACAATTCCTCTCCGGAAGTGCTCTCTTTTTTTCCTTCAGGGATTACCGCAGTGATGAACCAGGACATTCCTGCTGTGCGGGAAACCTCTGTCCGGTTTGTTCTGGTTCAGCTTTTGACGGCCTATGCGGGAATTAAACTGGGGCTTAAGGAAAACAAACAACAGGTCAGGGTTTATTTTGCCTCCCATACTCCTCATCGTCAGCGTCTTTTTAACAATTTGATTCCGGATTCTCTGTACAGATCGCTTTTTATGAGTCCATGCCTGTCCGGATGGAACAGGGGGCAGGAAAAAATGGCGTATATGCATTTATGCCACAGGGTGCTTTCAAGAAGCCGCATGAATGCCCTCACCAAACTCAGGGATGCCGGAATTATAACTTCCAACCTTGTGGTACTGCCCAATATTTCAGATATAAGCCTGGCCAATAATGGTACCCATGTGAGTCTGGGCAGTAAAAAAATTACGGCCCTGCTGGGCCGTAACACCAGCGCATTTACCCCGGAGGATGAAAAATATCTTGGCGATCTCTGCATAAAGATCTGTGAACACTTTATTCCACTTTTTGTGGGATTGTACAGTGCATCGCCCTATCGCCTGGATTTCCAGGATTTTCATCCTGAAAAAATTCTGGGATTCCTTCCCCATGAACTGGATTTTATGCATCTGAGAATGCTCTGGAAGCAGTGGAAGAAAAAGGCGGGGATAAAAATATGCTCCCGGCCGGTTACCCCGTTTGGTCCTGAACTGATGGATAGAATCATTCAACGTGTTTTTTGTATGAAAGGCGATTTGATCCCGGATTTCAGACTTCTGGACTATTTTATCGCAGCACTGGCCACAGAAGAGAATTCCGCCCTTGACGGAAGTGATGGAAATGAGGCCCGCCTGGCAAAAGACCTTAAGGAAATGGGGGTGTTTGACGACCGAATGCCCCTTTATATGCTGATGCGCTTGAGAAAAAAAGGAGTCCATGGCTTTTCAGGGATTGAAGCCAGGTACTACAGTACCTTTGAAAGCCTGTTTGAAGATTTCGGGGAAGCCGTTCAGCTTCAGCGCATCATCTTTAGTTTTGCCTGGAAATTGATACTTGAACAGGAGATCACCCATGAAGATATTCCAGACACGCCGGAAATCGAAAGTGAACGGCGCCAGATCTTCTTTGGGGCGGCCATGGGCATCAAAACCGTGTTTGTGAACAAAAAGACGGCCAACCGGCTGATGCAGATCATTCTGTCTAAGATCCACAAAAAAAACAAGCTTTTCAACAGTATCACCTATCCTGGATATTATAAATTCGAGATTAAAGACTATCTTGCCGCATTGATGGCTATGATTACAGATCAGGGAGAGGCGTTGATCAACGCTCCTGAGCTTTTAAGCACCATAAAAAATGCAGAAAAGCGGGTGAGGGGGGCCGGCAGCAGCCGGACAGCCGACCGCATGGTTGAAAATGTCCTTAAACAGGCAAAAGCCGGTAAGGCAACAGAATTAAACGCTGAAACCTTTAATCAGGCTGCTGAAAGATATATGAGAGAGGGTTTGAGGAAAAAACATATGAGCGAAGGGTTTAAGATTGTTGAGGAGGATCTGCAGCACCTGGAGTTATGGGCAGGGTTCCGGGATACGTCGTCCGGGGAAATACTCCGGTCAATCCTTGGCAGCCAGTCTCTTTCTATGTTTCTGGAGGAAAACAGGGACGCGGTTTTAAATGAAACCGCCACACAGGATGTGCTTGAGAAAATGATTCAGTTGATTGTTTTATCTATGGACCAGCAGCAGACGCGTATGACCCAATAAGCAGATATTGATTTTAAGGCATTAAGACTGAAAAAGGAGCAGGCCATGCAGCATCAGTATATTGACAGGAAAACAGGGCAGGTGAGAACTGAAAAATTTTTCAGGGATAAACTGGTGAATTTTGTGTATTCCAATGTGCGGGAGAATGCCACATTTTGCTTTAATCTTGTGGTTTCCCAGAGAAGTTCTGCACTGCTGAGTTATCTGGCGTTTGATTTTTCCTTTAACTGGAATAGAAAACAGGTGGAGGCGTTTATTGAAAATATGGGGATTGATATGTCGGATTGTGTGCTTCCCCTGGACTGTTTTTTAACGCCGCGTCAGGTATTTCAGCGAAAGATCAGGTACTGGGCGTGCCGCCCCATGCCTGAAGCGCAAACAGAACCTTTCAGCACTAAGGATGACATTCAGGATAATGGGATAGTGGTGTCTCCTTCAGATGCAAAAGTCCTTGTGGGAGATTTAAAATCCAGCGCCCCCCTTTTTATAAAGGGAAAATTTTTTGAATTTGAAGAACTCCTTGAAAAACAGGTCTGGACGGACACGTTCAGAAACGGGCAGTACGCGATTTTCAGGCTGACTCCGGATGAATATCATTATAACCATGCCCCGGTAACCGGCTGGGTGGCTGATTTTTATGAAATCAACGGAAAGTTTCATGCCTGCAATCCCGGTGCTGTGGTCAGGGAAGTCACCCCTTATTCCAAAAACACCCGGGTGGTCACCATTTTTAATACAGATATACAAGGGGGAACCTGTGTGGGAAGGGTGGCCATGATCGAGGTGGCTGCCATGATGGTGGGTCAGATCGACCAGTGCTACAGCAGCCATTGTTATGACAGTCCCTGTGATATGCACCAGGGAATGATTGTCAGAAAAGGACAGCCCAAAAGTCTTTTCAGACCGGGCAGTTCAACCGTGATTCTCTTGTTTGAAGCGGGACGGATACGTTTTTCAAGGGATATTGTTAAAAACATGAACAGAACTGATGCCCAGAGCAGGTTCAGCCTGGGGTTTGGTGCTGCTCTGGTGGAAACAGCCGTCCGGGTCCGAGAGGCGGTTGCCAGTTCAGCTCTGCTTCAAGTACAAAAAGGAGGAGATAACCACATATGATGAATCTGTCTTTTTTGATCTTTATTTTCTTTTTTACAGCCCTGCTGATGGCCTGGGGGTTTAAGCAGCTTCCCAGGGAGCAGTGGCAGTTTTTTGCTGCGGTGCCTGTGGTGAAACAAAAAGACGGGACATGGAAGGGAATGAACTTGACCTATTACGGTATTTTTTCAGCCAATGCCTATATTTTTGCACTGGCAGTGCTTGTGATTCTTCTTGGTGCGTGCAGTATTCCCGCAGTGGTTCAGATGAAGTATATTATTCCTTTGCTGGGCGCTGCTGTTCCGGCGGCACGGATTGTGGCATGGATGGTTGAGAAAAAAAGCAGTGGGTTTACCGTGGGCGGAGCCAGTTTTGTTGCCATTATTCTTCTGCCCTGGGTGGTCGCAGGGGTAAACCTTATTTCCAGTTTTCAAATGCCGGTTTTCTGTTTTTTTGCGGCTGTTGCCCTTGCCTACAGCTTTGGAGAAGGACTGGGACGTCTGGCCTGTATCAGTTTCGGGTGCTGCTATGGAAAATCCCTGGCCAACTCCAGCCGGTGGATTAAATGGATTTTTTCAAAGTATCATTTTATCTTTCAGGGCAAAACAAAAAAAATTGCCTATGCATCCTGTCTTGACAATCAGCCGATCATTCCTGTTCAGGCAGTGACGGCTGTTATCTATACCGTGACCGGACTGATAGGGACTGCATTGTTTTTATATGGTCATTTTAAGATGTCTTTAGGGGTAACCCTGGTCATCACCCAGTTATGGCGGGTGTTTTCCGAATTTTTCCGGGATGATTTCAGAGGGGGCAGAGCCTTTTCCGCCTATCAGATCATGGCCCTGGTTGGGGTTGCTTATATGGGGGCGGTTATTTTGATCATGTCCGGGCCGGTGCCGGAGATGTCCGGTGTTCTGACCAGCGGGGAGCTCCAGCCCTCAGCACGGATTCCCGATGTGATTACAGGGGTGAGAATACTCTGGCAGCCCGGGGTTGTTTTATTTCTCCAGATGGTCTGGGTTATTATTTTTTTGTATACCGGCAGAAGTTCGGTTACTGGATCAACCCTTTTGTTTCATGTGGTCAAGGAAAAGATTTGATTGATAAAGTGGATATCAGCGTGTTGTTTTTTATTTTTATCTGAGGAGGGAAAAGTAAGTGGTAAAAGCAGATCTTCATGTCCATTCAAAAGCGTCTAAACGGCCTTCAGAGTGGTTTTTAAAAAAAACCGGAGCAAGGGAATCCTATACTGACATCGACACCCTGTATGACCATGCAAAAAAATGTCATATGGATTTTGTAACTGTAACCGATCACAATACCATTGAGGGGGCGCTTGAACTTGTTCAAAAATACCCTGAAGATACCTTTATCAGTGTTGAGGTAACCACGTATTTTCCAGAAGACAGATGCAAGATCCATATACTGGTATTTGACATTACACCGGAACAGTTTGCAGAAATTGAAGCGCTCAGGCATAATATCTACTGCTTAAGGGAATATATCAAAGAAAGAGAACTGGCCTGTTCCGTTGCCCACGCTTTTTACAGCGTGAACGGCAAATTATCCATTGAAAAGCTGGAAAAGCTTCTGGTGCTCTTTGATGTGTTTGAGGGATTAAACGGGGCCAGAAACCGGTATCACAACGAAACCTGGCAGTCCATCCTCAAGCAGCTGACACCGGCCAGGCTTCAGGCCCTGTCAGAAAAATACAATATCAGGCCCATGGGGGATGAATCCTGGATAAAAGGATTTACCGGCGGGTCTGATGACCATGCCGGTCTTTTTATCGGACGTACGGCAACAATCAGCGATTGTCCCCTGTCAAAGGACGCGTTCATTCAAAGCATAAAAGACAAAAAAACAGATAATATCGGCCGCTGTAATGACTACAAGTCCTTTGCCTTTTCCATTTATAAGATTTTCTGTGATTACTCCTCGATTACCCGGAAAAATTCTCCCGGCAAGGTAATGTCATTTGTGAACCATGCTGTGTTTGAAAGCCAGCAGAACCGGTTGAAACAATGGATTGCCATGAGAAAGGTGAAAAAGGTAAAACAGGAAAAAGACAGAATTATCCTGGATTTTTTTGAAGATGTATACCATTGGTCCCATGGCAGACGTCTGGGACTGGAAGACAAGATGGAGAGTATCTATCACAGTATGGGCACCCTGCTGGATGATTTTCTAAAAATGCTGCTGGAGTCCTTTGTAAAGGATTTATCCAGAGGCGATATCGGCAGATCATTGAAAAATCTAATGTCTGCCCTGCCGGCGCTGTTCATCTGTGTTCCCTTTTTTTCTTCCCTGCGTCATCTTTCCCAGGACAGGGATCTGATGGTGGCACTGGATCAGAAATTCAATGGACACCAGCCCATTTCAGATAAAAAAGTCCTCTGGTTTACCGATACCCTTACCGATCTCAACGGGGTATCCGTAACTTTGAGAAAATTCGGCAGAGAAATGAAACAAAGAGGGTTAAATGTTACCTTTGTCACCTGCAGAAATGAAAACGACGATTTCTCTTCAGAAACCATTGAGGTCATGAATCTTCCCTGTATATATTCCTTTAATCCGGAGTTTTATAAATCCTATACGGTAAATTTTCCTTCACTGCTGTCTTCCATGGAAATGATTTATCAGTATCAGCCGGACAGAATCATTGTGTCCACGCCGGGGCCGGTCGGGATGACCGGCATGACAATGGCGAATATCCTGGGGATAGAATGTGTTTCCATTTACCATACCGATTTTGCGGCCCAGGCCGAATGGATTTTTGAAGATGAGGCCATGGCCGGGGTGATTCAGTCCCTTGTCAATCGCTTTTATGCATTTTCAACCATGATAAAAGTCCCGACCCGGGAATATATGAAAATCCTTGAGCAGCAGAATTATGATCCTCAAAAAATGAGCCTTTTTAAACGCGGTTTTACCATAAAAGACGATCTGCCTGCTGCGTCCTGGAAGCACTCTTTTCTGGAGGAAAAAGGCGTTAAAAAGGGAATGACCCTGATCTGGGCCGGACGGGTCAGCAAAGACAAGAACCTAGAATTTTTAATCGACATCTACACCAGGGCGCAAAAAGAAATCAAGGGGTTGAATCTTATCATATGCGGAGATGGACCGGATCTGGGGTATTTTAAAAAGACCTGCCGGTTCCGGGACCGGATATATTTTACAGACCGGATTGACCCCAAAGCCCTTGAGCAGTATTACAGGGCAGCGGACCTTTTGGTGTTTCCCAGCACAACAGATACGTTCGGCATGGTGGTGCTGGAGGCCCAGGCGGCTGGGCTGCCTGCACTGGTCACAGACATTGGCGGTCCCCAGGAAATCATTGAAAACAAAAAAACCGGTCAGGTGTTAAGCCTTGATCAGCCCCAGGACTGGGTTGACGAAATTATCAGAATTCATCATATGAAAAACAGCCGGCCCGGGGAGTTTGCCGGGATGCAGTCTGCCTGCCGCAGCCGGATTGAAAACAATTATGACTGGGACAATGCCTTAACCGATATCCTGGGCGGTTTCAATGATAAACAGACAGCCGGATCAAAAACGCTGCCGGAAAAAGAAGATACACCCTGGGCGTTTGTCCCGTCGTCTGTGGTGTGGGACAGGAAAAAGGTTGTCGCGTGACCCTGTTAAATTGGATCCAGCCAGATTTGATTTGCGAAATTTCCTTTAAAATGGTAAGCTTATGGGAATGGAACTCAGGGGTAAACAATTTGTGTATCAGGAACAGGGAATATAGGTAAGCATATGAAAATACTGCTGACAAATGATGACGGGTATGCAGCGCCTGGAATACTGGCGCTGTATAAAATACTTAAATCCCGTTATGAGGTGGTTTTAGTGGCACCCAACAGAGAAAAGAGCGCTTCAGGGCACAGTATTACCCTGAAATATCCCATGGGTATTGAAGAAATAGATCCTGGCGGGGGAGAAAAAGGATACGCTGTGGAGGGAACCCCTGCCGACTGTGTCAAACTGGCATTGTCCAAAATTTTTCCCAGAATTTTTAATGGGCCGCCAGATCTGGTTGTGTCAGGCATTAACCCGGGCTGTAATGTTGGTGTGGATATTAACTATTCAGGCACTGCAGCAGCAGCCAGGGAAGGCGCTTTAAACGGATTGCCAAGCATTGCCGTTTCCATAAAAACCGGTGAAGCAATGGATTTTAACAATATGGCCCGTTTTACTGCGGATCTGGCCCGCAAGGTGGTCAGCAGGGGACTGCCTTCTGCTACTTTTTTAAATGTCAATGCTCCGGATATTCCTCTGTCACAGGTGTCCGG
>JAWOEJ010000297.1:0-6821 GCA_046482845.1 Desulfobacteraceae bacterium | reverse complement strand
CGCTTCTTCCATTGGGCCTTGGCGCATGGCAAGCATGCAATGGCGGTCCTGAAAGATGAGCGGCGCGATTTGCTGCAGGACGCGCAGCAATTATTCGAGTCGATGGCTCCCACGACCGTGCGGGAGGAAACTGTCCTGCAGTTAAAAACAGATTGCGTGTATGCGTGTAAAATTAGGTGGTTAACAATATTTAGACGTCTATCAATCATATGAGAAAGCATATAGGAGAAAAAATGATAAATGATCCGCTGTTCAAGCCCATCTGTATCAACAGGCTTGAGATACCCAATAGAATTTACATGCCGGCAATGCACCTTGGCATGGCTGAAGATTTTGAGGTGAATGACCAGATTGTCGATTTTTACATCCGCAGGGCAAAGGGCAGGCCAGGTATGATCTGCACAGGGTTTGCCACGGTAGATGAATTATCCGGCAACACCCAGAACATCGGGGCCCATGATGACCGGTTTATCCCGGGACTTACCCGGCTGGCAGAGGCCATCAATCAAAACGGATCTTTGTCTGCAGTCCAGCTCAACCATGCCGGGCGTTATAATTTTTCCTTTTTCCTCAACGGCAGACAGCCGGTGGCGCCCTCTGCCATTGCATCCAGAATGACAAAGGAGACCCCCAAAGCCCTTGAGATCTCAGAAATAAAAGAGATTACAGCCGCCTTTGCCGCTGCAGCTGTCCGGGTCAAACAGGCCGGATTCAATGCGGTGGAGATTTTAAGCGGTACAGGCTATCTGATCAGTGAATTTCTCTCTCCCTTAACCAACCAGAGAGACGATGAATACGGTGGGTCCCTGGAAAACCGGATGCGCTTCGGCATTGAAGTGGTCAATGCCGTCAGAGCGGCGGTGGGTGACAGCTTTCCTTTGATTGTAAGAATGAACGGAAATGATTTTATGCCCGGCGGCAATGACAGAAATGAGTTGATCACCTATGCCCGGGAGCTGGCCGCAGGCCCTGCAGACGCGCTGTGCATCAATGTGGGCTGGCATGAGGCCCGGGTGCCCCAGATTGTCTCCCAGGTGCCCAGGGGCGCTTTTGCCTATCTTGCCGGTGATATACGGGATGCCGTTGATGTGCCTGTGATTGCCAGCCACAGGATCAACGATCCTGAAACCGCCAGAACACTGATAATGGAAGGCTTTTGCGATATGGCAGCCATGGGCCGCAGCCTGATTGCCGATCCTGATCTGCCGGTAAAGGCCATGGAGGGACGGGAAAAGGAAATTGTCCACTGCATTGCCTGTGCCCAGGGCTGTTTTGACCATTTATTCCAGCTCAAACACGTGGAATGCCTCTGCAATCCTCTGGCCGGCCATGAACACAAAGCCTTTGATCAACCGGCCGACATCAAAAAAAAGGTGATGGTGGTCGGCGGAGGGCCTGCCGGAATGACAGCGGCCTTAACAGCAAAAAGGCGGGGCCATGAGGTATCTCTCTTTGAAAGCACAAGCCGCCTTGGGGGGCAGCTCCACCTGGCCGCAGCCCCTCCCGGCCGAGAAGAGTTTGCCCGGCTTGCAGCAGATCTTGAAATTCAGATCGATATTGAAAACATACCGACATTTCTCAATACCACTGTGGATCAGGAAATTCTGGCATCCCAAAAGCCGGATGTGGTTATCCTTGCCACAGGGGCCCTGCCTTTGCAGCCTCCCATCCCCGGAGCAGACCTGCCCCATGTGGTCAGCGCCTGGGATGTCCTTGAAGGAAAGGCCGCTGCCGGGCCGCGTGTTGCCATTGTAGGCGGCGGTGCTGTAGGGGTTGAAACAGCGCTTTTTCTTGCTGAAAAGGGCACCTTGCCGGCAGAAACCCTGAAATTTCTTCTGGTGAACCAGGCAGAACCGGTTGAACGTCTGGTTGAAATGGCCACAAAAAACAGAAAAAAAATCTTTATTCTGGAAATGACTGACAAAATCGGCAGAGATATTGGAAAATCAACCAAATGGGGCATGATGCAGGACCTGAAACGCTTTGGGGTTCAAACCATTACTGCTGGGAAAGTGGTAAAAATCAAAGAAACAGAGATTGAAATGGAACACGGCAGTCAGATGGAAACCCTTGGTGCAGACACGGTTGTCATGGCCGCAGGCTCCATTTCATACAACCCGCTGGCATTGACTGCAAAGGAAATGGGAATTGACCACCGTGTCATTGGAGATGCCGCCCGGGTGGGAATGGCCTTTGATGCAGTCCATACCGGTTACCAGGCCGGTGCTGAGATATGATTCAGTACCAGCACTGATGGTTAAAACTTTTGACGGACACAAGGTTTACATCAGATCGCATTTGAAGTACTATAACTTGATTATCAGGTTTTTATGGAAGGGCCGATTAAAAGCCCCCAGCGGTATTCAAAAAACTTGATGATCGAGTGACACGTTAAAATAATATTTACCCAACAGATCTGGAGGTTAGGATGCCCAATGAATTTAATGCAGACGATATTTTTGAAATGGCCGTGCAGATTGAAAAAAACGGTGCCTCATTTTACAGACAAGCGGCTGAAAACGTTGAAAGCCAGGACCATAAAAAATTTCTGCTTGAACTTGCAGCCATGGAAGATGAACATGAAAAAACCTTTGAAACATTAAAAAAAGAGCTTACCGACAACGAAAAAAAATCCACGGTGTTTGATCCGGAGGATGAAAATTTTCTCTACCTGAAAGCACTGGCAGACATGAGAGTGTTTTATGAAAAAGAGACGCCCGGGGATGATTTTAAGGACATTGTCAAGTCCGCCCTGCAGACGGAAAAGGACTCAATTGTCTTTTACCTGGGCATGAAGGAACTTGTTCCTGAAAAAAGTGGAAAACACCGGCTCAATGATATTATCCACGAAGAAATGGGCC
Organism: Desulfobacteraceae bacterium; assembly: GCA_046482845.1. Lineage (GTDB taxonomy): Bacteria > Desulfobacterota > Desulfobacteria > Desulfobacterales > Desulfobacteraceae > DATFJZ01. The sequence continues at coordinate 3,960 of JAWOEJ010000297.1, read as the reverse complement.
ACATCCGGATGCTTGTGGAAAAAGCCGGTCAGGTCTGATCATCTTTAATGATAAAGGAAAAACGCGTATGAAATGGAGGCAGTTTTTTACACCGGCCCAGTCTCTGGATGTTAACGAGGCTGAAAAACTTATCTCAGAACATTCAGCTGAAGAGATAAACATCATTGATGTAAGGCAGCCGTCTGAATACGAAAAAAGTCATATTCCAGGCGCCCTGCTGATCCCCCTGCCTGATCTGCCTGTGAGAATGGACGAACTTGATTCTGAAACGCCTTCTCTGGTGTATTGCGCCATTGGCGGACGAAGCCGAGTGGCCGTTCAGATGCTTGAAGAAGAAGGGTACAGGGCGTTTAACCTTTCCGGCGGCATAAAGGCCTGGACCTCAAAAACAGCCATTGGTCCCCAGGATCATGGCATCCATCTTTTCAAAGGCAGCCAGTCTCCCGCGGAAATATTAAGTATTGCCTTTTCCCTTGAACAGGGGTTGGAAAATTTTTATATTCTACTTGAAAAAGATGCAAAACATAAAAAGGTCAAAGACCTGTTTTCAAAACTGAGCAAAATTGAAATCCAGCACCAGCATGCCATTCATAACGCGTACAATAAAATCAGCACGGATCCAGTGGACTGGGAAACCTTTAAAATCCAGGAGGAGTCCCGGGAAATAGAAGGGGGACTTTCTTCACAGGAATATATCGCCCTTTTCAACCCGGATCTGAATTCTGAAGTTGAGGTGATCTCTCTGGCCATGTCCATAGAAGCCCAGGCCATTGATCTCTATCACAGAGCGCTGCGGCAGACAAAAACCCCGGAGGCCAAAAAAATCATCCAAAACATTGCAAACGAGGAAAAAGAACATATCAAAAGCCTTGGCAGGCTGATGGAATCCCTTTAATCCCTGCATGGCGCAATTCCTGAAAAGCGCTGCCAACTGAAATACACGGCAGCGCTTTGTCCTTATCTGATGCTTTGTCCTCATCTGATCTGGTTTAGACCTGATTTAAACCTGGTTTAGATCTGGTTTAGACCTGATTTAATTGCTACTCCATGAAAAATCAGGAATGACACTTTGAACAACTGACAGGACCTGATTTTTTATCTGCATTTTTAAGGTCTCTGTGACATTTCATACAGGACTTATACATGACCTGCTTCTTCTTAAGCTTTCCCTGGTCAATCAAATCCTTTATGCCCCCCTTTTCCTTAGGAAAAATCGAGTGACAGACACTGCAGTCGTCAAGGGCACTCTGATGAAGGCTGTGGGGAAAATCAACCGTTCCACGGCTTCCACTGTCAAGGACAATGTCTTCTGCCCCTTTTTCCTGAACAGCCACAACCACAGCTGCCGCAAATAAAATTACCAGAATTACTGACAAACTTAATTTAAATTTCATAACATCTTCCTTAAATCCTTTTGTCGATGATCAAATTTTTCAATGCAGACATTTACCTGTGAGGGGTCAGGCCTGCGCTATTGTCATCATATATGACATTTTTGGGATTATACTGGAAAAAGATTAAAATGACAATAGCACCGCATTCATTGTCCACATATACTTCCGGGTAAGTTTCTCCTGATCCTTTTCCAGCCCCTTCCCCTTCAAGTGATAATTAACCACTTAAAAAGTGATAATTTCAAAGCCCTTTTCCATGTACCCGGACATGGAAGGATGACCGCTCATGTCATCCAGAAGGACCAGGTTCTGATCCCGGGCCGATTCCAGGGTGCCGAGCTTGTGGGAACAGGCTTTGCACACACCGTACACCAGGTTCTGGTCATTTACTTTCTGCCACAGTGTCTTTAGGGGATTATCCTCTTTCTCAAGATCTGGAATCAGTTTTACACTGGCCCCTTCCATTACAATTCCAGCTTCATGACCCTTTGCCGTCATATCCAAAACATTGAGCAGCACATGAATGAAACACATGGGATCTCCGTTAAACACAAACAAAACAAATTTTTTCATGATTCTCCTTTTATGGCGGGTTGATAAAAAACCTGATACAAGCTACACGCTGCAAGACACGGTACAATTTAAATTTCATGGTGTATCGTAATGCACGGTATCATGATGGTTATACAAATAATGTGCCATTATCAATACCGTTAATCGCAGTTTTAAGCGGCAGCTGTCAGCATGGATCAGAACAACTGCCGCTCCAAGAGCATATTATGGAAGGTCTGCGGTATCTTGAAAACACCACAGACCTTCAGTTACACAGTTAAAAAAAATCTCAGGCCAGTTCCCTTCTGTCCGACATATCCAGAAGAACCCTTTCCCTGGCCTTGTCTATGCCGAGTTCTTTGCGTTTTTTATCAATATGGGCAATCATCTTCCGGGCCATCTGTATGGGATCCTTGTCAAAGCCCCATTTGCCCAGTCCCTGTTTTTCCAGACCGTTAAAAAGAAGATCGTGAAATTTGGTGTTTTCCACAATGGGAAAGGTAACCCCGAACACCGTGTAAACCCCGGAAGCCACAAAATAATGACCAATGGAAATGGCTTTTTCACTCATGTATTCCGGTGCTGCGCCTGCCACGGGCAGGCTTGCGATACTGTCTCCCAGTCCGCCCTGGGCCACCATGGCTGAGGCGGCAATAAGAATCCGGCTGTTGTCCACACAGGAGCCCAGACCGAGAACCGGGGGCATGCCAACGGTTTCACACACCTCCTGGAGGCCGCTGCCGGCAAACACCGCTGCCTCGGGAACGCACAAGCCTGCTTTGGCAACGGCAATCTGAGCGCACCCGGTGAGGAGCACCAGCACATCATTTTTAATCAGTTCCCTGACCAGCCTGATATGGGAATCATCCTGTTTCACCCTGGGATTGGTGCACCCCACAACACCGGCTACCCCCCGGATTCTTCCGTTGATAATATTTTCATTTAACGGCGCATAGCTGCCGCGGAAAGCTCCCCCCAGCATGTACTCAATGTATTCATGGGAAAATCCGTGAATACCCTGGTTCACAGCCCTGGGAATTTCAACGGGCAGGGTACGGCTTTTAAACCGGGAAATGGCCTTGATGACAATTTCATCGGTACAGGCTGAAGGGGCGTGCTCATCAAATTCAACATGGGTGGCCCCTTCAATGTGGGCCCTTGTATTGGTTGTAATCAAGGGGGTTTTATAACATTCTGCAACCGCGGCCAGCCCCTGTTTGATACATTGAATATCCACGGCCATGGCATCTACCGCCCCTGTTACAAGTATTGCTTCAGTTGAAGAAAAATTGCCGGCATGGGGAACGCCGTGGCGGGACATCATTTCAGCGCCGGAGCAGCACATGCCCACCAGATTTATGCCGGCTGCCCCAGCTTCCTTTGCCGCCTGAACTAATGTGGACTCATTCACTGATACCAGCATGGATTCAAACAGGTTGGGTTCATGGCCATGGATAATAATATTCACCATATCCTCTTTAAGAACACCCATGTTCACCCCAACTTCAACAGGCGACGGGGTGCCGAAAAGAATATCTGAAATTTCCGTGGCCACCATTGATCCGCCCCATCCATCGGACAGTGCCGTCCGGCTGGCCTGTTTTGTAATATTTTCATAATGCTGATCAACACCGATGTGGGTCCGGTGCATCATCTCCATGATTTCCCGCATGGCCCCCCTGGGCACAATCCCAAGTTTCCGCCAGGTTTCCAGGGTGGCTTTGGGCGCCCTTTTTACAAAGGGAATCTCGCCTTCAACCTGGGTATAGGTCTGCTCCAGCTGTTTGTACAATGCATTGGCGATCTCCTTGATGGACATATCGTCTGTTTCAATGCCCAGAGAGGAGGCCACGTTTATCAGCTTTTCCTCGTCTTTAATGGTGTAATCCAGAACTTTGCCGTTGACCACATCCCTGAACAGCTCCAACATGGCCATGCCGTGATCTGTATGGGCTGAGGCCCCTGATGCCACAGCCCTGGCAAAATTTCTCGCCATAATGGTATCTATGGTGGC
>JAWOEJ010000283.1:0-10190 GCA_046482845.1 Desulfobacteraceae bacterium | reverse complement strand
GAAACGATATCGGCAATCTCTTCTGCCTCCACCTGTTCCTTAAGAAGAGACCGCCCCTCTTTTATCTCATTTAGTTTTTCTTTGGTTTCCGCCAGGTCTTTTTCAAGCTGCGGGCCAATGGAGGCCAAAATTATCTGGGATCTGCCGGATTCGGGACCGGTTATTCATCTTGACAGGTCCCACCTGGATGAAATTATAAACGCTATTGTTACCAACGCCTGGGAATCGCTGGATAAGGCCGGTGAGGTACGTGTATCTGTATACACTGCCAGTGCTTTTGATATTTCCGGCACGCACCGTTTTCCTTTAGACTGGGAACCAGATTCCGAAAAATATGCCTGCCTCAGGGTGGCGGACACTGGCTGCGGCATGGACGAAACAACCATTTGCCGAATTTTCGACCCCTTCTATACGGATAAGTTCACGGGCCGGGGGCTTGGGCTGCCTGTGATATTGGGAATCATAAAATATACAAAGGGCTGCGTAACAGTGGAAAGCAGGCCGGGCCAGGGAAGCGTTTTTCAGGTTTTTTTGCCCATCTCAATGCATTAACAGCATAGCCCCAGCCAGCCGCAGCCCCTTCCACGTTTCGCAGATTTAATCCCTATTTTACAACTGCATCCTTCAACTCCTTAATTTTCTCCAGGCTGAGTCCTGTCACTTGACTTATGCTTTCAAGATCCAGAATTCCTGCGGCAATCATATTTGATGCTATTTCAATCTCTCTCTCTTCTCTACCTTTTTGCATCCCTAATTAAAAATCAATTCTTTAAAAGAATCTGATCACCGATTGTTTCCTCATGGCTGACGATTTCCTCAACCGTTTTTGCCTGGTCAGGGGGTGGTTCCTTAAATCTGGAGAGATGACTTTGTTTGGTTCCCATTTTCCTGGCAAGCAAGCTGCTCTATGGTCATTCCCTTTTTCATTTTCATGTAGATCCGTTTGCAACACATCAAATATCGGTACAGGAACATCATATACCTTGTGATTCTTCCCTCCTGGGAAATTGCATTTTCCAATTGGCGTATATATTTCTATGGCAATCCTGGTAGAATTCCATGAGTGGCTGATATTCTCCCCCCCTGTAAAATGCCATGAGAAGCGTATTGTATTCCTGAAGCCTTTTTGCCGGGATTGAACATGGCAAAACCCCATTATTGATAAAAAGGCCGTTCATCATAAGATTTCCAGTCCTTTTATTCCCTTCCCAATGGAACTGGCAGTACGCAAAGTCCAATACCAGCCTGTACCCCCGATCACAGATAAAAACAGTTTCATTTTCAGCCGCTTTCAAAGACCGGGCCAATAAAGCTGGTAACTCTTTAAAGTCCGGAGGATGATAGGTAAAATCCCCACTTGAAACAGTAACGGTTCCATCTCTTATGATGCCGGGAACAAGGGCTTCCTCTTTTGCCACAACACCTTCAAGTTCACAGGCCAGTTTTTCAGATAAGGAAAAGTTTCCCTGCTCAACTATTGAAATAAGTTTCTGCCATCCCAGTTGCTGCTGTTTAAGCTTATCATGGTCAGACATCCTGTGGCCCCCAACAGTGATGCCCTGCAGAAATGTTTGAACTTCCGGAAATGTGAATGGCATTCCCTCTAAAGACTGAAAATCGTAAACCAGTTGGGCAAACATTTTTTTTGCCACAAATATGGCCTTTTTAACATTTTCCTGCACCTCTGATACCACCTCTTTTTTTATTAATATACCAGGATATTTAAATAGGATACTATGAATCTAAAACTGTAATGGGAAAGTAATTTTTTCATGGGTTATCATCTCATCTCATCTCATCTTTATCTGTACTGCAAGAATAAATTTGGAATCACAAAGACCATACATGGATCACGGCCGCGTTCTGGTTCTGGAATCCGCCAAGTCCCCGTTCTATCACAAAGAGACGTCGGCCGGTGTTATCGGCCGCCATTCCTCCTACATCGGCACAGGTGTTTCCCTGGGCATCCCCCAAAAAGAATTCATCAGGCCGCCAGGTGGCATAGGGCAGCACCTGCCAGGGCTCCGTGTTTCCCTGGGCTGCCAGCCCCACTTCATCGGGATCATAAAAAATGACCTGCCTTTCATAAGGGCCGCAATGGTAACCGCGGGATTCATTGCAGTAGAGATCACACTCTCCGGGCAGAGGTTCCTGCAGGCACTGTGAATCATCCTCAAGATCGCCACAGTAGTAGCAGTTCGTTGTCCCTTTCAGTCCACTTATCAAAATCGCCCGTTTTTCGCCATTTTCCACAAAGCCTGCCCCGGTCCAGGCATCACACATGGTAAAGCCGGGATAATCACAATCAACCGGGGTTCCGCCGACGCCGATATCCGGGCCGGCGCATTCAGGATATTTTGCGCGATAATAGAGCATGGGGAGGGCATCCAGATGGCCGTGGGGCGTGTCCGTCTGCCATGGATGAAAGGCAAACAGGGTCGGGCCCTGGGACCCTCCGGCTACATTTCCGTTTTCGCTGCCGAGGGGGGTTCCCCTTGATCTTCCAGTGACCAGAATTCTGCCCCCGAGGTATTGATCGGCATACCACCGGGGCACAGTGAACAGGTAATCCCCCATTTTTCTCCCATGGTATGGTGAACTGTCCGGTCCGACATGGAACAGTCCACGGGCATTGGACCCGTCCAGTTCATTGAACCAGATGGAAGGAAACGTCTCTTCTCCAAAAACGCCTTCAGCATACCAGGCATTCAAAGAGGCATAAATTTTGTCCGTGGTCTGGGACCCCTGACCGGGAACATATTCAATTCCGCTGACAAAGGCATAGGTAGTTAAGGTATGCACCATACCATTGTCAAAGGCGGTCATGGGGCGCAGGTATTCTGCCTCGGGAAGGGCTTCCCAGTCATCGGCCGACCGGGGGGAGGGGATGGCAATCTCGGCAAAATAGCCCTGGCATCCAGTGCTGTCTTCATAGCAGGGCGCACCAGAAGCGTCCAGGGGTGACTCTTTCCCGGTAACAAACAATGACCCCTTTCCACCGTCTCCTTTGGGATAGTAGGACAGGCCCCGGGCCCCCCAGCTAAATTCATCGGGGAGGCGAAACGCCCCCTGATACTGAAAATCATTGGGTTGAAGCCGCTCTCCAGTCTCATTGTTTTGCCTGGTTATTGTTATGGAAATACAGTCAACTGCCAGCGATTCAGCATCCAGGGCCTTGTTCATGACCCAGTCCACCCCAAAGCAGAAGGTGTGGGTTCCGGTTTCAAGCCCTGAAAGCGTACTCACCTCAACAGCAGGGAAGTTGTTTTCTCCGGTGAGCACGTTGAAATAGTCAAACACGGCTACATTGTCATGGGGATACCCGGAAAGCCAGTTGTTGATCAGCCAGTTGTTGACCGCTCTGGCATTGGCGGCGCGATGGGATGCGCTCTGGTAATCGTTGTTGTACTCACTTTCGTTCTGGGGGGGTGGGGTAATGAGGATAAATAATTTGTCAAGGTGTTTTGCAAAACAGGTCAGGAGGGAGTTGTAGACGGCCCTGGCATTGCTGACCGTAAACTGTTCATTGATCTCAGCTGCGGGATGGTCGGCTGGGCTGCCAAAAAGGTCGGAGTTGGGAAAGCACGATTTAATCATGATGATTTCCAAATTCAATGGTCACATCTCCCGGGCCGGCATAGACATTAAATACATCACGGTAGACATATTCCAGATCCGGAGGGACATGAAACTGAACACTGGGATGTTGTGAGTTGTCTTTGTTGTCTTTGTTTTCCTGGGTTACCTCATTGTTTTTCAGCATATTCATCTCCAGTGGGTAATTTTTATTAAAACGGGATCATCGTCATTTATGTGGCATTTGTCAGGTTCAGCATGGTTTTGTCCAGCAGCCGGGTGGCAGACATGCCGCCGGTGAGAACTGCGTCAAGACCAGATGGGGGCTCATTGTACAGGTCTTTGCCTAATACTAAATCCCTTGCTTTCTCAAAAGACATTGGTATTTTGAATATAAGGATAAAAAAACGTTTCTTGTCAAGAAAAATATTGGAAATCAGGGGCTTTTATTGGTCTACCAGATCCGGGCATGGCTGTCAGTCAAAGACAGGGCAAAACAATGAGTAAGCGTTTAAGGGAAGTTGAGAATTTGCAGGAATTATAAAATACAAACTGCAAAATTCCATGCCCGGACATTGAATTATTCAATAGCCCGACCCCGTTGATCAACAAATCAGCCGATTTGGCCGAAGTTATGACCAAGCCCAATATGCCCCATTCCCGCCCCTTGAAGACGGACAAAAATCCTGCACAATATGGGTATATTATTTTTTCCCAGATCCCTAAAACAAATAAATACCCTGGGGAAAAAATAAACAATGCCCGTATACAGCAATTACTGTGCCTTTTTATTTCTATGTTGACAAAGTGTTGATATTATAAGCGAAAAAACATTTTATCAAAAAATAAAACAAATGAAAGTGTGCGTTTTGGGCTCGTATTGTACGTTCAGAATGCGCACCTATGTGCGGAATACGCACCATGTGATGGAGATACGTTCAATGAGAAAAAATTCAGGTCTTTGCCTGATACTCGATCATCAAGTTTTTAGAATACCGCTGCCGCTCGGCCCTTCCATAAAATCTTGATAACCGAGTGATACTAACACCCATGTCCTGGCGGACACAACAAAGCATGAAAGCTTTTAGCTGAGTACTGATGGCTGACGGCTGATGGCTTTCATATAAAATCCCTGTGGGATATTCTGGTGTCTGTGAACACAATTTTCTCTTGCATTAACCTGCACCAACCTGATACAGGTACATATTATTTTTCCTGTATCAGATTGAAGGTAATATTATTTTGGATTTTAGGATTGTTTATGAATAGGTCAATAAAAACCAGGTTTTTCTCCCTTAATGGTAATGCAGGGCTTCAAAGTAAATTTTTATACAAAATGCTGGTTGTTGCATTTTCCTCCATGGGGTTGTACAGCCTGATCTGGATACATGCTGAATTTTCGGATTTTAAATCACGGTCAAAAACCCTGCGGGCAGAGTATGTGGCGGCCCGGAAAGAAATGCTCAAAACCCAGGTTGGGTACGCTGTCAGCTATATCGAAACCTTGCAAAAACATGCGGAAGAGGAACTGAAGCTGACCTTGAAAAATCAGGTCAACCAGGTCCACCAGCCTTTTGACAGGTACCTGGGGGCGGGTGCCTATCTGGATGATTTTGAAATCCGGTTTCAGAAAATGGTCATTGAGCGCCTGGCTGATCTGCGATTCGGCAGGGAAGGATATTTTTTCGGCAGTACCTACCAGGGGGACCCTCTTTTTTCCAACGGCCGGGTTACAACCGGGTCCGGCAGTATCTGGGATGTTACTGATCCCAACGGTGTCAAAATCATTCAGGAACAGAGCCGGGCAGCGCAAACACCTGACGGCGGATTTGTGTCATATGCCTGGAGCAAACTGGGCACAGAAACCCTTTCCATGAAAATATCCTATGTGCGGGGAATCGATACCTGGCAGTGGACCATTGGCGCCGGTGTCTATCTTGATACCATTGAAGCCACTATTCAGAAAAATAAGGCCCGATTCTACAGCGGGCTGAAAAAACGGGTGGTCAAAAGTGTGGCTGTATTGTTCCTGCTGCTGTGTCTGATCTATTTCTGGTCCAGACGGATTTCACACCAGATCGGGTCATCCATCAAGGTGCTTATGACCTGTTTAAAACAGGCGGAAACCGAATCCAGCTCCATTGATACGAATCAGATTCAGTTAAAGGAATTCAAGGAAATCGCCATTTCCACCAATAATATGCTGCACAAGCGTCAGGAGGCGGAAAAAGCCCGTGAAAAATCGGAAAAAGAACAGAGAAAACTCCAGGAACAGCTGGCCCAGTCACAGAAGATGGAAACCGTAGGCAGGCTTGCCGGAGGAGTAGCCCATGATTTCAACAACATGCTCGGGGTGATTCTGGGACGGGTGGAAATCATGCTGGACCAGGTGGAAAATACCCATTATCTTCACCATGATATTATCGAAATTCAGCAGGCGGCCCAACGCTCCGCAGATCTGACCCGGCAGCTGCTCACCTTTGCCAGAAAACAGGTTATATCTCCAGAACCCATAGATCTGAACAGCACGGTCAAGCAAATGTTGAAAATGCTTGAACGGCTCATAGGTGAAAATATCACCTTGAACTGGAAACCGGCACACAGCCTCTGGCCTGTGAAAATGGATCGATCCCAGGTTGATCAGATTCTGGTCAACCTGTGTGTTAATGCCAGGCAGGCCATTACCAAAGTGGGACGCATCACCATTGAAACGAAGATGACAACATGGGATGCTGCCCAGACCCCCCCATTTCAGGATTGTGAACCCGGTGATTATGTGCAGCTGGTATTTAGTGACAATGGCTGCGGTATGGATGATCAAACCCTGGGCAATCTGTTTGAACCGTTTTTCACCACCAGGGATGTGGGCCAGGGTACCGGACTCGGCCTTGCAACGGTATATGGAATTGTCAAGCAGAACAACGGCTGTATCATGGTGGACAGTGAACCGGACCGCGGCACCACATTTACCATTTATCTGCCGCGGTATACAGGACCAGACAGCCGGTCCGAGCCTCAGCCGGAGACAGCTGGTGCGGCATCTCAGGCAGCTGAGAACCTTCAGGCAGCTGTGGACCGGGGTCATGAAACCATTCTGCTGGTGGAAGATCAGGTCTCCATCCTGAACATGGCCAAAATAATGCTTGAACGCCAGGGGTATAAGGTTCTGCCAGCCGCCACCCCGGCCGAGGCCATGGATCTGGCAGAGACACATCCCCGGGACATTCATCTCATGCTGACAGATGTGATCATGCCGGAAATGAACGGCCGGGACCTGGCCCGGAAAATAACTGCTCTATATCCAGACATCAAACTGCTTTTCATGTCCGGGTATACCGCCGATGTCATTGCCCATCAGGGAAAGCTGGATAACGGTGTGGCGTTTATACAGAAACCTTTTTCAATGGCCGATTTGACGGAAAAGCTGCGACAGATTCTGGATCCAGCCGCAGATAAAACTCTCAGCTAATCTGGTACTGGGAATTTTCCAGTTCCTTTGAATTGTTCAATAATTTTTGCTTGAGTTCATCCTGAGATACCTTTTCGAAGATTTGAGCCAGTAATCCCAGGTTGACCCCGTCGTATTTCAGCGCGAATTCAAGATGGTCACCCACCTTTTTTAACTGAGCGCTTTGGGTAGCGCTTCGGTTTTGAATTTGAATCCCAGGTACAGATGGCATTCTGCTGGTTTGTATCTGAGTGTATGTCCGCAAAAAGATTTTCCAGACCATCCATCAATAAAACAATAGAGAGTTTTTTTTACCCTGCAGAATGGATTTAAAATCAAGGCTGTGCGAAACGATGAGCAAGGCCAACAGAAGGGATGATTGAAACCAGTAACAGATAAAGGGAAGAATTACCATGAAATGGCCAACCCATGAAATAGAAACCGCAGACGGAAAGCAACAATGTATTGCCCCCTGGATTATATCAGCCAGCAGGGCAACGGATTTACCGGCATTTTTTTCTGACTGGTTTATTGATAAGATCAGAAAGGGATATGTAAAATGGGTGAATCCTTTTAACCGGAAAAAACCGCAGTATGTCTCTTTTTACAATACCCAGGTGGTTGTTTTCTGGAGTAAAAATCCCAGGCCTTTGATACCTTATCTCAGGGAACTTGATGAAAAGAAAATCCAGTACTATTTTCAATTTACCTTGAACGATTATGAGCTGGAAGGATTTGAGCCCAGGGTGCCACCCCTTGAGGAACGGGTGGAGACCTTTCAAATCCTGTCTGAGCTGATTGGCAAAGATAAGATCATCTGGCGGTTTGATCCGTTATTGATCACCGACAGGACTCCTCCAGATGTTCTGCTAGAAAAAATAGAGAAAACAGGGGAAAAACTGCACCGTTTAACAAAAAAGCTTGTGTTCAGCTTTGCTGATATCAGCCGTTATAAAAAAGTACAGAATAATCTTAAATCGCAGGGCATTCATTATAAAGAGTTTTCAGTGGACACCATGGATTATGTTGCGGAGAAAATATCCGACTTAACCCAATCCTGGGGCTTAACAGCAGCAACCTGTGGTGAAAGCAGGGATTTTTCAAAATACGGTATCGTAAAAAACAAGTGTATTGATGATGAACTGATACTTAAAATAACCCATTCCAAAACCAGGAATAAGGAATTTGAAAAGTTTCTCGGGTTTGATCCTCAACGGGATATTTTTAAACAGGGGGGTGCCAGTGATGATACAGGAAAAAATTTAAAGGATAAGGGTCAGCGAAAAGACTGCGGGTGCATATACAGTAAAGACATTGGAAGCTACAATACCTGCTCCCACCTCTGCGTTTATTGCTATGCAAATAATTCTCCAAGGGCGGTCCAGAACAATATGAATCAGATCCGTGTTGACAATGAATCACTTCTGCCATAAGGAGAGATTATGATACTGCATGGGTGGGTGGAGGCAGGGAATTTTTGAAAATGTTAATGACATTGTACCTGGCTTTTTATGTTTCTTTGTTGTATATGGAGATAGATGGAAAAGCATAGCACCTGTTACAGGCAATTTCATGGAAAGTTTCCAATTGATTACCATGGTTCTAAGGAAATCCCTTCTGGTACGTGTCACTCGATTTTAAAATCAGCTGGTTTAAAATGATAAGCAGGAGGTTATTGATGATCGAATTATCCTATTCACTAATAATAGAAGCAACGGAAGAACCAGATTATTTTGGCTTTTATTCTCCTGATTTAGAGGGGTTTACTGGTATAGGTCATTCTGTTGAAGATTGTATTTATAAAGCAAAACATGGTATGAAAGAACACGTTAATTTGCTAAAAGAACATGAAATGTCTATTCCAAAGAAAAATTTAGATCCAAAAATAATTATTCAAAATGAAAAGAAATTAGATGCTGCATAGAAAATTATTGTTCACACCTAAAATCTTGATGTCTGAATTTGAGCGGCTCTTATTATTTGCTAAATCTCACATTATCTGAACTCATTTGTCCCAAAAAACCCGCCGGGTGGCCCCGGCCTCTTTCAATACCCGGTACAGGCTTGAAAGGGGGATCGTTTGACCGAATTTATCATCAAGAAACCGGTTGATGACAACATCGGAACGAAATGGCTGCTCCTTTTTCAAAGCAATTGCCGTTTCAATAATTTCTTCAGACACTTTTCTGCTTTTGCCCCTGTCTGTGCGGGGTTTTCTGGCCAGCCCGTCAAATCCGCAGGTCCGGTATGCAGACAGCTTTCGCTTCAGGGTTGAAAGAGAGGGTTTACGGCACTGGCCGTCCGGAAACACCACTTTTTTCCGGGAAAGGGTTTTTAGATACCGGTTCGTTTCTTCCGGCGAAATCTCTTCATAAATAATGGGTTGCAGGAGATCGCACCAGAAAACTGCCAATTGTTCATCTTTTTTGTCCAAAAGTCACCTCCTGTTTTAGGGTTCAGGAGGAACATATCTCATGTATAGCCGGAAAGGGTTGCCAAGTTGGGGAAAATGCCGGTCTGGAAAACAGCCCGGTACAGCGGCATGAGAAACACCAGGTGAAAACAGGTAAGAAGGGTCTGCTTTCTTGACGAGGATCTGTATTTACGGGGAGAAATTTTCAGTCCTGCCAGATCCCGGCACAGGCTGGTAGCAGGATCTTTCTGGATAATCAGGTCTGTAGCAGTTTGAACCAGACAGCTGTAAGACCCCAGGGTGCTGATCCACCTGTGGATGGTGGAGTGCTCCATCGTGGGTTCCCGGCTAGAATCTGACTCGGCCGGCATCTCATATACCAATGGACAGGAATCCACCAGCTTCCGGTATGAGGCATCCGGATTTTGAACATAATCCTGGCTGAATTTTAGTATAGTGGGGAGGGTATAGCGTTTGTATGGAAGTGCAAACCCGGGATAGCTTGTCAATGTCCTATTGCAACCCGGGCACTTCCAACGGGAAAGCAAACCCCGCTGCCTTGTGACGACCAGATCAATGATAATGTAAAATAGACGGCTGCGTTTTTCATGACGTTTAAAAGAATCCGGTGTAACCCCACAGCGTGGACATGGTGGCAGAAAACACGGATCAAGCCCCCGAAGAACCTGATCCGTATGGGCTTGAATCTGTTCTATGGTTGCAGTCTGAAAAGAATTGGCCTTGTCTTTAGAA
>JAWOEJ010000262.1:0-2907 GCA_046482845.1 Desulfobacteraceae bacterium | reverse complement strand
CCAGGCAGCCGGCGTCCTCCACGGCCTGGTAGGCGGCTTCAAGAAGGATCTGCTGGCTCCTGGAAAGTTTTGCTGTTTTTTCGCTGGTATAGCCAAATCTTTCCTGGTCAAATTCAAAATTCTCAATCAGCCCGGCAATTTTGGTATAGGATTTGTCTTCGGCCTTTTTGTCAGGATCGTAATAAAGGCTTTTGTCCATGCGGGAATCGGGCATTTCCTTTATAAAATATTTTTTTTCAAGGATGTTTTCCCATAATTGTTCAGGACTGTCTGAGCCTGGAAGTATACATCCCATACCGATGACTGCGATTTCATCGTTGATCTGATTTCTTTCAGAGGAAAAAATTTCAAGCATGGCCAGGTTGTTAAAAAGCAGGTCTTTGGTATTGAAGAATCGGTTGTGGATGTCCTTGATCAAAAGGGGCTTTTTAAAGAAGGCAAGGCTGTCTCCCACCAGAAAATTTCCGTGTTTCTTATGTTCTTCCCCTTCAAAATAGTGATAGTTTTCCGGCCCTGGATTTTTAAAGTCCGGCAGAAATCCTTTGGCACCGATGAGAAGGGAGCCGATATTTTTTTTCTCAAACGCCCTTTTCTTGACCTCAAGTTTTTCTTTTTTCCGGATCATCTCCTTTTCCGTCTCAATCATCATTTTTGCAAAGTCAGTGGGGGCCGTTCTGGAAGCAAGGCCCACAGTAGTGCCGATAACCATGGTTTCATTTTCTTTTGAAATGATTTCCTGGTACTGCTTTGTCATGCTTTTTGTATCCACAATTTCTTTGGAAAACAGATAGGCGCTGCCCACCTGAATTCCTATTTTTACCCCTTTGGCTGCCAGATGAGAGGCAAAGCCTGAAATAAAGCAGGATGCAAAACAGGTGGAAATTCCTCCGGCAAAGATCAGGGTAAGCGTTGACAGATCTGTTTTGTCATGGGTATCGGGTCTGGTTTCAAGCAGTTTTGAAATTGCAGCTTCCCAGAGTACAAGGCTTGTTAAGGCGCCCACGTGGCCGCCGGCTTCTGTGCCTTCAAAGATAAACCTGGTACATCCGTTTTTTTTGGCATTTTCCATCATGGAGACAGAGGGGGTATGAAGATAGGTCCGGGTTCCGTTTTTTTCAAGTCCAAGTACCTGGGAAGGGACCCCGCCTGCAAAAAGGGCAAAGGGGATTTTATATTTTTTTACCATGGCAAGGTGCTGCTCAACTGCAGGATTGAATGCCTCAATTCCGACAAGGCCTGCACCGCAGGTTTTGACTTTACTGGTTCCTTTTTTCAGCATGTCATCGGCCAGGTGTTCAGGCAGGCTGCCCACGGCAAAAAAGGGAAGGGCGCCGGCCTCAAGCACCTGGGAGGCAAATTCCGGATTGTCGCTGATATTGGCCATGGGGCCCTGAATCAGAGGAAGGGCTGTACCGTGCGCCTCTGCCAGAGGCGATCCAGGTTTTATGGGATCAAATTCATCCACCTGGTTTAAAAGCGTTCCCGTATATTTGAAAAAGGAAGCAATGATCTCTTTAAGATCGGTTGACTCCTTGACAAAATCCTTTGAAAACAGGGCATCCTGACCCAGATAAAAAAGGGACTGAACGCTTGAAACCTCCTGGTTGTCCAGGGCAGTGATGTTTTCCCTGATGTCCTGGTAGATTTCTTTTTCTGCTTCTTTCCGGTCTGACACAACCAGGGCCTTTTCTTTCAGGTCTTTGGCAATTTTGGTGCCCAGCTTGGCAAATACCCGGTACCGGATGTCACTGTTGATTTTGATTTCAAGGGAGTCGCTTTCATCAATGTCTTTAAGCAGTTTTCTGAAATTATCTGCAACCGGGGATTCATCTGCCAGCCATACCTGGCTGTCCAATACCACACCGCTGGCGCCTGCTGCAAACATGCCGGCCGCAGTATGCCGGCCGACCCCGCCGTGGATGAAAAACGGCAGGGGGCTGTTTTTTAGATACCACTGCATCAGAATAAACGAAGAATACTTTGACGCCCGTCCGCCTGCCTCGTTGCCTTTGAGAATCAGAAAATGGGGAGAAATGGCTTTTATCTTGTCATTGATGTTGATATCCCTGATTTCAAGGGCGGTTTTGATATGGGAAAGGTTTGAAAAATCAGCAGGCTGATCATTTTTCCCAAAGGGCGTGACAAGAAGTTCAAGGTTGACCGGGGCTGTTTCCGAAATGGTTCTGATCATATCTTTGTCATGGCTGCCCAGCCGGATACCAAAAAGGATATTTTTTCTTGAAAGCGCTTCAATGGCTTCCATGATTTTTTCTTTTGACAGAAATTCCGTATTAAAAACCGGCAGGCCGCCGGCTTCAAATATTTTAGTAAAAAATTTTATACTCATGGTTTTTACAGGATTGTAAACCATTAACGGCAGTTTTGAGTTGATCAGTCTTGTCAGCATATATATCTTATACTCCAATTTTTCAGGTGATTTTTATGGGCCGGACCGGATACCCCCCC
This sequence comes from Desulfobacteraceae bacterium, assembly GCA_046482845.1. Taxonomy (GTDB): domain Bacteria; phylum Desulfobacterota; class Desulfobacteria; order Desulfobacterales; family Desulfobacteraceae; genus DATFJZ01. The sequence goes on along the minus strand of JAWOEJ010000262.1, from coordinate 441 downwards.
GGCTGTGAACGGAAAAGCAGTGTTCCTGGTTTTTTTGTTGTGAACGCCCTTTGTTGAGCAAGGGCATAGCATTATTAAAAAAAATATAGTCAAATTTTGTGCCATGGCAGAATAAAATAAATATCTATCTGAAATATATAGGGATTGTTTAGGTTGTCAGGAAAGGGTATGAATATGTTCCATATGAATTTGTACATTTTATGGACATAGGATGTGCCTTATATGCCGGTTTCAGTTTTTTAAAACCCCTTTTCAGCCATAATTGAAATAACTGCCGGGTCAATATTTAAGATCCTGACAGATCGGTGCTGGGGCGATATTTTTCAAAAATGGGTTTGATGCAGCGTTCTTTACTTGACAAAAGCAATTAAAGTCAACTATTAATGGTTTGATTTTCGACAGGCCCCGGGTCTGGGTGATTGTTTAAAGGTCCCGTTTTCA
>JAWOEJ010000204.1:0-4458 GCA_046482845.1 Desulfobacteraceae bacterium | reverse complement strand
TGCAATAAGAGCTGCGCAGCAGAAAAATACAAATGTCATAATAAATTTTTTCATTTTTTTCTCCTTAATGGTTTTGTTTGTTTTTTTTGAAAAATCCGATCTTCAACGTACAGGACGTACTATAAGCCTGTTTTGTTAGGAAAATATTAGGGCGATGTATAAAAACCATTAAACTTCGATAGAACGACCATGATGCAGAGCATCACAACGAAGCAGGAACAGGAGAGTGCCGGCCTTAGTGGTTGTCTCTAAGGAACGAGAACGCTGAATTGCGGAGGACTGGGAAGAGAAGGCTGATTTTTGGAGGACAAAAGGGGAGAGCAGGGTGGTTAACAGGATATTTCCTTTTTAAGAAAAAGTCTGTTGCCTGTTTCGTTATAACCATAATCTGAAACATAATGTTTCATGATAAACAGACCCCGGCCTCCTTCTGAGCTGGTATCAGGAAAGATGTCTGCACTGTTCTGCCAGTCAAATCCCCTGCCCTGATCTTCTATTTCCATCTGCAGGGTTTTGTCCGGGGTCAATTGTATCCAGCACATGACCAGCTTTTCGGGATTGTTCTGGTTGCCGTGTTTTACAGCGTTGGTAAGCCCTTCCCGCAGAACAAGGTGAATTGAGAAAATGTCTTTTTTGATTCGGCCATTTTTTTCCTTGAGAAATTCAATGGTTTTTTTGCATGCCCTGTCAAGGTTTTTCATGGTTGAATTAAAGGTGATGGAAAGACTTGTAGGGGTTTCTGAAGTTTTAAAAATGTCAGAACAGCGCATTGCTTATACCTCCACGCCAAGTATCAGAATATCATCCTCCGGGATAAATTTGTCATTGAAAAGTTTTTTAATTAACTGCCGGGGTGCCTTTTGGATGTCTGTGTGATTGTTATGGCTGAACAGCTGCAAAAGGGATTCAGATCCCCTGGTCCATGTTATTTTTTTTTCTGAGGATTCAACCAGACCGTCGGTGTACAAATAAAATCTGTCGCCCGGATGGACTTTTTTCTGGGTTAATCCAAACTGGGCGTCCTTGAACATGCCCAGAACATCGCCGTCATTTTTAAGCAGTTCAGCCTCCCCTTTACAGGGGACATATACAACAGGGGGATGTCCTGCATTGACCAGAATCAGTTTTCCAGTGTTCCGGTTAAGATGGACATAGCTGGCTGTTAGATATTTACCGGCAGGAAGGATTTCAGACAATACATCATTGATCATTTTCATACTTTCCAGCGGGGAATAGACCGGGGTGCAGTTCTGTGCCAGCAGTGCCTTTACGGATGCTGTCATATAACTGGTTTTAATATCATGACCGGAAAAATCAGCTGCAAAATAGCCTGTGATGTCGTCAGAAATGGAGAGGATATCGTAAAAATCCCCGCCAGCTTCCTGAAAGGTTCTGTAATATACGCCGAACTTGGGATTGTCATAGTCCTCCGGGACAGGAAGCATGGACGTCTGGGCCTCGGTTATCTGCCTCAGCTTTTCAGCCTGGTTGGCAATAAGAGAATTTACGGCAATGGAGAGTTTTAAATGAATACGGACCCTGGCCAGGACTTCAAGGGGATGAAAGGGCTTGGTAATATAGTCAACAGCGCCAAGGTCAAACCCCTTAAGTTTTGCGTCCACCTGGTGCAGACCGGTCAGGAAAATAACAGGGATTGATCCTGTGGCTGGATTTTCCTTTAATTTTCTGATCACTTCAAAACCATTTTCTTTTGGCATTTCAATGTCCAGTAGAATTAGATCCGGCCTGTTTTCAAGGGCAGCTTCTCTTGCGTCGGGGCCGTTTTCAGCCGTTACCACATGGTAGCCTTCCCGGGTGAGAGAGTGCTGGATCATTTTCAGGTTTAAAAGATTATCGTCTACAACCAGTATGGTAAATTTCTTTTTTTCTGCTGTTTTCATGTATACTTTTTATTCCTTGATTATCAAGTTTTTTAACAGTGCCGTCTTCGGCGCCTGCTCTGTCAGGAACAAGAACGACGGTACAGGCAACCGCTGAGGGCTCTTAATCGGCCCTTCCATAAAAACTTGATAACCGAGTATAAGAAACTTGAAACAAGATACAAGACGCGGCAAAATTCAAGTTTCAGGGTTTGTTGTGATGCTGTGCATCATGTGGGTTTATATGAAAGCCATCAGCCGTCAGCCATCAGTACTCAGCTAAAACCTAACAGCTAACAGCTAACAGCTAACAGCTAACAGCTAACAGCTAACAGCTTTCATGCTTTGTTGTGCCTGTCAAGGCATGGCCGTTATATAAAAATATCACAATTGTAAGGTGTTATGCCACTGCCCGGGCAATCAATTCGATTTGTGCTTTAATTTCATTTTTTACCCCTTCAAGCCCTGACAGCCTACCTGCCCGGGCGGCCTGTTCAAGGTCAAAGGCCTTTTGAGACAGGGTGGTAAACCCCAGGGTCCCGGCAGCGCCTTTTATGGAGTGGGCAGCAGCGGCAACCTGATCTGCTTTTTTTGATGCAAGTCCAGCTTCTATTTCCAAGACATCCTTTTGTGATGTTGAAACAAGAAGCAATGCCATTTCCAGAAAATCTGCCTTGATCATATCCAGGTTTTCTGCCATTTGGTTTAAATCCATGTCTGCTCCTGCAAATGAAAATTTGATTTAAGAGTATAATCTGAATTGTCAGTGCAAGTCAATTTTTTTAACTTAATGTGTCCCATTGGCGCAACGCAGGAGACGGGCAAAAAGCCTTATCTCCTTTGGTTCTCAATGTTACTGACAGATCAGATGCTAAAAGTTCTTGATTGGTTCTTCCATAGAAAAATTTGATAATCGACTGGAAGCGCTTTTAAAATTTTTTAGAAAAAGGTATAATCCTTACCCCACCCTTGGGTGGCCGATGTTATGACCAAGCCTAAAACCTGATACTCGGTTATCAGGTTTTTATGGAAGGGCTGAGGGCGGCGGTATTCAAAAAGCTTGATGATCGAGTAACACTTAACACTTAACACTTAAAACTTAAAAAAAAACTGGAAATAAAATGACAGAAAAAGAAAAACTGACAAGACCCATCTGGTTTGACCGGGAGAGAGGAACAGTCAAGGTGATTGACCAGAGGCTGCTGCCCCATGAACTGGTTGTGTCTGAGCTGACAGAGGTGGATGACATTATTAAAGCCATAAAAGAGATGTATGTCAGAGGAGCGCCCCTTGTCGGTGCCACCGGGGCTTTTGGCGTCTATACCGCTCTTTCCCGGGACAGGAAAAAAAAGGGGGAGACCGATTACCTGGAAAAAGCCTGCCGGCGTATAAAAGATGCAAGGCCCACAGCGGTTAATCTTGCATGGGGAGTGGACAGGGTCTTTGAAGCTGCGGCAGGGCACAGCAGCTATGAAGGCAGAACACAAGCAGCGTTGAATGAGGCCCTTGCTGTTGTGGAGGAAGAGGCAGAAAACTGCAGAATGATCGGTGAACACGGACTGCCTCTGGTGGAAAAGATAAGCAGAGAAAAAAACGGAAAACCGGTCAATATCCTGACCCACTGCAATGCGGGCTGGCTTGCCTGCATTGAATATGGCACAGCTACGGCACCGATTTATGCTGCATTTAACCGGGGCATTGACGTTCATGTCTGGGTTGATGAGACCCGCCCCCTGAATCAGGGCTCCCGCCTGACAGCATGGGAGCTCGGCAGCCATGGTATTGCCCACACCATTATAACGGATAATGCCGGCGGGCATCTCATGCAGCACAAAATGGTTGACATGGTGATTGTAGGGACGGACCGCACCACCCGAACCGGTGATGTGGCAAACAAGATCGGCACCTATTTAAAGGCGCTGGCTGCCCGTCACAATTCAGTGCCCTTTTACGTCGCCCTTCCATCCAGTACATTTGACTGGGATATCAGGGACGGCATCAATGAGATCCCCATTGAAGAAAGGGACCCTGATGAGGTCAGGTATGTGACCGGTTGCAGCGGTCAGGGCAGATCTGAAACAGTATTGGTGCCGCCCGTGACAAGTCCTGCTGCCAATCATGCCTTTGATGTGACCCCGGCAGAACTGGTTACCGGATTTATCACGGAAAGGGGGGTGTGCAGCGCAGATGAACTCTCGATTCTGTCCCTGTTCCCTGAAAGAAAATAAAAGCAGTAACGGCCATGCTCTGGCAGGAAAAAAGTCTGATCTCCTTTGGTTCTTAATGTTCCTGACAGGCAATCTCTGGGGGCGGCGACAGGTCCTTCCATAAAAACCTGATAATCGAGTAAAAGCATTTCAGGAAAGGGGCTGGTCTTCTTTTGCGGTGAAAACATATTCTGTTAAAGCAGATGGAAGATCCTGTCATGGGCAGATTTTGCTTGACAGATCCCTGTTAAAATCATTAAAAGTCACGGTCCGTCGCGGCGACGTCGAGATCCTTCGCGACATCGACCTCGAGCTCGCCGCTCGACGGTTCCTGGCCATCATCGGGCCGAACGGCGCGGGCAAGTCGACCC
>JAWOEJ010000200.1:0-8897 GCA_046482845.1 Desulfobacteraceae bacterium | reverse complement strand
TCACTCTGGACTTTGAAGCCTGGCTTGAAAAATCAGGGCACTCTGGATCATCAGGTTTTTAGGGATCTGGAAGAACCGATTAAAAGCCCTGACGTTCTGGTTCCTGACAGAGCAACCGGTGGGGACGGGCTATCCCTTACTTTTTCAGCTCAAGGATTCTATTGTATACAGTATTTTTGGGCAGGCCCCAGTCCCGGGCTATGGTTTTTGCAAGGGTTGATGTTTTCACACCCGGTATGTTAAGACCTTCCATTATTTTTGCATCAATTTCTGACCTGGTTTCTCCATCAGGGGTGTTTTCACTGATTTGTTTTCCCCGGGGGGTCACGCCCCGGCAGAACACAGTGCATTCGCCTTTAATGGCCTCCCTGTGTTTCAATTGATCCATTATCTCTGTTAAAGACCCGCGGATAAACTCCTCGTGCAGCTTTGTGATCTCCCGTGCCACCATGGCATATCTGTTGCCGAAGACATCATTCAGGTGTTCAAGAAGGAAAAGAATTCTTTTTGGGGATTCGTAAAACACCAGACAGGCTTTTTCATTTTCAAGCGACGTCAGTACTTTTTCTCTTTTTCCATGCTTTTTCGGCAGAAATCCGTAAAAAAGAAAACAATCCGATTCAAACCCTGACACACTCATCCCTGCGACAGCTGCGCAGGGCCCGGGGATTGGAACCACCTTTATTTCTTCCTCAACCGCTGCCATTACAATTCTGCTGCCTGGATCGGAAATCAGGGGTGTGCCCGCATCTGACACCAGGGCAATATCTTTTCCGTTTTTAAGCATATCCACGAGAAAGGCTGTTCTGGAGAATTCATTATGCCCATGGCAGGAGATCAGTTTGTTGCTGATCCCGCAGGCAGCAAGCAGTTTTCCTGTATGCCGGGTATCTTCTGCAGCAATGAGAGACACTTCCCTGAGTATCCTCACCGCCCTGAAGGTGATGTCTTCAAGGTTGCCAATGGGCGTGGCCACAACGTACAATGTTCCATATTTTAATTCGTTCTGCCTTTCCAATACCTGTTCCCTGCTTTTGTTGCCCGGGGGAAAAAATTCAGATTAAAAATTGAAACGCATTTTCTATATGCTCAATCTCAAAATCATTTCTGATCTTAGTTACGGCAATCACATCAAACCGGGTTCTGACCTCTCCGAGATTATTCTCTCTGAGATAAAATGCCGCGCCAAGGGAAATTTTTTTCTGTTTGACCAGGGTAACCGCTTCTCTGGCAGATCCCTTGCGCTGCCCCTGCCTGGCTTTCACCTCAATAAAAACAAAAAATGCTTTAAACCGGGCAATGATATCAATTTCTGCGAATCGGGTTCGATAATTTCTTTCAATGATCACATACCCCTTTTTTTCAAGAAAACCACAGGCGGCCTGCTCTGCCTGTTTCCCAAAATTTTTGTCGCTGCCGGCCATATCACACGCCCCTGACCCCTTTAAAGGTTTTCCTGTGTTCCGGACAGGCGCCGTATTTGACGATGGCCGCCCTGTGCGCCCTGGTAGGATACCCTTTGTGCTGTTTGAAATTGTAGGCCGGATACCTGTCATGCAGAGATGCCATCATTGTATCCCGGGTAACCTTGGCAACAATAGAGGCCGCTGCAATGGAGATGCTTTTTGAATCCCCTTTGACCACGGCTTTCTGACTGATGTTTGAGTCGATGGTGAATTTTCCGTCAATTAAAAGATAATCCGGAGGCACTGCAAGGCCTGCAGCCGCTCTCTCCATTGACATAAGCGATGCCCTGAGGATATTGATTTCATCAATTTCACTGCTGGATGCCATGCCGGTTGAAACGGAAATTGCCTTGTCAACAATAAGGGAAAACAATTGTGTTCTTCTGGCAGGGGATAATTTTTTGGAATCATTGATGCCGCAGTCGGGAAACCCTGGAGGCAGAATCACAGCCGCAGAAACAACAGGGCCGGCAAGGGGACCCCTGCCGGCCTCATCAATACCTGCAATAGACCTGTATCCGTTTTTAATGGCCTCGTGCTCAAAAAACCACATCAGCAATTTCTGCCCTTTGGCATTATGCCGGCCGTCTCTCTCTGATCCGCGCGGCCTTGCCCCTGAGATTTCTCAGGTAGTAGATTTTTGACCGTCTGACCCGGCCCCTGGAAACAATTTCTATTTTATCCAGAGACGGTGAATAAAGGGGAAAAATTCTTTCCACGCCCACACCTCCGGATATTTTCCTGACGGTAAACCTGGCGCTGGCAAGCCCCTTTGTTTTTTTTATCACCACACCAGTGAACATCTGGATTCTCTCCTTATCCCCCTCTTTAATCTTGGCATGCACCTTTACTGTATCACCGGCTCTGAAATCCGGAAGATCAAGCCGCATCTGCTCTCTTTCTATCTTGTTTAATACATTCATGGTATTTTTTTCTCCCCTGCTTTATAAATATGCTGCTTTTTATGCTTTTTATAAGGTAAACAATTTACGCTTCATGGAAATCCTGTCCAGGATAATGGAGACCGCAGACCTTACGGAAAGATGGTTGTATCCGTTCCAGCCGCTGATCGGCTCAACAATGACATCACATCCTGTAACAAAATCTTCTGCCAGTCCCCAGGCCGTTCCAAAGGCCAGGACATAAGCCATGTTATCTTCCATTTTTTGAGCCAGTTCAGTGACTGAAACCGACCCGCTGTACCGGGCGGCACTTGTTGCCACGGTCACAACGCCATGTTTATGCTCAGTTTTTAAATCCTGTTTTACTTCCTCAAACCCTGCAACCACCTTTATCAATTCAAGGGCCTGTTTTCTGAACGGATTGATTATGCCTCCGACACCTGATCTCCAGTGGGCCATCACTTCTTCGGCAAGGGTCTGCTGATCTTCAAGGGGGGTGACAACATAAAATCCGGCCGCCCCAAAGGTTGCAACCGCCCTTGCTATATCATGCATATCAATTGTTGTCAAAGCCGAGGCAATGGTCTGGCCCTTTTTATTGGCAACAGGATAGTGAATTAAGGCAATATAGATATTATGCATTGATAAGGGCTTCCAATTCCCTGCACCAGGCCCTTAATATTTTTTTCTCTTCCCTGTCAGGCGGCCTTTGTTTAAAAAGATCCATTCTTTTGATAAAGGTGCGCTTCAGTGAATCTTCACAGCGCCACTGATCTATCCTCCCATGATCGCCCGATAAAAGGATATCAGGCACATCCATGCCTTCATAGACTGGGGGCCTTGTGTAATGGGCATGCTCAAGTCTGTCACCTCTAAAAGAATCCAGACGGGCAGACACATCTTTGCCAAGCACTTCCGGCAGCAGCCGTGACACTGCATCAACAATAACCATTGCTGCAAGTTCCCCCCCGGTCATCACATAATCGCCTATGGAAATCTCCTCATCCACGTATTCACGGCTTACACGCTCATCAATGCCTTCATACCGGCCGCATATAAAGATAATATGCTGTTTTTCACCGGCAAGGGCAATTGCTTTTTTCTGATCAAAGGGCTGTCCCTGGGGTGTCATCAGCACGACCCTGGTTTTCTGAACATGGGTGCTGTTCTGATCCGGTTTACTGTGGCTGGCTTCCAGACTTCTTTCCAAAGGCAGACCCGGTGGGTGGCTTTTGGCAAATTTAACAGCATCAACAACAGGGTCTGCCTGCATAACCATGCCCGCACCGCCGCCGTAAGGCCTGTCATCCACCTTGTTATGGCGGTCATGGGAAAACTCCCTGATATTGATGCCTGCACCTGCAATAAGACCTTTTTTACAGGCCCTTCCTATAATGCCGTGGGCAAAAAAAGCTTGCACCAGATCAGGAAACAGAGTTAAAACCGTAAATTTCATATCAGAACCCGGCAGGCTGCAATCCTTCAGGAAGATCTACCAGCATCTTCTGATTATCTATATCAACGTTGAGAACAACCGATGCCAGTGCCGGCACAAGGGTTTCTTTTTCAGAATCTGTCACAACAAAAACGTCGTTGCTGCCCGTTGCAAAAATATGATGAATCACGCCGATCCGCCCTTTTTTAACATCAGTGACTTCAAGTCCCATAAGGTCCTGCCAGAAATAAGTGTCTCTGCCGGGCTGGGGAACAGCTGATCTGGGTATAAGCAGACGGCTTCCCACAAGGGTCTCGCCATGATTCCTGTCCACCCCCTTAAACAGAATCAACAGACCTTTTTTATGGGAGGACACTTTTTCAATGGTGTACCCCTGCCTTTTCCCGTCCGATGTTTCTACCTGCAGTTCAATTCCCGGCCTGAAGGTGTCATTGGATTCGGCAAAGGACTGCACCTTTACAAATCCCTTAAGGCCGTGCACTCCTGTTACCCTGGCAATGGTAAACAAACACGTTTCCTTTTACCTGTTACTCCACAATTTCAAGAACCGTTCTTTTTTTCATTTTTGCAGATGCCGCACTTAATATGGTTCTCATGGCCCGGGCTGATCTGCCCTGTTTGCCAATTACTTTCCCAAGATCCTCTTTTGCCACCTTCAGCTCAAGCACAGAAGTCTGATTACCAATAACCTCTGTAACTTCAACGCTGTCAGGATTATCCACCAATGCCTGTGCAATGTATTTAATCAGCTCTTTCATAATACCGTCTCCTTATTAATAGGTGTTGAGAATATGGGATTATTCTACAAATTTCATGCTGGATCTGAACTGAACCCTTTTTTCTTGAGCAGACTTTTTACAGTTGTTGTGGGCGTTGCACCTTCATTCATCCAGTAACGGATACGGTCCTCCTTTAACTCAACAACTGAGGGGTCAACCATGGGATCATAGGTGCCAAGTCTTTCAAGAAAACGGCCATCTCTGGGTGATTCTATGTCGGCTGCCACAATTCTGTAAAAGGGTTTTTTCTTTGCACCATGTCTTGCCAATCTTATTTTTACTGCCATTTCTCTTCCAATCTCCTTAAAATGGAAGCATGCCCTTTAAGGAACGCATGCCGCCTTTATTAAACTTTTTAACGATCTTCATTGTCTGGGTGTAGCTTTTGAGAAGCTTGTTCACATCCTGCACACTCACACCGCTTCCCCTGGCAATTCTCTTTTTCCTGCTCCCCTTGATGATGCCATGATTTCTCCGCTCTTCAGGGGTCATTGAATTGATAATCGCCTCAATTCTGACAAATTCCCCTTCATCAACATTCAACCCCTTGAGCTGTTTCTTGTTGATTCCGGGAATCATCCCAATGAGCTCCTTAATTGAACCCATCTTTTTTACCGAAGCCATCTGATCCCTGAAATCCTCAAGGGTAAACTGATTTTTTTTCAGTTTTTTTTCCAGGGCCTCGGCCTTGCTCTGGTCCACCGATTCCTGGGCTTTTTCAATCAGGGACAGGGTGTCGCCCATACCCAGAATCCGTGACGTCATCCGTTCCGGGTGAAACGGCTCAAGTGCTGTGGATTTTTCACCAACACCGATAAATTTCAGGGGCTTTCCTGTGACCGCTTTTATGGAAAGTGCTGCCCCGCCCCTGGCATCACCATCCATCTTGGTGAGGACAACCCCTGTAATATCAAGTGTTTTATCAAAGGCGCCGGCCACATTAACGGCATCCTGCCCGGTCATGGCATCAGCCACGAGAAGTATTTCACAGGCCTTGACCGCTTTTTTAATCTCTGCCAGCTCCGCCATCAGGGCTTCATCAATATGGAGGCGGCCGGCTGTATCAATGAGCAGCACATCATAGCCGTTATCCGCGGCATATTTTTTTGCCGCAGAACAGATGTCTTCCGGTTTCATATCTGTGGTAGAGGGGAAAACATCTACATCCAGCTGGCTTCCTATTTTTTTAAGCTGTTCAATGGCAGCGGGCCGATAAACGTCAACAGGAACCAGACAGGGATTTTTCCCCTTTTTTCTTAAAAACAGGGCCAGTTTACCCGCTGTTGTGGTCTTGCCGGAGCCCTGCAGCCCGACAAGCATCACTGAACAGGGTGGTTTCCCGTCAATTTCAAGACCTTCATGGGCAGACCCCATCATCTGTGAAAAAGCGTCATAAACAATCTTTACAACCTGCTGTCCCGGAGAAAGGCTCTGCATGACTTCCTGACCCAGCGCCCTTTCTTTTATATCTGAAATAACTTTTTTTGCAACCCTGTAATTCACGTCAGCTTCAAGCAGGGCCATGCGAACCTGCTTCAGCCCATCCTCAATGTTTTTTTCTGTCAGGGTTCCCCGGCCTTTCAGCTTTTTAAAGACAGTGTTGAGTTTATCACTTAAATTATCAAACATATAACAAAACCATAACTTGATATCCACTCATTTTCACAGGCAGATTAAATTTTTAAAATTAATATAAATCCCTGTATAAGTCAAGAATTTTATCGTCTGGATCAAAGGGTATTTACTGTGTTACAGCTGGTTTGCCCCACGGGTGTCACTGCAATCTTGATGTTTACCATTATGCTCAACCGTGCTATAATAAATGGTTTTGAAAAACAAGTCAACCATCTTAACACACGGCAAAAACTATATGCATCATTTTGAATTGAACTGCGGGAAACACTGAATGAAAGATATAAAAGAATTTTCTCGTCAGGAGCTTGGCACCTGGCTGGAAAAAAAAGGAATAAAGTCCTTTAGAGCAGGTCAGCTTTTCAAATGGATCTATCTGCGCCAGGCAGATGATTTTAACCAGATGACAGACATCGGCAAACAGATGCGGGACATGCTGAGCCGCAATTTTTCGATATCAAGGCTTGTACTGGAAAAAAGTGAAATGTCATCCGACGGCACGGAAAAACTGTTGTTCAGACTTGATGACAACAACTATATTGAATCGGTGATCATCCCTGGAAAAGAACGCTTTACCCTGTGCATTTCATCCCAGGTGGGATGTCAGCAGGGCTGCAGGTTCTGTCTTACCGCCAGGCAGGGGTTCAGACGCAATCTCACCTCGGCTGAAATTGTCTCCCAGGTCAGAGATGCGGAAAACATACTGGCCCAGCGTGTCGGTGCCAGAACCGCGACCCTGTCCAATATTGTTTTCATGGGAATGGGAGAACCCCTGGCCAATTACTCAGCTGTTGTCAAATCCCTTGAGGTGATAACAGACAGCGACTACGGGCTTAAATTCTCCCCGAGACGGGTTACCATTTCAACCTGCGGCCTTGTCCCTGAAATCAGGCAGCTGAACAGGGACACCACCACCAACCTGGCCGTTTCTCTCAATGCCACAGATGACAAGACCCGCTCCATGCTCATGCCTGTCAACAAAAGACACCCTTTAGGCGAGCTGCTGGACGCCTGCCGTGAGTTTAAAACCAAACCCAGGAACAGAATCACCTTTGAATATATCCTCATACGGGGAATCAACGACACAAAAGAAGATGCAAAGCGCCTTGTCACCCTGCTGTCTCCCATCAAAGCCAAGGTCAATCTGATTCCGTTCAACCCCCATGACAAAAGTGATTTCAAACGACCCCATCCAGATACCATCAGCTGTTTTATGCAGATACTCCTGGACAGTAAAATGACCGCCATTATCAGAAAAAGCAAGGGAGATGATATTTCTGCCGCATGCGGCCAGTTAAAGGGAAAGGTCACAGGATAATAAAAGACTTGATGTCAGCAGGGTCTGCTGCAGGCACAATGATACGGTCACATCCTTCATTGTTTTTTATTTCAATTTCTGCAGAACCGCCCGGCCGGGTCTTTGTGTAGCCGGCACAGATCGAGGCTGCCTGTTTCACTGCAGTTTCATCTGCGCCCCCTGGCACGAGCATGACCGGACCCGGTATATTGACCGGTTCCAGAAGAACATCCCTTGTTTTATCATACTGGGCCAGGATATGGTCATTGTCCGGTTCTGATCGGCCAACCACCACCTTTGTCTGTTCATCCAGGCGGATATGACGGCCGTGTTTGAGCAGATACAATTCCCTTTTCTCATACTTTTTCTGAACAAAAACCAGATCCCTGAGCCGGCTGGAAAAGCCTTTGTCCGTCAAAAGACATCCCCCTGAAGGCGCGGGGAATTCCTTTAGACCAAATTTTTTGGCCATTTGAAGCTGACCCTTTCTTGACCGCCCTGAAAGGGCTGAAAGGCGGCTTCTGTCCACAAGTCCCTGTTGTTCAACATGGGATTCCGGCAAAATCCCGGCGCTGAGGGGACGTAGAATAAACCTGTCAAATCCCGACTGCTTTGCAACATAGCCCATGGCATTTCTGGTCTGGGATTTGGGCCGCTGTCCTGCCACTTCTCCACTGAACAGGAAATCAAAGCGTCTCTGTTCCATGATACGGCCTGCCCTTGAAAACATAAGCGCGTGGCAATCCATACAGGGATTCATATGTTTCCCGTAACCTGCCTTTGGACTTTCAAGCATGGTCATAAAAACATCTGTTATATCCTCAACTATAATGGGAATGCCGGTTACATCAGACCCCTTTACAGCAGCCCTGGAAGAAAAAAAAGGGGTTTCAAAGCACACCCATTCAACATCAATCCCCTGATCTTTTAAAATCAAAGCGGCAAGGATACTGTCAAGCCCCCCTGAGGTAAGTCCAAGGGCCCTTACTCTTTTTGTCTCACCAGCCTTTCCCTGCCGGTTATTTACTTTTTCTGATCCCAGAACTCTTTGCTCTCCTTTAAAATATCATCTATATCATCATCTATATCATCATCTTCAAAATCTGACAGGTCAAATTCGTCCAGAACCTCATCTGAATCATCTGAATCATCTGAATCATCTGATTGTTCTGATTGTTCTGATTGTTCTGATTGTTCTGATTGTTCTGATTGTTCCGGCTCGTCTGATTGTTCCAGTCCGCCCATGCGCGCGAGCCGGCCGAGGAGGGCTCAATGACCTGGGTGAAGTGATCCGCCGAAGTACACACATCACGAAGCTCTATTATCGGCAGCTTTCGGACAGCGGCGCAGCGGAGTATAGCGCTA
>JAWOEJ010000147.1:0-3105 GCA_046482845.1 Desulfobacteraceae bacterium | reverse complement strand
CCAGGAACGAGAACGACGGAGCACTTTTTCCCTCCCAGGCTAAAAATCAAGAACTGCGGCCACTGGTCCTCAAACAGCTTGATTGTCGCAACGCCTGGCAGGGAAAAAGTCCTCCGTCGTTCTCGTTCCTGACAGGCAACCGCTGGGGGCGGCGGTATTCAAAAAACTTGATAACCGAGTAAAAATGTGGGGGGAATCAGAACAGTTCGTTAAAATAACGCTGTGCATGGCGTGAAGGGTTTAAATGAACTGGAATGATTTTCAAAATAGTATTTAAACAATAAACAGGGCAGAAAAGAATGATTTGTACAAGTATAAGAAAAGGTGAAGAGTGCGTGTTTATGACCGCACAGGGATGCGGTTATAATGGCGGAGAATGCAAACCAGTGGTTGAGGCATGCCAGGGATGTCAAAAGGCGGTGGAATACGAGTCAGGTGTTTATTGCACAGCTGCTCCTGATCCTGCTTTGAAATGGAAAAACGGGAACTGTAATCTGGCAACCCATGTCAAAACCTCCATTGAGACCAAAAAGCAGAAGATCAATCCTATCAAAGCATCCAAAAGAAGATAGATGTTTTGGTTTTGAATTTTTAAAACCTGAAACCGGAAAGATTCTGAAGTTCCGTTTCAGGTTTTTTTGTTTGACCAAATTTCTTCTATATTATATCTATGAATAGATTTGAATCCAGGTGTATTGTCCGGCTGTATAAAATATACAGGCATTTTTTTAATTATAAAATCCCCCGCGAGTGTGCAGATTCAGGGAGATAAACAAAAAATCCGGGAAAAAAAGATGAATCAGCAGGCACAGGAATTAAATACCATTATAAAAGAAATAAACCCTCATATTTATGATATGCTTTCAGAAATGGGAAAACATCTGTTTTTTCCCAAAGGAATTCTCAGCCAGAGTGCTGAAGCCAGGGAAAAGGCAACCAGGATAAATGCAACCATTGGTATTGCAAAGGAACAGGGCAGGGTGATGGGGCTTTCCTCCGTGACAAGGTGTGTCAATGGAATTGACCCTGACAATTTCCTGACCTATGCGCCTTCCTTTGGTATCCCGTCCCTCAGGCAGGTCTGGAAGAACGGTCTTTACAAAAAAAACCCGTCCCTTAAAGGTAAAACAGCCAGTCTTCCTGTGGTGACATCCGGGGTGACCCATGCGGTAAGTACCTTTGCTGATCTCTGGGTGAACCCGGGAGATACAGTGCTGCTGCCGGATATGATGTGGGGAAATTACAATATGACCCTGTCTGTCAGGAACAGGGCAAAAATTGTGCAGTACAGAACTTTTCTTTCTGATTTATCCGGTCTTGACCTTGATGCCTTTGAAGCTGCAGTAACCCGTCAGGCTGCTGATTCCGGCAAGGTTATTATTATTTTAAATTTTCCCCATAACCCCAGCGGTTATTCCCCGTCCCGGGAAGAAGGGCAGAGAATTGCTGAATTTTTAATTCATACGGCAGAAAAGGGAACAGATCTGGTTGTGGCGTGCGATGATGCTTATTTCGGCCTTTTTTACGAAGAGGAGACCCTGAAGGAATCGCTGTTTTCCCGTCTGGCCGGGGCAAGTAACCATTTAGCTGCGGTAAAGCTTGACGGAGCCACCAAGGAAGATTATGTGTGGGGACTCCGCACAGGGTTCATTACCTATGGGTTTGCCGGGGATGGTGATATTGATGCCCTTTACAATGCCCTTGAAAGGAAAACAGCAGGATGTATCCGGGGGAATATTTCCAATGCCTCCCATTTGAGCCAGACCATTGTACTCAATTCCATGGAAGATGCCCGTTATACCGAGTATAAACAGGAAAAATTTGATCTGCTCAAGAAAAGGGCATCAGCCATACGTGACATTGTTTATAATGAGGCATACAGAGATGCCTGGGATGTTTATCCGTTCAATTCAGGCTATTTCATGTGCATCCGTCTCAAAAATGTAAATGCTGAGACCCTTAGAGTGCATCTTCTGGATAGATATGGGACAGGTCTTATTTCAATCGGGGACAGGGATTTAAGGATTGCATTTTCCTGCCTTGAAGAGAATCAGGTAAAAGAGCTGTTTGACATCATTCTAAAGGGGATAAATGATTTGTCTTGATAATATTGAGTTTCAGCCATAAATAAGGATGTATAGAAGAGCGTGGGAAAAAAGCTGACATTTCTTTCAAACGGGTTGTCCCCTGAAATTGTTATTGCAGGAAGATGGCTGTTTCGGTTTGTTTTGATCGGGATCATAGCCGGGCTGGGCTCTGTCCTTTTTCACTGCCTCTGCCATGCAGGTCTTCATTATTTTCTCGATATGATGGCCGGCTACAGGCCACCTGCCCCTGCCGGCGAACCCCATCTGCTTCCCCCCACCAGTACACCCTTTAACAGATGGATGCTTCTTTTTCTGCCGGCAATGGGCGGTGTTGTCAGCGGATGGCTGGTGTATACTTTTGCTCCCGAGGCGGAAGGCCATGGAACAGATGCCGCCATTGAGGCCTACCACGAAAAGGGTGGATTTATCAGGGGCAGGGTGCCGTTTATTAAAACCATTGCCTCGGCCGTTACCCTGACAACAGGGGGGTCCGGCGGCAGGGAAGGACCCATTGCCCAGATAGGGGCAGGGTTTGGTTCCTTTCTCGCCACCAGACTGAATCTTTCTGACAGGGAACGGCGCATTATGATGGCGGCAGGCGTAGGCGCCGGTGTCGGCAGTATATTCCGTGCCCCTCTGGCAGGGGCTCTTTTTGCGGCTGAGGTCCTGTACAGGGACCCTGAGTTTGAGTCTGATGTGATTATTCCTGCAGGCATTTCCTCGGTTGTGGCCTATTGCATTTTCTGTCTTGTCTTTGGCTGGGGCTCTTTGTTTGAATCTCCTGGGTTTAAATTTTCCAACCCTCTGGAACTTGGTCCTTATCTGGTTCTTTCCATTGTTCTTGTTTTAACGGGTATTTTTTACGTTAAAATGTTTTACGGCGTCACAGACCTGTTTCACAGAATTAAAATCCCCAACCATATAAAACCGGCTATCGGCGGATTGATTACGGGCATTATTGGATTTTTTCTGCCGTATACCCTGGCCTTTGGATATGGATTTGTTCAAAAGGCGATTT
>JAWOEJ010000043.1:0-12662 GCA_046482845.1 Desulfobacteraceae bacterium | reverse complement strand
GTGGTGAAAAACGGCTCAAACAGATTGTCCAAGGTTTCTTTGTCCATGCCGCAACCATTGTCACTCACCGCCAGCAGCACAAAATCACCGGGGATAAAGCCAACGTGTTCTTTACAGTATTCTTCATCAAACGTTTTTCTTCCAGTTTCAATGGTGAGTCTACCTACCCCGGAAATGGCATCCCTGGCATTGATGCACAGATTGGCAAGGATCTGATCGATCTGTGACGGGTCCATTTTCACCGGCCACAGATGAGTAGCCGGTTGCCATACCAGATCGATGTCTTCCCCGATAAGCCGGCGCAGCATATTCAGCATGCTCTCCACGGTATCATTCAAATCCAGCTGTTTGGGAGAGATAATCTCTTTTCTGGCAAAAGCCAGCAGCTGTTTTGTGATATCAGCAGAACGCTTCGCTGCTGTTTGAATTTCATTCAGGTCGGAATACAGATCGTGATTTTCATCTACCTGCAACAATGCCAATTCAGTATGTCCCAGGATCACCCCGAGCATGTTGTTGAAATCATGGGCCACACCTCCAGCAAGACGTCCCACAGACTCCAGTTTCTGGGCCTGATTAAGCTGGGCCTGAAGTTTTTCACGTTCCGCTTCGGCCCTCCTGATTTCAGTGATATCAGAAGTAATCGTGGCAAAATAATTCTTTCGGGGCGAAACTACGGAAACAAGAAAATGTTTATCCATGGAGGCATAGTAAGTAACAAACTCAACCGGTTCACCCGACAGAGCAACTTTGGCATACACATCCAGGTACGGAGCTGAATCGGTATTATATACCTGGGTGGCTGTTTTGCCGACAGCTGTTTCCTTTTTGATTTTGGTTATCCGGCAAAAGGCCTGATTGCAATCAAGAATTCGGTAATTGCAAGGCATACCTTTGTCATCAAATAAAAGTTCGTGTAACACCACCATCTCTGTCATGGCTGAAAACAGCGCCTGAAGTTTTTCTTCGCTGTCCCGCAAGGCTTCTTCTGCCTGTTTTTTACCAGTGATATCCTGAAAAGAACCCTGCACTTTTATGATCTTGTCTTTTTCGTTTTTCACTGCCTTGCCGGTTGTTCTCACCCAGACACGTTTCCCTTTTTGGGTAATGATCTCCATTTCCTCATCGTAGGGAATGCCCTCTTTGGTGCAAGCGCTGAAAACCTGTGTGATCATTTCCCGCCATTCCGGAGCGTAGAAGTTTATGGCTTCCTGCACAGGTGGTGAATAACCGTGGGGAACATCATGGATATCTGCCACAGCATCCGACCAAGTACAGATATTTTTTTCCAAATCGACGCTCCAACCGCCGAATATGGCCGTTTCACCGGCGATCTGAAGCAACGCATAATTTGATTTTAGTGCCTCTTCCGCTTCTTTACGCTCGGTGATGTCCCTGCTGATGACAAGAAACCCACTGGGCTTTTGATCCCTGTCCCGCAGGAATCTGCAATTGGATTCCACCCAAACGGTGGTTTTATCCTTTTTGTATTGTTTATATTCGATTATCCGGGATCTGTCCGGGTATTGTTTTCCATTGGCTTCGGTTGTGATCTCCTCTTTGATGATGTTCAGTATTTCCTGAAAAGAATCCGGTGGAATGATATCTTCAATCGAAAATTTTAACGCATCTTCAACACTGAAACCGGTAAGGCGCTTTATGGACGGGCTGACATAGGTAAACCGAAGGTTCAAGTCCATCAAAGTGATAACGTCTGACATATTTTCTGCCATCAACCGAAATTTTTCCTCACTTTCCTTCAGCTCTTTTTCTTGATTTTTTTGATCGGTGACATCACTATAAATGGTCACTACCTCTCCTGAAGGTAATTTGAAAATATGATTTTCATAAAAATTTGAAAAATTGTCATCCTGGTATATCCTGGTTGGAAAATATTCAGGGCTGCCGGTTTCCCATACTTTTTTCATGGCGGGAATCAATCCATAGTCGTCAATATTGGGCCTCAGGTCAAAAAGACTTCTGCCCAATACCTCTTCCATTTCTTTCCCTTCCATTTCAAGGCTTTTCCGGTTAAATTCCCGAATAATATAATCTGTCCCCTTTGATCCGTCATTTCTGACTTCATAAACAGCAGACCCGCTGGTCATATGGTCAAATAATCCCCGAAACAGCGCCTCTTTTTTGATCAGCTGTTTTTCCGACTGCTTACGCTCAGTAATGTCCTGATAATTACCCAGAAGTCCCTGAATATCGGGGTCATGGAAAAGATTAATTCCTGTGAATTCTATCCACTTGTAGCTGCCATCCTTACAACGATATCTACATTCCATAGTCCCGATGACATCAGGCTTGTGCATTATCTTTTCAAAAAACTTCTGGGCGGGCTCTATGTCATCAGGGTGTACATTATCCCAGGTGCTTTTCCCGACAACTTCTTCAGGCTTCCAGCCAAACAATTTTTCGATATTCGGGCTTTTATATCTATTGATGCCATCCTGATCAATGATAACAATTACATCACCGATGTTTGCAAGCATTTTGCCGTGCCTGGCTTCACTTTTTTTTAGATTCTCATCTGCCTGTTTACGCTCGGTGATGTCATGGATAACACCTGAAACTTTGACGGGATTTTTTGAACCATCTGTTTCAATTTCCGCAATTGAAACAAAGTTTTTTCTTTTGCCGGTAGTTTTTGTGATGATGTCATATTCCAGATTGTATGGCTTCCGATTCTCAATCAAATCCACCAATGCCTGATGAACCCTTTCCCGCTCAATAATGCAGTTTTCCACCTCCTCGATTGCGAAATTGTCTTTGTCAGGGTCTAACTCAAATATTTTTTTTGCTTCATCAGATCCCCAGAATTCTGTAGTTTTCAGGTTATATTCCCAATTGCCTACCTTTCCCAGTTCCTGAGCCTTTTTGTAGCGTGATTCACTGAGCCTGAGGCGCTCTCTTTGGTATATGCTGTCCGTAATATCCACATGGGTCCCGACAACTCTGACACGTTCACCGTTGGCATCCTTATATATATTCGACCTGGACAGGATATGAACCCAATGCCCGTCTTTATGCTGCATCTGGAACTCTGCTTCAAACCGATTACGTTTTCCTTCAATAAGTTCCTTCATCATCTGCCAGGATTTTTCCACATCTTCAGGCCTGGTAAGTTTTTCCCAGACCGAAAAATCATCAGGCAGTTCATCCGGTTCATAGCCAAGCATGCGTTTCCATCCAGGAGAATAATAAATTTCCCTGGTTTTTAAATCCCATTCATAAACACCGTCTTTGCTGGCATCCATGGCTAAATTATACCGTTCTTCGCTTTCCCTCAGAGCTTTTTCCGCCCGCTTAGTATCGGTAATATCACGTAAGAAACAAACGCATTGTCCACCATCTTCAGGACGAAATTGAATGCTGACCTCAACATCAAATACTACTCCATCTTTACGGCGATGCTTGGTTTCAAATCTATCTGATCCCTTTGTGACAACCAACTTCATGTGTTCAGCAATTATTTCTGGTGTTTCAATAACCTCCAAATCGGAAATTTTCATATTTAGGAGTTCGTCTTCATTGTAACCGCTCATTCTAAAATAGGCATCATTGACTTCAAGCAATCGTCCATTGATGTCCGTTAACCAATACCCATCTATTGCGGCTTTGAGAATTGAATGATACCGTTTCTCACTTTTCTGAATTTGTTTTCGATGTTCAATTTCTTTGAGTTTTTTCATGCCGCTTTCGGAAATGACGGCAATCAAGCCTTTGATGAAAAATATATAATTTTCAAGTTGTTCCTGTGTCCAAATCGGTACCCTTTTGACAGCGGCAATATAGGCTTCTTCATCGAAACCATATTGTTGGGCTTGGGTTCTAAAAAATTCCAAATCAGGTTCTTCCAGAAAAAATTGTCCAGTGAAAAAATTACCATAATGGATTCCGTCAATGATTATTGGCGTAGCATTGTCCACCAGGCCATGTGGGCAGCGATAAGTTATATCCGGGTTTGCTTCATGGATGTGGTCCGAAATGTATTGATCACTTTTTATACAAAGCTGTTCCGTTTTTTTGTTCTTCCTATGGAACTTTGTGCAAACATCCTGCCAGGCAGTGGCTGTTAAAATGTTTCCGTCGTTATCAATAATAGAGGAAGGAAATGAATAAATTTTATTCAACCTGTCCTGCAGGTTTTGGAAGTGTTCAATGTCGATGAGATCTTGCAGTCTGTATTTCATGATCTGTCCTGAAAAAATATTTGCCCAGCCCCTCCAGTTCCAACCAACCATACCAGGTTTAGAATTGTAATGGTATCCCCAAATAAATGACCCTGGTAATTTTCAGCCATTGGATAAACCTTAATTTTCATCTGAGGCCATATTCAGCAATTCACGAACTTTCTCTGTCATTTCCGCCATTGAAAACGGCTTCTGGATAAATGCCACCCCATCATCCAGCACTCCTTGATGGGCAATTACATCGGCTGTATATCCGGACATGAAAAGCAGGCAGATACGGGGGTAAAGCAAGGTGATTTGTCCAGCCAGGTCCCGGCCGTTCATTTCCGGCATGACCACATCGGTCATAAGCAGGTTAATGGCGCCGGAATATTTTTTTGCTTTTTCAATGGCCTTTACTGGTGTGGCTGCAGATAACACTGAATAACCATTCCTTTCGAGCATCATCCGTGTCATCTTGAGAATAGAGGGTTCATCTTCAACCAGCAGAATGGTTTCAGTTCCCCCAGCAGCGGCTTTTTTCTCAGGCATGTCCTTTTCAGTGTTTTCATCGGTAACTAAACGGGGCAGGTAAATTTTGAAAGTGGAGCCCTGGCCGGGTTCGCTGTATACATTGATGAAACCGTTGTTCTGTTTGACAATGCCATAGACGGTAGAAAGACCAAGGCCGGTGCCTTTGCCCACTTCCTTGGTGGTGAAAAATGGCTCGAACAGATTGTCCAAAGTGTCCTTGTCCATGCCGCAGCCGTTGTCACTGACTGCCAGCAGCATAAAATCACCGGGGATAAAGCCAGGGTGATCCTTGCAGTATTCCTCATCAAATGATTTTTTCCTAGTTTCAATGGTGAGTTTACCCACCCCGAAAATGGCATCCCTTGCATTGATGCAGAGATTGGCAAGGATCTGGTCGATTTGGGATTGGTCCATTTTAACTGACCAGATATGGGCAGCTGGTTTCCAGATCAGATCAATGTCTTCTCCGATAAGCCGGCGCAGCATATTCAGCATGCTTTCCACGGTATCGTTCAAGTCCAATTTTCTGGGGGAAATGGTCTGTTTTCTGGCAAAAGCCAGCAGCTGTTTTGTGATATCAGCTGAACGTTGTGCTGCAGTTTGAATTTCATTCAGATCGAAATACAGATCATGATTTTCATCTGCCTGCAACAGCGCCAGTTCTGTATGTCCCAGAATTACCCCAAGCATGTTGTTGAAATCATGAGCCACGCCCCCGGCAAGCCGGCCTATGGATTCCATTTTCTGGGCTTGGAGTAAGCTTCGTTCCAGATTTTTTTCCTGTGTTAAATCTCTCATTATGGCTGCGTAGTTTACAATTTTCCCATCCGGGTTTTTTACAGGTAAAATGGTTGCATCTTCTTCTTTGATAGTTCCGTCTTTTCGCTCATTTGTTAAATGATCACTCCATACTTTTCCGCTTTTTAGTGTTTTCCATATATATCTGTATAAACCTTCCTGCTGCCTGTCAGTAATATAAATAATTAAATTTATGCCCATAATCTCATCTTTTGAATATCCTGTATTTGACTCAAAAGCTTGATTGGCATATTGGACAGATCCCTCTTGATCAGTTATTAAAATGGTTTGATGAGATTGTTCGATAACTTCAGCTAATAATCTATGCCTTTGTTCTGCCTTTTTCCGAACCCTTATCTCTGAAAGTAATTTCTGTCGATATAATTCCAGTCTGTCCATAAAACGGTTAAAACTTGCTGAAAGTTTACCAATTTCGTCTTTTCTTTCATGGTCCAGTCTGGAGGACCAATCATCCGGATGCCTGTTTTCAAGCTGTTTGATGAATTCAAGCAGAGGCTTTGTGATCGTAGTGCTTATGAACAGAGTGACACCGCCTGTGACCAAAAAAACTAAAGCTAATATCAAAAGGAAGGCTTTCTTTATCTCATATAACGAAGAAAACACTTCTTTTGTATAGGAGGAGGAAACAACGATCCAGTCAAAGGCGGGAATATAATCAAATGCTATGAATTTTTCCCTGGGATGAGTTTCTGAAGGATTTTGCCACCAATAAGTTAAATAGCCTTTTTTCAATCTAACCATTTCTCTGGCAATGGGGAATCCTTTAGCTCCTTTCAGATCAATAACATTACCGGATAATTCAGGGTGTATAACGATATCCCCTTGTGAATTAAGGATAAAAGAATATCCGGTTTCTCCAAAAGTTAAACTAGAGATTCTATCTTTAAAATCATTGATATTTATGAGATTGATAAACTCTGATTTATATGAAGATGCGGAAATAATCCAGTCCCAAGAATCAAAATAGCTCATGTACAATGCTTTTGACCTTTCCTGGGTCTCGTTTGGATTTTTCCATTCATATTCCAGATACCCTTCTTTTTTCGAGATTTGCTTCTGGATAAACTTTCTATATGAAAAATCATTTCCCAGTACCCCTGCCTGGGGGTGAACAACTGCAATTCCCTTGCTGTTGATACAGTATAGATATCCAGTATCTCCCACAGTTTGGCTCAACAAAATCTTAGCAGCTTTGTCCTTGGCATCAGATTCAGCGATTAGTCCATCCTGAAATTTATTAAAAAAATGGACTGAAATTTCCTTGTTTTTTTCTACGATAGCCTTTAAATGATTTTTTATTGAAACCGTTGCGGCTGTTTCGACCATGTCTGAAATTGTCTTGTTGGACTGGTTCAGTTCTTTTCTGATCCGATCTTCCAGATTCCACTTAACTTGAGAAAATAGTATGGAAAAACTTAACGTAAGTATTACCACGAATACGAAAGCATAGAGTATAAAAAGCTTAAGTTTGATCGATAAATTTTTGATAAATTGCATAAAGGCTATAGACCCATTGAAAAGTTTACCCAATCTGATTGTCAGAATAGTTTTCTTGACTGCATATCAGTATTTTAAAATTATTATAAATAATTTGAATATTGGTTGCCATTTCAAAGGGAACAATGATGGTATAGAAAGAACCACAACTGTCTGCCTTTGCAATTAAGGTATGCATATAACTGCCAATCCTAATAATTGGGCTTTTCCAAAATTCATAATTGCCACAAACCGCATGTATCAAATTGACCATATCAGGTTTTGGATGTTCATGGTATTTCAAAATAAATGACCATGGAATTTTTTAGTCATGGGATAATTTATCTCTATTTCGATTTAATCATCTGAGAAGTCATAATCAGGATAATATTTTTTTGCACACTCGGTACAAAGACTGTGACTGAATTCTGCTCCTGAATGCTCGTGGATATATGCTTCCAGTTGTTTCCAGTATCCCTTATCATCTCTGATTTTTTTGCAGTACATACAAATTGGCAGTATCCCTTTGAGAATTTTAATTTCTGAAAGGGAGTGTTGAAGCCGGACAATTAATTGGTTGCGCTCTTCCTCAATCTGTTTGCGGTCCGTAATATCAAGGATCACACCACTCCATACCACCTTGGAATCAAATTGTTCGCGGCTTGGCATTGATGATAGTTGAATCCATTTCAATTTTCCACTTGGCAATCCAATTCGAACCTCTGATCTAAATGGTTTCCCGGCGGTATTCGCTGCAAGATCTTCTTTTTTAAGGCGGTCGATATCTTCCCGGTGGACCATGTTCCAAAGAAGATCCGAGTTTTCTATAATTTTTTTTGCTTCTTGTTCGAATATTTTTGTACATTGTGAACTAATATAAATGAATCGAGTCCTGCCATCTGGCAATCGAACGTAATCATAGACTGCACAAGGAATAGTATTTATAAGTCTGTCAAATTGCTGTTTTTTGTCCTTCAGAAGTTTTTCATTTTGTTTCAGATGAAGTTGGTTCAATTCAAGTTCATGTACTTTTTTCTCTAATTCTTCATAGGTTTGTTTTATGGACATAGGCTCACGTGAACTTATTATGCTAAATGTTTAAACTTTCATTGTCATTCATTATTTTCATAACCATAACAGATTTTGGAGTTTTTGATATCATGAACTTTTTCAAATCTTGAATATTCAGCCATGGAATTATTCTTATTTTTTGTCATTCATGCTTTTTATCCCAGCCAACATCCAAAACTTCCCGCAGTTTTTCCATCAGGTCCGCAATTGAAAACGGCTTTTGGATAAATGCCACCCCCCCATCATCCAGAGCGCCTTTATGGGCGATGATTCCGATAGCATGTGATTAATCCAGGAAACTCTCATCAGACGACATCAGGGGATAGAGATAACCATCCCCGGGCAGATACATGGTGGTTGCATCTGCCCAGGGACACAGTATGGCTTAAAAATTTTTAAAATTTTCTTCTTCGTCATCCAGCGGGAGAATCTGTTTGGGGTTCACTTCTCCGGTTTTTTTTGACAGAAACTGCTGCCGCCCGTGTACACCGTTTCCGCCCTGCCTGGGTGAGGCGGTGATGCGGGGGACAGAATTGTTTTTTGAAACAACGGTTTGACTGTCTTGACTACCGGTGATCACAGCAACCAGATCCTCTACATAGGCTTTCAATTGCTCGGCCTGGGCATTCATCTCTTCGGACGCGGATGCGGATTCTTCGGCATTGGCTGCATTCTGCTGCACCACCTTGTCCATTTCAGATACGGCAATATTCACCTGATCTATACCACTGGTTTGTTCCTTTGATGCTTCCGCGATTTCCGCCACCAGTTCACCAATTTTGCCTGAAGCCTCAGATACTTTGACAAAGGCATCATTGGTGCGGGTCACCAGGCCTGATCCTTCCCCGACTTTTTTTACGGTACCCTCAATAAGTTCGGCCGTATCCTTAGCTGCTTGAGCGGCCCTCATGGCAAGATTTCTCACCTCATCCGCCACCACGGCAAAGCCGGCTCCTGCTTCTCCTGCCCGGGCGGCCTCAACCGCTGCATTCAATGCCAGGAGATTGGTCTGAAAAGCTATTTCATCAATGGTTTTGATAATTTTTGATGTTTCTTCGCTGGCTTTTGATATATCCTGCATGGAACCGGTCAACTGCTGCATGGATGCATTGGCATCCGTGACCACTTTGTATGACTCTTTCATCAGCGCATCCGCATGGGTGGCGTTTTCCGCATTTTTTCTCGTCATAGATGCCATCTCTTCCATGGATGAAGAGGTTTCTTCGATGGAAGCGGCCTGCTCAGAAGATCCTTCCGCCAGAGACTGACTTGTGACCGATACCTGACTGGAAGCCTCAGCCACCTGGTCCGCACCTTCGTTCAAACCAAGTATGATCCGGTTGATGGGCAGGGTGATGCTCCTGGCAAACCAGATTACAAGCAGGATGGTTAAAGCAAGAAAGATCCCACCGGCGATCAAAACAACATTCCGGATCGCTATGACAGGTGCCATGAATTCGGCCACATCCTGGGTCACGCAGATACTCCACTCGGTCAGTGGAACAGGCGCAAATCCCGCAATTTTATCAATGCCTTTAAAGGTATAATTCTCCACACCTGATTTCTGGGCTGTCATGCTGCTGGCAATGGATTCCATTCCATCAAGCGTGGCAATATTTAAATCAAGAATATAGTCCGATTGGGGATGGGCAACAATCAATCCGGTTTTATCAATCATGAAAGGGTAACCAGTGCTGCCGATCTTAACGCTGGTGATTTTTCGGCTTAATTCATCCAGTTTCACTGCCAGTCCAAATATTCCACCAAATACGCCTGATGCGGTTTTTATGGGCACGGCTATCCCAATAATGGGTTTCCCGGTATTACGGGATGTTATGGCCTGACCCACGGCAACCTTTCCTGTGCTACGGGCCTCTATAAAATAATCCCGATCTGAAAAAGAGACTCCCTGCTCTCTCAAAGTACCATCGAAATCATCCGAAATAGTAACCCCATGGGCATTGGTGACAAAGAAGGTGTCATAGTCCTGTCCAATATTTTCAGATACTGTTTTGAGGAATCGGTCCAGAGCCTTCAGTTCGGTCTTGGCATTATCAATCCCATCAGCAGCTACTTTGCTTACAGCATTTCGGATCAGAGGATTGATCCCCATTTCTGTGGCCAGCTTAACCTCCTGGTTTAATACACTATCAGTCATGATTGCCAGATCCTGTGCAATCTGAGCAGCCTGATTGTTTGCCCCCCTGACCAAGGCATCAGATGCCTTGTTAAGTGAAAAGAGCCCCACAACGGTCAGCGGAATAACCACGACAAGTATTCCACTGAGTATGAGTTTAAATTTAAGTGATCTGTTTTTCATATTCTCCCTCTCATTTTTAAAATATTGTAATAAAAGATGTATTTACCTATTTGCTTGATCAATGGTCGATATTTCTTTAGCACTGAGAACATGGTCGATATCCAGAAGGATTTTGACTCTTTCTTCAGTTTTGACCATACCCATAATATAACTGATGTCCAAACGGGTTCCAAATGCGGGTGCTGCTTCAATCTCTTCTTTTTTGATGTTCAACACTTCCGATACAGAATCCACCACAATACCGATGGAAATGGTCCGGGTATCGGATTCAATCTCCACAACAATAATGCAGGTCCTTTCTGAATATTCCCTGGGTGGCATATCAAATTTTAATCTCAGGTCAATCACTGGAATCACCTTACCCCGCAGATTGATTACTCCTTTAACGAATTCAGGGGTTTTTGGAACGCTGGTGATGGTCATCATACCGATAATCTCTTTGACCTTTAAAATGCCGATACCGTATTCTTCATTATCCAATGAAAATGTCAGGTATTTGCCTGTTTCAATGGTAATAGACTTGACTGCCTGGCCCATTGTTTTTTCCAATCGTGACATTGTTTTTCCCTTTTTTTGATTTTCTCATCAGTTTTTCCAACACTAAGGCAATATCTTTTATATCGTTGTCAAAATAAGTGATAAAGGATGATTTAATCCGAATCGCCTTGGCCAATGTTTCGACATCTCTGTCCGGCAGGATCAGGATGACACGACTCTTTTCAAATATTGGATTCAGGTTTTGAAACGCTGCAAGCTCAAAGGTTGAAGCAATGGGAAGAATGATAACAGATATCTCATGCAAAGGTCTGCAAAGCGTGCTGCTGATCTCTTGAATTGAATCCGAAACAATGATATCCAGTTGCGGAAAATGATCCTGGAGCATGGTGTTGATACGCTCTCCGATCTTTTCCCGGCTGTTTTTATACAGCAGAATTTTTATCATTTCTTTTTTAATCCCTTGTTTTTCATCTCTTTGACCATAAAAACAATCTCAGTCGTTACAATACAGAAATGCACAAACAGTGCCAGTGGTAAAAATTCAATTTTTAGGTATATTTTCAGATAGTTGCGAAAATTTTAATCCTGCGGAAAAGATGCATGGCCAGGCCGTATTCCTGAAAACAGGAACATCGGGATTCCAGTTTCCAGGAATCAGGAACTGCTGAAACCGGAAAGTCCGTGTTTTTTTAAAAGGTCATAGAGACGGGACTGGGAAATACCGGATATCCGGCAGGCCTGGTATCGATCAGATTCACAGCGTACCAGCAGCGCCTTGAGGTATTCTTTTTCAAGCTGCCTGCGGAACTCATTCAGCGGCGGCAGCTCTTTTTCCGGATCAGATCCGTCAAAAAAAAACGGGGTGGCCGGCCCTTCCTTGGATGGACCAAATGCCAGATTAGATACCCGGTATTCCGGGGGCAGGTGTTTGGGAAACAGGGTTGGATCCTGACCGGCAGATGCCAGAAGATACTCCAGCACATTGATGAGTTCACGCACATTGCCCGGCCATGGAAGGGCGGCCAGGGTTTTGAGCAGTTCGTCTGAAACCGCTTTGCTGTCCATATGATATCGCCGGGTCAGTTCGTGGAGTTTATTGATGATGATCTCTTCGATATCATTTTCCCTGTCACGCAGACGGGGCAGGTGGATTTCCATGGCACGGATCCGATACAGCAGATCCTTTCGAAATGTCCGTTCTTCAACCATCTGATCCAGGTCCAGATTGGTGGCGGCAATCAATCGGATGTTCACAGTGATTTCCCTTCCGCCTCCCACAGGGCGGATACATCGTTCCTGAAGGCTTCTCAACAGTGATTTCTGGGCATTCAGGGGCAGATCCCCCACTTCATCCAGCATCAATGTGCCGTTTTCAGCCTGGAGAATCAACCCTTCCTGTTTTTTCCCGGCCCCGGTAAAAGCCCCTTTTTCATGACCGAAAAGCGTGCTCTCAACCAATGTATCCGGCAGGGCCCCGCAATCCACAGGCACAAACGGGAATGGTCGGCGTTTGCTGTTTTCATGGATGGCCCTGGCAAACAGCTCCTTGCCGGTACCGGTCTCGCCGGTGATCAGGACACTGGCATCTGTGGCAGCTGCAGTGGCCACACTTTCCAGGCACTGCTGCAATGCACTGGATTCTCCTATTATCCCCGTTCTTACCAGGACCACAGTTCCCCTGGTAAGAACGGGGATAATAGGAGAATCCAGTGCATTGCAGCAGTGCCTGGAAAGTGTGGCCACCGCAGCTGCCACAGATGCCAGTG
>JAWOEJ010000009.1:0-3623 GCA_046482845.1 Desulfobacteraceae bacterium | reverse complement strand
TAGGGCCGGGATTGTGCCAGAACTCATCGTATTTTTAAAATTATCATGCACATACTGCTCATGGATCTTATACTCGGTTATCAAGTTTTTATGGAATGGCCGATTAAGAGCCCCCAGCGGTTACCTGTCAGGAACATTGAGAACCAAAGGAGATCAGACTTTTTCCCTGCCAGGCGTTAAGAAAATCAAGCTGTTTGAGGACCAGTGGCCGCAGTTCTTGATTTTTAGCCTGGCAGGGAAAAAGTCCTCCGTCGGTCGCTGTTCTGACAGGCAACCGCTGGGGGCGGCGGTATTCAAAAAACTTGATGATCGAGTTATACCAGAAAGCGGATGGTAATGCTAAAACAAATTTCTAACTTGACAAAAAAATGTATGGTTTTATATTTTGGGCATATACTCATTTGAACCCAACAAGGAGACAATTATGATCATTACCATTGCAAGCGGCAAGGGCGGAACTGGTAAAACCACAGTCAGCGTCAACCTGGCTGTTTGCGCAAAAGATGACAATGCAGAAGTGTTTGACTGCGACGTTGAAGAACCCAACGCCCATATCTTCATAAAACCCCAGGCCGTTGCTGAAGAAGATATATCGACCATGATACCTGAAATTGACAAAGACAAATGCACATTGTGCGGCGAATGTGAAAAAATCTGCCAATTCAGTGCCATAGCCATTGTGGCCAAAAAGATAATGACCTTTCCTGAAATGTGTCATTCCTGCCGGGGCTGTTCCATGGTCTGTCCGGAAAACGCCGTAATAGAGTCCTCAAGAATACTTGGAAAATTAAAACAGGGCAGGAACCTTGACAATATAAAGATTACCTGGGGAGAGCTAAGAGTTGGAGAGGCCATGTCCCCCCCCCTTATTGAACAGGTTAAAGGCAGAATGAACAAAGACAATATCAATATTGTTGATGCGCCTCCGGGAACATCCTGTCCTGCCATTGCCGCCTTAAGAGATTCTGACTATGCCCTGCTGGTGGCTGAACCCACCCCCTTCGGCCTTAACGACCTGACCTTGACCGTGGAAGCACTGAAGAAAATTTCTGTTCCCTTCGGCATTGTAATAAACCGGGCAGAAGAAGAAGAAAGCATAGTTGATACCTATGCAGAAAAAGAAAACATTGAAATACTCCAGAGATTCCCTTTTTCCAGAGAAGCTGCAGCGGTATGTTCCAAAGGCCTGCTGCTCACAGAAGAAATTCCTGAAATGAACTCCCTTTTTAAAGAGTTGTATAAAAAGCTGAAAATACGGGCAGAACAGGGAAAATCTGTAAAAGGGGGTAAAAAATGAAGGAACTGACCATAATAAGCGGCAAGGGCGGAACGGGGAAAACCAGTGTTACAGCATCCTTTGCAACGCTTGCAGCAAACAGAGTCGTGGTGGATGCCGATGTGGATGCGGCCAATCTTTATCTGACCCTGTCACACAAAATTCTGAAAAGGGAATTTTTCAAAGGCGGCAGTATTGCACGAATCGATCCGGATATCTGCACCCAATGCGGTGATTGCCTGGAAAGATGCCAGTTCGACGCCATTTCGGAAGATTTCATAATAGATCCCATCACATGTGAAGGCTGCGGAGTATGTGTATATTTCTGTCCTGAAAAGGCCATTCTTTTTGAGCAGCAGACCTGCGGTGAAAGATTTCTTTCCAAAACAGACAATGGTCCCATGGTCCATGCGCGTCTGGGCATTGCCGAAGAAAACTCCGGCCTGCTGGTCAGCCTGCTGCGCCAGGAAGCAAGGGAAATCGCAGAACAGGAGAATATTCCCCTTATTATCACGGACGGCCCTCCAGGCATCGGATGCCCTGTTATAGCCTCTGTTACCAATTCCAATGCCATTCTTATTGTAACAGAGCCGAGCATGTCAGGTATACATGATATGGAAAGGGTCAAAACACTGGCCGACCAGATGAATGTACCGGCCTTTCTCTGCATTAACAAATCAGACCTGAACCAGGAGAAATCAGATCAGATAAAAAAATCTGCCAGGGAAAACAATATAAAATTTGCCGGGGAAATCCCCTTTGACAGAGATGTGACCGCATCAATGAAAGAAAAAAAGAGTCTTGTGGAATACTCTGATGGACCGGCAGCCCAGGCCGTCAGAGACATCTGGAAAAAAGTTTCTTCTTTTATGGATGAAACAACCTGAAACATGCATGAAACAGCGTAAAACTTGATTGTCAAGTTTTTAAGACCCTGGGAGGGGCAAGGCCTGGCTTTGTGAGAGGCCAGGCCTGATTTACTGGCATTGTCTGTGAGTTAAAACACATTTTAACTTGATATTTTATTTAAAATTTTGATATAATAGAGTGTTAATTTTATTACAGGAGGATATATTTGAATGAAAATTGCGGCAACATCAACGGGATCAGACCTGAATGCAGAGGTTGACCCAAGATTTGGCAGAACAAAAAATTTTATCATTGTTGATACCGATACCATGGAATTTGAGGTAAAGGAAAACAGCCAGAACCTGAACCTTCCCCAGGGCGCAGGCATTCAGGCAG
The DNA here is from genome assembly GCA_046482845.1 of Desulfobacteraceae bacterium. Taxonomy (GTDB): domain Bacteria; phylum Desulfobacterota; class Desulfobacteria; order Desulfobacterales; family Desulfobacteraceae; genus DATFJZ01. The sequence continues at coordinate 1,102 of JAWOEJ010000009.1, read as the reverse complement.
GAAAGACAGTTGCAGACACCGGTGTGGAAGCCGTTATAACCGGAAACTGCGGACCAAAAGCCTATAATATTCTTGAAGCTGCTGATATCAGAGTCATCACAGGGTTTAAGGGAACAATTAAAGAGGCAGTTGAGAAATTCCTGTCACAAGAGCTTCAGTCTGCAGACGGACCAAATGTGGAAGGTCACTGGGTATAAAACGGTTAAAGAAAAAAGGATGAAAATTATGAAATTTGCAATTCCAACGGCAATGGGCAAACTTACCCTGCATTTTGGACACTGCAGAGAATTCTGCATCGTAAATGTTGAAAACAATGAAATTACAGGCACAGAATATCTTGAGCCGCCACCCCATGAACCTGGTGTTCTTCCCCAGTGGCTCAAGGAAAAAGATGTCAACATTGTTATTACAGGCGGAATGGGACAGATGGCAAAACAGCTCTTTGCCCAGGCAGGCGTGGAAGTTGTCACGGGTGCACCTGTTGAAGAACCTGAAAAAATTGTAAAGGACTACCTGAGCAACACCCTTGCAACAGGAGAAAACGCCTGCGGCCATGACCCAAACTCTCCATGCCAGCATTAAGTACGGCATTGCAGATCACAATTTAGACATGTGTATGCCCTGGCCATTTTCAGCCAGGGTATTTTTTCTAGTTGGATTTCATTACCGGAGAATTTTCAATGGAATGGGTAGGTTCAAAAATTGGTGCCAGCTCATTGTTCTGGTAGGCATGAACGGCATCTGCCACAGAGATCTCTTTATTTACCTTGTAAATATCAACAAAATTATTTTTCAACATATGAAATGAAATTTCCCCCACATTGGCAGCAAACAAAAGATCAGCACTATAGGCTGATATGGCTCTGACAACCTTTAATCCAATGTGTTCACTCTGATCGAGAAATTCATTTTCATAATAATTCAGCACCTCTATCTCTTTACCATTAAGGGTAAAAACCATAAAATACGGTGCTCTGCCAAAATGGCCGTGTATCCTGGAGTTGATCCCGTCTTTGGAATGAACGGGAACAATGGCTTTGATCACATAATTTTTATCCGGTTCAACATGGACAAAGGCGGATTCAATATTGTCGTAATCATT
>JAWOEJ010000252.1:0-3559 GCA_046482845.1 Desulfobacteraceae bacterium | reverse complement strand
CTCGACATTGGGCCGAAGACCCTCGTCACCTTCGATTCGGCGCTGAAAGGGGCCAAGACAGTCACCTGGAACGGACCGCTTGGGGTGTTTGAGATGCCGACGTTTGCAGTCGGAACCTTCGAGATGGCACGTTTGCTGGCCGAACTAAAATAAAAGCAGTAACGGCCATGCTCTGGCAGGGAAAAAGTCTGATCTCCTTTGGTTCTCAATGTTCCTGACAGGCAACCGCTGGGGGCGGCGACAGGTCCTTCCATAAAAACCTGGTAATCGAGTAAAAGCATTTCAGGAAAGGGGCTGGTCTTTTTTCTGCGGTTAAAACATATTCTGTTAAAGCAGATGGAAGATCCTGTCATGGGCAGATTTTGCTTGACAGATCCCTGTTAAAATCATTAAAAGAGCAGTTATGTTAAATTTGCTTGAAAAAAAAGTCATTTCAGTACTTCAGGGAGACATTCCTGTTACAGAGACCCCGTTTAAGGACATGGCAGAGGAACTTGGTATTTCTGAAGAAGAATTTATAGAAATTGCTGAAAAATTGAACAGATCCGGAGTCATCCGCAGATTCGGCGCCACATTGAAACATCAGAAATCAGGGTACAGTGCCAATGCCATGGTGGCCTGGCAGGTTGAGGACCACAGAGCAAAAGAAGTGGGCGAGAAAATGGCCTCCTTTGATGAGGTTACCCACTGCTACAAAAGGGAGCCTGTTGAGGGGTGGCCTTACAATCTCTATACCATGATCCATGCCGGTGATGAAAAGGAATGTTTTGCCATTGCTGAAAAAATATCCCGTGCGGTTCTGGTTGATGATTACGCCCTGCTTTTCAGCCGCAGGGAGTTGAAAAAAACATCCATGAAGTATTTTGACGGTTTAAAACTGTCTCAGCCCTGATCCGGTATGAATATAAAGAAATGACCCCCCATTTATCCTCCCCCCATATTCTTTGCGTTAATCCATGGATTCACGATTTTGCTGCCTTTGACTTCTGGGCAAAACCCCTGGGGCTGCTTTTGCTTGCCTCTATCCTCAGAAAGGGGGGTGCACATGTCACTTTTATGGACTGTCTGGATAGATTTCATCCCAGATCCAGTGTCGGCGCAAAAACCCATAAAGACGGCAGGGGGCCTTTTAGAAAGGAAGAAATTCCCTTTCCAGGTGAGCTTGACGGGGTAAAAAAAAGATTTTCCAGGTACGGCATTGCAAAAGATTGGTTTTACCAGGATCTGAAACATATTAACAAACCAGATCTTATCCTGGTTACCTCTCTTATGACCTATTGGGCATCCGGGGTAAGAGAGACCATTTCAGTGATAAAAGACGTTTATCCTGATGTTCCGGTGGTGCTTGGCGGCATTTATGCCAGCCTCTGCACAGCCCATGCAGAAAAAAATTCCATGGCAGACCATGTGTCACCGGGCAGCGGAGAATCGGTCATCAAATCCCTTGTAAAGCATTATACAGGGTTTTCCCTGTCTTTCTCCTGTGAACTCAATGATCTGGATGCCCTGCCTTGGCCAGCCCTTGACATGGTTTCCCGTCTTTCCTATGCTCCGATTTTAACATCCAGGGGGTGTCCGTTTTCCTGTGAGTATTGTGCCTCTTCATTTCTCAATCCCCTATTCTGCCAGAGATCCTTTGCATCTGTTTTTCAGGAGATACAGCACTGGTATGCCGGGTATAACGTGATTAATTTTGCATTTTATGATGATGCCCTGCTGATCAACCAGGAAAGATTTTTTCTGCCCCTGCTTGAAAAAATCATACAATCAGGGATGAAGGCGGCATTTCATACGCCCAATGCCCTGCACATCAGGGAGATAAAGCAAAAAACAGCTGAACTCATGTTTCAATCAGGTTTCAAAACCATCCGGCTGGGTCTTGAAACCGCTGATTTTTCAAAAGCCAGACATTATGATGCCAAGGTAAAGGAAAATGAATTTTTTAATGCTGTGAACCATTTGAAAAAGGCAGGTTTTGATAAACACAATATCGGGGCATATCTTTTGTGCGGCCTGCCGGACCAGGATCTTTCAGAGGTTGAATCCTCAATTCAGATCGTTAAAAAATACAAGATCACCCCTGTGCTGGCCTATTATACACCGATTCCCCATACGCCCATGTGGCAGCAGGCCGTTGAAAACTCTGCGTTTGATATTGAAAAGGATCCGATTTTTACAAACAATGCCCTGTTTCCCTGCCTTGACAGGACAACAGGAATGAAATCCATTTACCGCCTGAAACAATTGGCCCAAAGGGATTAAAAAAATTTAAATTTTCTTGAAAGAATCTGTGAATAGAATATAATCAAACAATCCATGCACAGGTATTCCCTGGAAACAGACGTTTATACTCGATTATCAAGTTTTATGGAAGGATTGATCGCGGCTCTGGTTGCCTGTCAGGAACATTGAGAACCAAAGGAGATCAGATTTTTTTCCTGCCAGGCGTTGCAACAATCAAGCTGTTTGAGGACCCCGGGCCGCAGATTAAGGCTAAAGGCAATAGGCTAAAGCCTAAAGCCTATTGCCTAAAGCCTAAAGCCTAAAGCCTATGGCCTATGGCCTATAGCCAAAAGCCTATTGCCTCAGGTAAAGTCCTCCGTCGGTCGCTGTTCTGACAGGCAACCACTGGGGGCGGTGGTGTTTAAAAAAAATGATGATCGAATTACAGGATTTTAAAAAAGCGGATTCATAATAACGTCCATGCCTTGACAGGCACAACAAAGCATGAAAACAGTTAGCAGTTAGCTGAGTACTGAGTACTGAGTACTGAGTACTGAAGGCTGATGGCTTTCATATAAAAAAGAAAGTGGCTTTATGAAAAATGATTGTTTTTGATTTGGAGTGTATAAACAACCATGCCTTTGAGGGATGGTTTGAGGATTCTGGTGCATTTGAAACCCAGCATGAGCAGGGGCTTATCACATGTCCTGTGTGCGGAACAGCTTCAGTGACCCGTAAACTCTCCCCTGTTGCTGTAAGGACAGCCGTTGTGACAGAATCAGATTCAAGAAACAGGGCAAGGAAAGAGGCCTTGCTGGAGCTGGGTGAGAAACTCTCAGATTTTGTAGAAAAAAATTTTGACGATGTAGGGCCTGATTTTACCAGGGAAGCCCTTAAAATGCACTATGGGGCCAGTGAGTATAGAAATATAAGGGGGACGACCACAAAGGAAGAGGACAAACTCCTTGAAAAAGAGGCGGTCCCGGTATTCAAGTTTCCCTCGCTTAAAAAGCCGGATAATGATGATTTAAATTGATTTCAGATTTAATGGTCACCCTAAATGCCGATGTGTCGCAGCAAAAAAAAAATCTAAAAAGTCAGGCTGCCGGCGCACCACGACTTTCATGTAACCCACATATGCTGGCGGACACAACTAAGAATGGGTCAATGCGGTGCAGCATTTCGGCCAGGTCGGCCAGCAGCCGCGACAGATCGCGCGCCAGGCTGAACACTTCTGCGACCGCTGCCAGGGCCGCGCGCGCACCTCCTCGCTCAGTTCGAGCTCGGAGGAGAAGCGGGGCACGTACTTCTTCGGGTCGACCGGGCGCATCTCCAG
>JAWOEJ010000093.1:0-3833 GCA_046482845.1 Desulfobacteraceae bacterium | reverse complement strand
GCACGTTTAGGTAAAAAACCTTTCTCAACCTCCAGAGTATAAATATTTACCAAAGCTTCATGCCAGCATAAAGCATGAAAGTGTGGAGGCGGGTGTTCTTGCCAGAACATCTCAATAACAATCCCATAAAAAACACTAATAGTCGGCATGAACACTCCTTAAAGTAACCTGATTCAGGTTAATTATATTATCGGTTTTTGTCAAGCAGATGATTTTACAAAGACAGAAAAGAAAAAAACTGGTATCAACCGGAATGGATCGCCTCTGTCAGGCATTCTGCACAGAATCGGGCTGGTTCTCATAGGCATCTATAAGCTCTGACATAAGCTGTAAGAGCCGTGGCAGGCCTTTTTTCATTGCAGAGATTGTCACGCCATTTTTCATACAGATCGTGAAACCGTTTACTGTTTGCTTCTGAAAATGGCTTTTCCAGAAGCTTCTCCAGTGCCTTTACCTGGCTTGCAAGACGGCTGTGTTCACGTTTTATCAGTATGGCGATGAGGGCTTTTCGGCGCAGTCTTGACTTCATTTATTCCCATATTTTGGAAACAGCGGGATAAAAACCAGCCAAAATCACCGGTTAAAAGCCAGCCACCCCTTATGACGGGCGCACCTGTCCGTGTCCGGTTCAGACCAGAGTCAAAAGGCTTGGTGTTCAGGCCTGAGCCAAAACCTGCTTACATTTTCAGTTTGTGCTGCTGATTACCTTTTTCGATAACTGTTTCCCTCCATGATAAGGATCTCAGAGTTGTAAACGAGTCGGTCGGCAATCGCTGTGGCAACAGTCGTTCCGTCAAAGATGTCTCCCCAGTGGGCAAACGGCAGATTGGTCGTTATAATGGTGGACCTTTTTCGATGCCGGCCGCTGATGACCTGGAAAAACAGGTTTGATCCCTGCCTGCCCAGCGGAAGGTACCCGATTTCGTCACAGACTAAAAGTTCCTGTGATTGATAAAATTGAAGTTTTTTGAGCATGGTGTGATCATTTTCAGCTGCCACCAGCTGATTGATCATGTCCATGGCTGTTGTAAAAAGTGTTTTCACCCCATCCTGGGTGGCGGCATATGCAATGCACTTGGATAAAAATGTTTTTCCAGTTCCGGGATTGCCGATCAGGATGATATCTTTTTTCGCCTGGATAAATTCCAGATCCAGCAGGTTCAATATCCGGCTTTTCTCCTTTTGACGCGATTCATGATGGGCAAAATCAAATTGATCGATGGTGGGTTTTTCTTCCAGTTTTGATTGTTTGAACCGCAGAGCAATCCTGGCTTTTTTCCTGTTTTCGATCTCAATCTCCAGCAGTCGGTCAATGACCTGAAGAGGAGTCAGATTTTTTTGAGCACTTTGCTCCAGAACATCGGCCAGGTTCAGTGCACAGTGTTTCAGTCGAAGTAATTTGAATTTCTCGATGACAGTTTCCATTATTTTTTCCTCCATAAAAGGGTTCACATATCGTATTCTACGAGGTTGGGCTGTGGCAGTCGGATCTGCTTCATTTTTTGGGTTGATACGTAAAACCTGCTTTAATCAATATCTCTTCCAAAATTATTCCAACCTCACCTCTGCTTTTGAGTTCATCAAGCATCCATTTCTGGATACGGGCATTCACATGAACACGCTTAAGATGTGATGGTAGTTTGGGTTTTGGTTTTCCTCTATATCCGCCACGCATACACCCACCTTTTTAAACAGAAAGTTCCGATATCCTTGCCGTTCCCGGGTTGTAGATAACCGTACTACGTTTTACAAAACAAACATGTGATTTTTGCTATTTCTTCCTACGTGAAAGGGCCAATGCATCGTATTCAGCCAGGTTGGGCTGTGGCAGCCGGATCTGGTTCAACTCTTCATTTTTCAGGGCCACAGGACGATGGCGGATGGCTGGTGTCATCTCCTGGTAAAGGATATTTTCCACGTATTCAGATCCATAAAGCTTATGGTCCAATGCCTTCCTGAGAGCATATATCAACGATGATGCCCCGTATTTGTCCTGTAGCTGCAGCAGATATGCCACCGTTTTTTTCAACGGTTGTGAGGCATCAGTGAGTTTTTCCAGGTAATCCACGGCTTCCTGGCCCAGGGACATGAAAACCATCATCTGTCTGTCCATCAATATGCGTTTTCTGAGTTTTCGGACCTGTTCCGTGTGTGCCGGCAGATCAACACGCAGGCCCTTTTCCCATTTGCGTGTATGGGTCGCCACTTTTTTTTCCTTGTAATAGATGGATACGGTCCGGCTGTCTGCTTTCAGGGTGACGGATTTCCCCACCAGCCGGGGCGGGACTGTATAAACATTGGCATCAAAACGGACGCCGAAGTCTTTGTATACTGTGAGAGTTTCTGTTTCCCGATAGTCGGGCAGCGGATCCGGCAATGGGTTCAGGGCATCTTTGACAACCCGGTCCACCGGCTTTTCCCCGGTGGTCTGATGCACCCTTTGGTTGGCGGTGGTATCCAGCCATGCCAAGACCTGGTGGTTCACATCATCCAGATCTGCAAATTTTCTTAATGGCCAGAAATTTTGGCGTATATACCGAATGCTGTTTTCCACCTTCCCTTTTTCATGGGGTGCCCGGATATTGCAGGCTTTGGGTGTAATGCCAAAGTGCCGCAAAAAGTCCAGAAAGGCCTCGTTGAAGCGGATCATGCTGCCCACACGCTCGGTCACGGCTGTGATCATATTGTCCACGACCAGCTCTTCGGTGGTGCCCCCGAAGTACAAAAAGGCAGCAACCAGGCACCGATGGAGTGTTGCCTGGTTTTGACTGTGGGTGAACACCACAAAAAGCACCCGGCTGTATGATTCGATCACCACCAGGGCATACAGCTTTCTTGAACTCTTGCCGTATACAAGGCTGCCAAAATGCCCCCAGTCAATCTGGAACTGTTCACCGGGCCGGGATTCAAAACGAATAAAGGCCTGTTTTTTTTCCTGCCTCAGTTCTCTGAGATAATATCGGACGATGGTAATTTCACCGGCAAACCCCTTGGCCTGGATACGCTGTAACACCACCGGTGCCTTTATCTGTGGATAACCCTTTACCATCTGCTGGATCAGGTCCTTGTATGGGTCCAGTTTTGACACCCGGCCCGACCTTTTCTGACAGGTGATATCCGGGTTTTCGATGTATTTTTTGACTGTTCCCCGGTCCAGCCCAAGCTGTTTGGCAATCTGCCTGATGGAAAACTGCATATTGTTCAACCGGTGGATTTCAAAAACTGTCCGCTTGTCTATCATCCGGCTGCCCTCCCTGATGCTTTGTGGGCAGTTTCCGGCAGGGAAAGGACCTGGAACAAGGTTCCGTCATATGTGATCAGATCCTTGTGGATCAGGCTGCTCCTGGCAAAAAGATAATCTTCCTCTTCAAGACCCAGAATGGAACAGATGCTCCGATCACTATAAAACGACAATCCGTACTTGTCCGAAGCCAGCACCAGAAACACGTAAAGTGCCAGTTCATGGCGGGTCAACGACTGTAAGAATCCGCCTGTCAGAAACCGGTGGGGAATAAAACAAAAACTTTTGTCTATGCTGCGGACCCGGCCTGGAGACAATATTTTTTTCCGTATCATGACACCCTCCTTTAAAAACAGGTTTTTGATCCGGGTGTACCATAAAAAAATATCCCCTGTCCCCGAGTCCATCTTTGCAATTATTCGGGATCGCCCGGTATTGCTGTGATAAAAACTTTTACCGCGTCCATCTTTGCAATCATCGGAACCAGCCAAAACTCACCCAAAAGGCCGTTTCTCAAGGGTTTTCTCACGTCCATCTTTGCAATTCCGACATGACGCGGCATATCCAACCCCTTGAGAATACGGGCTCTCTT
>JAWOEJ010000019.1:0-24954 GCA_046482845.1 Desulfobacteraceae bacterium | reverse complement strand
TGAAATGCATTGATAAATACCAGGCGGTTTTTACAAAAAATCCATCAGGGCCATGGGCTGCTGCCGGCATGTACAGGGCAGCCCAGCTTTACCTTGAGCTTTATAAAGTCTCCTTTCGCATCCAGGACAGAATTGAAGCGGTTGATCTGCTCAGGCGAATCCAGAAACGCTATCCTTCAAGTGTATACAGTAACCGGTCCAGGCATCTGATTAAAAAAATTGAAGAAAAAAGCAGCAAAACCACTGAAAAAAAAATCACACGATACACTGGAAGCACCAAAGTTATCAAGCCGGAATCAGATCTTAAATCCAAACCCGATGATTTAAAAACAGCTCAGATTCCCAGGGAAAAATCCCTGACAGAAGACAGAGACGTTCATGAAAAGTCAACCCCTGTCCAAAAAGATGCTGGTGATGATTCAATCATTACCGGGCTTCGCTTCTGGTCCAATCCAGATTATACCCGGGTGGTAGTGGATGCGACCCATGAAAGTGATTTTACCCACAGACTGCTTAAAAAAGATCCGTCCATTCACCAGCCCCAGCGCCTGTATGTGGATCTTGACAATTCAAGAATCAGCAGAGATCTGCCAAGACGAACCGCCATAAATGATGATCTTCTCCTCCAGGCCAGAGCAGGTCAGCATACGCCCCATTCCGTCCGGGTGGTTGTGGATATTAAATCCTTTGACAACTATAAGATATTTTCTTTAAAAGATCCCTTCCGTCTGGTGATTGATGTCTGGGGAGAACAGCAAGAGGAACAGACCAGTCAAAAGACCGCAAGACTGTCAACGGACAATATCAAATCGTCTGCCATTGCAAAACAATTTGCCCTGGGGGTTAGAAAAATAGTCATAGACCCGGGACACGGGGGAAAAGACCCCGGTGCACCCGGGTATTTAAAAGGGGTATGGGAAAAGGATGTTATTTTAAAACTGTCAAAAACACTGGCTCAAAGAATGCGGGACCGCCTTAAGTGTGAGGTGGTTCTGACCCGGTCAACAGACACCTATTTGACCCTTGAAGAGAGAACTGCCATTGCCAATACAAAAAACGCTGATCTGTTTATTTCCATGCACTGCAATGCCGCCCACAACAGAAAACTTGCCGGGATAGAGACCTATTATCTGAACCTTGCCACCGACGACCAGGCCATTACAGTTGCTGCACGGGAAAATGCCACCTCCAGAAAAAATATAAGTGATCTTGACTCCATTCTCAACGATCTCATGAAAAATGCCAAGATTAACGAATCTTCACGGTTGGCAGCCATAGTGCAGAGTACAATGGTGAAACATATGAAGCACAATTATCCGGACATCAAGGACCTCGGGGTAAAACAGGCCCCCTTTTATGTCCTTCTTGGTGCCCGCATGCCGTCTATTTTGATTGAGACTTCTTTTTTAAGCAATAAAACAGAGTGTAAAAGACTGATCAGTTCACGCTATCAGACAAAGATATGTGATGCCATTATCAGTGGCGTTGAAAATTATATAAAGGAAACCAACCCGTTAAATTTATAACCATCATAACCCAGGAGGAACCATGGACTTTGAAAATCTTATCTTTAAAATTGACAATAACATTGCAACACTTTTTTTTAACAGACCCAAAGCCTTGAATGCTATCAATCAGGCCCTTCTCAAAGACCTGTCCGCAGTGCTTGACGAGATTGAAACCAATCAGGACATCAAGGTGCTTGTGGTGACAGGGTCAGGGGAAAAAGCCTTTGTTGCCGGAGCTGATATTTCAGAACTTGCAAAAATGACCCCGCTGAAAAGCAAAATTTTTTCTTCAACGGGACAAACCCTGCTTTCACGGCTTGAAAATCTTTCTATCCCGGTGATTGCAGCAGTGAACGGGTTTGCCCTGGGCGGCGGAACAGAACTGGCCCTGGCCTGTGATTTTATCTATGCATCGGAAAAAGCCTCCTTTGGACTGCCTGAAATCACCCTGGGGATTATTCCGGGCTTTGGCGGGACCCAGCGGCTTACAAAAATAGTGGGCGCCAATATGGCAAAGGAATTGATTTTTACCGGAAAAATTATTCCAGCAGCACAAGCAAAGGAAATCGGTCTTGTCAACAAAATATGCGCCCATGACAGTCTTATGGATGATGTCATGAAATGTGCACAGACCATGGCTTCCAGAGGATGCGTTTCCCTTAGAGCTGCCAAGGAATCCGTGGCAACCGGTCAGAATCTTGACATTGCAACCGGATGCATCATTGAAAATGATGCCTTTACAGTATGCATGACAAGCCCGGATGCCAAAGAAGGCACAAGCGCCTTTCTTGAAAAGAGAAAACCTGAATTTAAAGGGCGGTTTATGGATTGATGGTATCACTTGATGATCAAGTTTTTCTATGGAAGAACTTGATCATCAAGTGTTAAGAATATAAATTTTGCTTGACTTTAAAAAAAATATTAAATATAGAGCACACATATTCTAATTTGATTGAAAGGCCTTGTTCATAACATCAATGGAAGGTGGGGATCGAAACAATGAGCAGGGCCAGATTAAAAACAGGGACAGGAATTAAAAAATGTATTTCAGTTTTTTTCTTATATTTTCCTTTAAGGGTACCTTTCGATTTACAAGGTCCGCCCATGGAAAAATTCTATACTGAAAAAAACAAAATATAATCTATTAATAGAAACCATGGGGTGGCAAGAGATAAACACCCATGGTTTCTTTGTTTTAAGGCTTTGGGTTTTTTCTCTTTAAGCCTTATACTCTGGTTTCATAAAAAAATGTGTTATAGGATAAGGGAAAATACATAATGTTTTTTACCCTTTATTACAGGCACCTTTAAGGAGAAGATCTTATGCCCATCTACAATATGGATTTTGAAACAATGCCAAGGGAAGCATTAAACGCCATTCAGCTCAACCGCCTTAAATCGACAATTGAAAGGGTGTATGCAACCGTCCCCTTTTACAGAAAAACTTTTGATAAAGCCGGGTTGACCCCTTCAGATATCAAGTCCCTGGATGATCTTAAAAGAATTCCCTTTACCACGAAACAGGATCTCAGGGATAATTATCCCTACGGCATGTTTGCCGTTCCCATGGGCAATGTGGTGCGCATCCACGCATCATCAGGAACCACAGGGACCCCCACAGTCGTCGGGTACACCCAGAGGGATATTGACACCTGGGCCAATCTCATGGCAAGGAGTTTGTCAGCCGGCGGGGCCACCAGCAGTGATATCGTTCATAATGCCTATGGTTACGGACTGTTTACCGGTGGTCTGGGAGTCCACTACGGCGCTGAAAAACTCGGGGCCTCTGTCATTCCGGTATCCGGAGGCAACACCAACCGCCAGATTATCATAATGAGGGATTTCAAGCCGACCATCCTTACAGGAACACCGTCCTATATCCTTCATCTGGCAGAAGTGGCCGAGGAAATGGGGGTTTCCTTTAAGGACCTTAATTTCAAGGCAGGCATTTTCGGCGCTGAACCATGGTCCAATGATATGAGAAAAGAGCTTGAAGAAAAACTTAATCTGAAGGCCATTGATATCTATGGATTAAGTGAAATCATGGGACCTGGTGTTTCCATTGAATGTCATGAAGCCCAGAATGGACTGCATATTTTTGAGGATCATTTTATTCCGGAAATTATTGATCCTCAAACCTGTGAAGTCCTTCCCTATGGAGAAACCGGCGAACTTGTATTTACCTCCATTACAAAAGAGGCCTTTCCCATTATCAGGTACAGAACACGGGATATTACCACACTTAATCCTGAACCCTGCATCTGCGGAAGAACCCATGTCCGGATGGACAAGGTATCCGGTAGAACCGATGATATGCTGATTATCAGGGGTGTCAATGTATTTCCTTCACAGATTGAATCCATTCTTATGAAAAGCAGTGAAATCCTTCCCCATTACCAGCTTGTTGTTGACAGGGCTGAAAATCTTGATACACTGACTGTAATGGTTGAGATCAGGCAGGAATTCTTTTTCGATGAAATAAAGGCGCTTCAGAAGATGGAAACGCAGATCGCCAGAAATATCAAGGAATATCTTGGTGTTTCAGCAAAAATCAAGCTTGTTGAGCCGAAAACCATTCAAAGAAGTCAGGGAAAGGCCATCAGAGTCATTGACAATAGAAAAAAATCTTAGAAGGAGGTAGATAATATGAGGCTTGAACAGATTTCAATATTTTTAGAGAACAAGGCCGGACGACTGGCTGAAGTAACATCCATACTGAAGAATGCCAATATTAATATCCGGGCCCTGTCCCTGGCAGACACAACGGATTTTGGCGTATTGAGAATCATTGTCAACGACGTTCAAAAAGCAGAAGAAGCATTGAGAAACGAAGGGTTTACCGTGGGAAAAACCAATGTACTTGCCGTTGAAGTAAACGATTCACCAGGCGGGCTGAATAATGTCCTTGATCCCCTTACCCTTCAGGGAATCAATGTGGAATATATGTATGCCTTTGCCAACTTTAAAAGTGAAAACGCCATCATGATTTTTCGCTTTGACAATATCGACAGGGCCATCTCCATTCTTGCCGATAAATCCATAAAAGTTCTCAAGGCCGAGGAAGTTTACAATCTATAACGGTGCAATGCCCGGGCGAGACCAGCACAGCATGTAACAATTCAAAAATTTACATCGGTATTTCATATAAACCCACATGTCCTGACGGACACAACAAAGCATGAAAGCTGTTAGCTGTTAGCTTTTAGCTGTTAGCTGAGTACTGACAGCTGACGGCTGAAGGCTTTCATATAAAAAAAATTAAAAGGGGGCCAGCAATATTTTGGCCCCTTATTTTTTTGTCCGCATTGTTCAGCCCAATTGTTTTGATAATATTTTTTTAAAGGCCATACCCAGCAGACACAAGAAAGAACAGGCAAACCCAGGAGCGGGTTAAGAAGAGTCCCCTGCCCCCTAAATAATACTCTTTCCTAAAGCAGACACGGTCAGATCAACAGCCAGTCTGGCAGTTTTGTTGGCCTGGTCCAGTATGGGGTTGATCTCAACCAGGTCCATGGATACGAGTTTTTTTGAATCGGATATGATTTCCATGAGCAGATGGGCCTCTCTGTACGTCAGCCCGCCGGGTACCGGGGTTCCCACACCCGGCGCTTCTACAGGATCCAGTGCATCCATGTCAAGGCTGACATGCACCCGTTTCATGTGAACAAATTTCATCATGGCCTTGTTGGCAACGGCGCTGATCCCCTGTTCATCAATATCCCGCATGGTGTATACTGTAATACCGCTTTTTAAAAGCTGGCTGCGCTCTTCTTTATCCAGCTGCCGGATACCAATCATGACAATGTTTTCAGGATCTACCTTAGGTCCCTTTCTCCCGATATCCACGAGCACATCCTCAGCATGGCCTGTCAGAGCAGCAACGGGCATACCGTGAATATTTCCCGAGGGCGAGGTTTTGAAATTATTAAAATCAGCATGGGCATCGATCCAGATCAGGCCGGCAGGGAGGTCATGGGATATCCCGCCAAAGGTGCCCATGGCAATGGAGTGATCCCCGCCGAGAAAAACCGGCACAGAATCGTTTTGTACCGCTTTTCTGCCGGCTGTATATACCTGCTCGCAAACATATTTTATTTCTTTTAGATAATTCTTCTTTTTAACATCACCGCCCGGATCCCTGACAGAAACCTGTACATCCCCAAAATCTTCAACACGATAGCCAAGGAGACGCAGGTCTGAAACAAGGCCTGTGTATCTTGCCGCAGCAGGGCCCATGTCCACCCCCCTGTGCAGCTGTCCAAAATCCATGGGAACTCCGATAATAGAAATTTTTCTCTTCATTTGATGAATTTCCTTAATGTCCTGTTTCATCCTTTGTTGTGGCCGCTCTGGCCATTGTTGCGGTGCCTTGAGTATGAAGCTGTGATTATGGTTTTACCTTGTTCTGACAGACGCTGGATTTACCTTAATCTTGCAAATACTTTAAAAATATTGTATCTGTCTTAGAAGATCAACCCAAATTATTCATTAAGGGATCTGGAAAAAATAATATGCGCAAGATGCGCAGCTTATTTTTGGAAGATCTCTATGGTTAAAAAAACAAGGAAACCAGACAATGCCCTCAAATGTAAACGTGTATATTGATGAAACCCTAAACACCATTAATCAGCTGGCTGACCAGGGGATCCGGCAGGCTGCCGTTATCATGCGCCATTCCGCCCGTTATTTTACAGAAGATCCTGGAAAGGAGCCTTTTATGGTACTTACAGAACAGGGAAAGGATTTTTCACTAACCCTTGGCGAGAATTTACCCTTATCGCCCTACCCTTGTTTTTTTTCCAGTTTTTTTGGCCGGTGTATTGAAACGGCCGCCATTATTGACAAGGGGTATTCAAAAAAACACCATCGGTTTAACGGACACCACCAGGTCGCTGAGGTGCTCTCCCCGTTTTACATCAATGATATCAACAAAGCGGTCTCCCTGGTTCAGGAAATAAAAGCGGAAAAATTCATAAGAACCTGGTTTAACAATGAAATTTCCCATGAGATTATCCTTGATCCCGAAAAGACAGCAGACAGAATCGCTGATTTTCTCATGGAAACGGTGGATGCCGTTGGAGAAAACAGGATTGCCCTCTGTGTGTCCCATGACTGGAATATTTTCCCTCTGAAAGAGTATAAACTGGGGATAAAGCATGAAGATGTTGGTGTGGTGGGCTTTCTTGAAAGTGTTGCAGTATTTAAAAAGGACAATACGTATTACATTACAAATCACCAGATGCAGCCCCAGCGCCTGAAATAACAAAAACGCCTTGACCATGAGCATTAGGCGGTTGCGGTGAACACGGCACGGACCGGGGCAGGGTAGCCTTCCACGGTGAGGTTGCCGTTTTCAGGGTCAAGAAAATCCTCAAGGCTTTCCGTTTGTATCCACTGTGTTTTTCTCTGCTCTTCAGCGGTTGTTTTTGAAATATCAATGCATTTTATATCTGTGAACCCTGCCCGTTTAAGCCAGAATTCCATCACCCTGATCCCTGGAATAAAAAAGACATTCCTCATCTTTGCGTACCGTGATTCAGGACAGAGACAGATATGATCATCAGTTTCCAGGATGAGATTTTCCACAACCACCTCTCCGCCTGTTCTTAACATATCATGGATTTTTGTAAGCATGGCCAGGGGGGATTTTCTATGGTAAAGAATTCCCATGCAGAAAACAGTGTCAAAATAATCATTGAACCCTGGCAGCTCTTCAAAAGTGGCCGGCAGAGCAAACACATTATCAAGCGCAATGATTCTCTGCAGGGCAAGGAACTGGAAATAAAAGGTCATCTGGGGTTCAACCCCCAGCACCATAAAAGGATCATGGGCCGCCGTTCTAAACATATAATACCCGTTGCTGGATCCGATATCCAGGATACGCCGGTTTTTAAGAGGTTTGATCTTGTGTATGAATCTGTTCCACTTGATATAAGATTGCCATTCACTGTCGATTTCAATGCCGAACAGATCAAAGGGTCCCTTGCGCCAGGGGCAGAGGTGAAAAAGGCAGGATCTTAAGGCTTTTTGATCTGTTTCACTGATGTCAGAAGGCCTGCCGGCTTTTATTCTGTCTTGGTCAAGCCATGTTTCACAGGTAGAAACCACAGGCATGCGCTCAAGACTTTTCTGATACTTTAAGGTGTTTCCCACGGGATGGTCAAGAAGCGCTCTTTTAGAATTTATAAGATTTTCAAGTTCAGCCCGGCAGACATTCAGCTCAAGCTGATTGATGGTATTTAACAGGTTTTCCATAACTATCTGGTGCAGATAAGTATCTTTTTTAAATTATTTAACAGCAATCATTGATGCAAAATTAAACCACTTCAGCCATATGTCCATATGACTGAATCCTGCTTTTTTCAATCGGTTTTCATGTTTTTCAATGGTTTCTGGAATCAGAACCTTTTCCAGCGCATCTCTTTTCTGGCTGATTTCCAGATCTGAATACCCGTTTTTCTTTTTGAAATTCTGATACCAGGTGATCTGAAGGTCTGCCAGAAGAGGATGAGTGTGGGTGATTTTTTCCGTCAGGAGCAGAATGCCGTTTGAAACAAGGCCGTTGTAGATTTTTTTTACCAGACAATCTCTTTTTTCCGGAGGAATAAACTGGAGGGTCAGGTTAACCACCACAACTGAAGCATTGCTGATCTCAATATGTTCAGCCAGATCACACACCAGTTTTATATTTTTTTCAAAGGATCTGTGTTTAATTCTGTTGCCATAGGTTTCAATCATGGGGGCTGAACTGTCAACACCGGTCATGGAAAAACGCCGGCTCTTGAAACATTCAGCCATCATTACCCCCAGGTTGCCGTTGGAGCACCCTAAATCATAAATCTTTGTGCCCGGCTGAAAAAAATGACATCCGAGTTCTGCCTGCTGTTTTATGCTTTCATGGTATAAAGGGACAGAACGGGCCAGCATATCATCAAAAGCCAGTGTCACCTGTTCATTAAACTCAAAGGGAGAAACCCTATCCATCTTTCTGGCAAAGATCTGATCCTTTTGCACTTAACACCTTTTTCATAGCTTCCAGGGCTGTTGTATATCCGAATATTCCCGAAATCATAACAAGGCTTCCCATGGGATTTCGCTGCCGTCCGCTGTTTAGATAATTCTTTTCTGTGGTTTCCAGCACAGAATGTTTGTCAACAGATTCTGTTGAATACACACAGGTGATCCCCTCTTTTATCCCCATCCGTCTCAGCCGTTTGCGGACAGATCTTGCCAGAGGACATCCTCTGGTTTTTGAGATATCCCCTGTTGTGATTTTTCCGGGGGTGACTCTTCTGGCAGCCCCCATGCATGAAACCACATCCATTTTCCGCTGTACAAGTTCATACAGAAGATTTACCTTGGGATTAAGGCTGTCTATGGCATCCACCACAAGGTCTGTCTGCCCGGCCAGTACTTCCTCAAAATTTTCAATATGACACAGATAATTATATTTTTCAATGACTATGTCCGGGTTGATATCAAGGAGATGGCGCTCTGCTGCATCGGTTTTCAGCATGCCCATGGTGGATTCTCCGGCAAAGAGTTGCCGGTTGAAATTGCTCAGATCAATTTCGTCAAAATCCACAAGCCTCAGCCGGCCCACACCAGATCTTGCAAGGGCTTCAACCACATGGGACCCGACAGCCCCAATTCCCACCACAGTAATTGCGCAGTCTGCAAGAATCTCCATGGCTCGTCTCCCAAGGAGGAGTTCTGTACGCTTAAATCTATCCCGATTATATGTCATCACCCGGGCCAATCAGGGGAAGCTCTTTTTCCACGCTGAAATACACCAGGAATTTTCCTTCTGCATCAGGTGAATCATCTTTACTTGAACTGCGCCGTTTCATGGCATTTATTTTTTCATTGTCCTGCTCTTCCCTGATTTTTTTTAAATACAGCCGTTTTCCTTTGTACCCCGAGGTGTTTTCAATAAACAAATAGGCGGCTTTAGGGTTGGATTCAAGATTTTTCCGGGTAAGACGGTTTCTCATGATAAAGGCAATGCTGTTGTCTTCCATGACATGGGGCCGGCCGTAAACCGCTGCATTGACATTACCCTCGCTGTCAGATGTAGAAATAATACCTGTGCCTCTGGTTTCGTCAAAATAAGATTTTAGATTCATTTATGTATTCCTGTTTTTCAAGATTAAAATTTTAAGCGCCGGCATGGCCGGCCCAAGATCATCGACGTCATTCACTCCTGGTGCACCCCCCTGAGATGGGCAGCACATCAATTCTTACCTGATTTGAGGACGGACAGAAAAGCAGACTGGGGAATTTCAACATTTCCAACCATTTTCATTCTTTTTTTTCCTTTTTTCTGTTTTTCAAGAAGTTTGCGCTTTCTTGAAATATCACCCCCGTAACACTTGGCTGTGACATCCTTTCGATAGGCAGAAACGGTTTCCCTGGCAATAATTTTGCCGCCGATTGCCCCCTGAATGGCCACCTTGAACATCTGCCTGGGGATTTCTTCCTTCAGCTGTTTACATGCATTCCTTGCCCTTTCTACGGCTTTGTCCCTGTGTACCAGCTGTGACATGGCATCAACACGTTCTCCATTTACAAGAAAATCAAGCTTTACCAGATCTGTATCCTGATAACCGGCGATATCATAGTCAAAGGAACCATATCCCTGGGTCACACTTTTTAATCGATCATAGAATTCATAGACCACTTCTGCCAAAGGCAGATCAAATTTCATCTCTATTCTGTTGCTGGTCAGGTACTGGTAGTTTGTACTCACCCCTCTGTGATCCAGACAGACCTGCATCACAGCCCCCATATATTTCTCAGGAATGATGATAGAGGCTTTAATATAAGGCTCCCTTGTTTTTTCTATTTCTGCAGGATCAGGGAAAAGAGAGGGATTGTCTATGATTGAAATACTTTTGTCGGTGCGTGTAATCTCATACTGCACAGAAGGAGAAGTCAGAATCAGTGAAATATCATACTCCCGTTCCAGGCGTTCCTGAATCACTTCCAGGTGAAGGAGCCCCAGGAAACCGCATCTGTATCCAAACCCCAGGGCTGCCGAGGAATCCTTTTCAAATACAAGGGAGGCATCATTCAGCCTGAGTCGTTCCAGGGCTTCTGTCAGCTCCCCGTACTGATCAGATGCAACAGGATACATGGATGAAAACACAACCGGAATGGGTTCGCGAAAGCCAGGCACAGGGATTCCCCTTTCATCCCCTGCATGAATAATCGTATCCCCGCATTTTACATCACTGATCATTTTAATGCCGGCAATCATATATCCGACCTGCCCGGCTGAAAGGGAGTCCACTGGTTTTCTTTTGATCTGGAAAAATCCCAGTTCCTCTATTTTGTATTCTGCTTCATTGGAGGTAAAGGCTATTTTTTCCCCGGTTTTTATGGTGCCCTGGACCACTCTGAAATGTACAATGGTCCCCCGGTAGGTATCATAATGGGAATCAAAGATCAATGCTTTTAACGGTGCATCAGGATCGCCGTTAGGCGGAGGAATAAGCTCTACAGCAGCCTTGAAAACCGCCTCAACGCCTGTGCCGTTTTTTGCTGAGACCTGCAGGGCGGTTTCTCCGTCAAGTCCAAGATCTTCTTCAATCTGATCCTTGGCCCATTGTATTTCTGCGGAAGGCAGGTCAATTTTATTGATAACAGGAATAATTTCCAGGTTGTGCTCCATGGCCAGATAAATATTGGCCAGGGTCTGGGCTTCAACCCCCTGGCTGGCATCTACCAGTATAAATGCCCCTTCACATGAGGCAAGTGCCCTTGATACTTCATAGGAAAAATCCACATGTCCCGGGGTATCAATGAGGTTTAAAAGGTATTCTTCCCCGTCTTCCGCTTTATACGGCAGAGAAACCGTCTGGCTTTTAATGGTAATCCCCCGCTCCCGTTCAATATCCATGGTGTCCAGCATCTGATCCTTGAAATCCCTTTCTGAAACAATACCGGCCTTTTGAATCAGCCTGTCGGACAAGGTTGACTTTCCATGGTCAATATGGGCAATAATACTGAAATTTCTTATATTTTTCTGTTTTATCTTCAAATTTACCTCTAACAAATAGTTGACATTTTATTTCGTTGAATATACCATTTTACATTATTAATTTATAGCGTATTTTTATATATATATTCCCGGGACAAATAAATGACTGTTTCGATTTTAATAGTTGATGATGAAGAAGCCATAAAAGAGACTACAGAAGAATTTCTTAAAATGTCGGGTTATATAGTTCAGTCTGCAGGCAGTGCTGAAGAAGCAGTTAACATACTTCAATCTTTTCATCCGGAAATTGTGTTGACGGACATTACAATGCAGGGCATGGACGGTCTGGAACTGACCCAGCTGATTAAAAAAAAATACGCCGCAGAAGTCATTGTGATGACCGGCTACAGTGCTGATTATTCCTATGAAGAAGCTATTTTTGCCGGTGCAAGTGATTTTATTTTTAAACCCTTTAGATTTGAAGAGCTTAATTTAAGAATAAAAAGGGTTGTCCGGGAAATCAAGTTAAAGAAAAAACATGTAGAACTGATAAGAGAATTAAAGGACCTTGCCATAACAGACGCTCTTACCAATCTTTACAATTCAAAATACTTTTTTGAAAATCTACCAAAGGAAATTGAAAGGCATAACCGATACCAGCACCCCCTTTCCCTGCTGATGATAGATATAGATAAGTTTAAAGATTACAATGACAGCTGGGGTCACCTGGAAGGGGACAAGGTCCTCATGAAAATGGGAGAAATTATAACCTCCTGTCTGCGTTCAATGGATACAGGGTATCGGTACGGGGGTGAAGAATTTACTGTACTTCTTCCTGAAACCGATCTCAACCAGGCCCTGCTGGTGGGAGAAAGAATCAGAAAAGCATTGTCAGAAAAACGGTTTTACCCGGATACTGGAGAAGAAGTGTCTGTGACCATAAGCATAGGTGCAACAGAATTTTCAACACATGATGATCTGCATTCGTTTGTCAAACGGGCGGATATGGCCATGTACAGATCCAAAAATTCAGGCAGAAATACAATCACCTTTATCCCCCCTGAAGGAAAAAGTATCCAGACAGCTTAATCTCCCCGACTATTTCAGCGCTTCAGGCTGCCCCTCTCTGCCTATCCGCATGCTGATATCCACAGCCCTGGCCTGGTGGGTCAAAGCGCCTGAGGAGATCACATCAACACCAGTTGCTGCTATAAGGCCAATATTTTCCAGGGTCACATTGCCTGAGGCTTCAACCACTGCCCTGCCTTTGACAAAGGCTACCGCCTGCGTCATGTCAGAAATACTCATATTGTCCAGCATGATAACATCGGCACCGGCTGACAGGGCTTCCTTTACCTCTTCAAGGGTGGAGGTTTCAACCTCTATCTTCATAAGATGGGATACCCTGGCCTTTACCTTTTTGACCGCGTTTTTTACCCCGCCGGCAACGGCGGCATGGTTATCCTTAATAAGGATACCGTCATACAGGGACATCCGGTGGTTAAAGGCGCCTCCGGCCCTGACAGCTGCTTTTTCAGCTGTTCTCCAGCCTGGAATTGTTTTTCTTGTGTCACACAGGCGGACATTGGTCCCTGTCAATTTATCCACAAACCTTCGGGTAAAGGATGCAATCCCTGAAAGACGCTGAAGAAAATTAAGGGCAACCCGCTCTGCCTTGAGCATGCTGATAAGATCACCTTTAACCGTAAATATGATATCATTGTTTGAAATTCTATCCCCGTCTTTGAATAAAATCCGGGTCTGACACTCAGGATCGGTGGTTTTAAACACTTTTTCTGCGACATCCAGCCCTGCAACCACAAAAGGCGCCTTGGCAACAATAATGCCCTGTCCGATCTCCCCCTTTTTTAAGAGACTCTCCGAGGTCAGATCGCCCAGGCCTGAATCTTCAAAAAGTGCCAGAGATATCAATTTAGTTAACGCATCCATGGATCAGTCTTTCATCTCTTTAATCCGTGCCAGATTCATGGCAAGTTTGTCGTTTTTACCCTCAAGTTCACCCTTTTTTTCACTTACCTTTTCAATCACTTCCTCAGGGGCCTTGTCAAGGAAACTTTCATTGTTCAGCCTTTTTGAAACCGATAAAAGTTCCTTTGTCACCTTTTCAATCTCTTTGTTAAGACGGTTTTCTTCCCTGTCAAAGTCTATGATGCCTGCCAGTAGAACATGAATTGTCGTACCCTTTACAACAACAGCTGCTGAGGCGGTTTCAGGCTTGGTCTCACTGGAAAAAGACAGATTTTCAAGGCGGGCAAGATTTTTAACAACACCTGTGTTTTCCTCAATAATACTTTTTTCCAGGGTGTCTGATGTGTGAACAACAATGGAAAGCAAAGTTGAGGGCTTGATATTCATTTCACTTCTGATATTTCTGATTCCTGATATGATATCAAATAAAAATGAAACATTTTTCTCAACTTCAGGATCATGCATTTTTATCAGGTCAGTATTTTCAGACGGAAATTCAGCATGCATCACAGATCCCTGAACCAGGGGAAGAAGAGACCAGATCTCTTCTGTAACAAAAGGCATGAAGGGATGAAGCATAATCAGGCTGTTTTTTAAAACGTCTGCCAGAACTGCCCTGGAGACTTCCCGTTTTTCATTGCCTTCCTTTTCATAAAGCGCAGCCTTGGATGCTTCCAGGTACCAGTCGCAGAATTCATGCCATATAAACTGATATACAGCACTTGCCGCTTCGTTAAATCTATATGTTTCTATTCCGTTTTTTACAGCCAGTGCTGTGGCGGCTGTTCGTGAAAGAATCCATTTTTCCGTTAAACTCAGCGTTTCAGGATCAATCCTGCGGGTATCTTCCTGAAGATGCATCAGGGAAAATCTGGAGGCATTCCACAGCTTGTTTACAAAATTACGATAGCCTTCCACGCGGCTTTCAGACATTTTCACATCCCTGCCCTGGGCGGCAAAAGCGGCAAGGGTAAAGCGAAAGGCATCTGCCCCATAATGATCAATGACCTTGATGGGATCAATCACGTTTCCCTTGGACTTACTCATCTTTTTCCCGTGTTCGTCCCTGACAAGGGCATGGATATATACATCCTTAAAGGGAACATCCCCCATGAAACGGGTGCCGAACATCATCATCCGTGCCACCCAGAAAAAGAGAATATCAAATCCTGTTACAAGGGAAGAGGTCGGGTAGAATGTTTTCAGCAGATCGGTTTCCTCTGGCCAGCCCATGGTGGAAAATGGCCACAGCGCACTGCTGAACCATGTATCCAGGACATCACTTTCCTGGGCAATTTGTGTTGACCCACAGGATTTGCATGTGTCAGGATCAATTTCCTCCACCATGATTTCTCCGCAGGATGCACATTTCCAGACAGGAATCCTGTGCCCCCACCAGATCTGCCTGGATATGCACCAGTCCCTGATATTATCCATCCATTCAAAATAGGTTTTTTCCCAGTTTTCAGGAATAATCTTTGTTTTTCCAGTTTTAACCGAATCTGAGGCCACCTTGGCCAGAGGGGCGACCTTTACAAACCATTGTTTTGACAGAGACGGTTCCAC
The DNA here is from genome assembly GCA_046482845.1 of Desulfobacteraceae bacterium. Classification (GTDB taxonomy): domain Bacteria; phylum Desulfobacterota; class Desulfobacteria; order Desulfobacterales; family Desulfobacteraceae; genus DATFJZ01. Next base: position 9,910 of record JAWOEJ010000019.1, on the reverse strand, counting down.
AACGGTTTTACACCGGTAACAATGACCCACACTGTTCTGCAGGGGTTCTTTTTTTACAAGCAGTCCCTGTTCTTCCAGGGCTTTCAGGGCCGCCTGTCTGCACTCAAATCTGTCAAGGCCGGCAAAAACACCTGCACCTTCCAGCATTTTTCCATCATCATCAATGACCTTGATACGTTCAAGGTTGTGTTTTTCACCAAGGGTGAAATCATTGGGATCATGGGCCGGGGTTACTTTCAGGGCGCCGGTTCCAAATTCAGTATCAACATATTCATCCCTGATGATGGGAATCACTCTGTCGGTTAAAGGAAGCTTTACCCTGGTTTCCTTAAGGTCCCTGTGCCTTGAATCCCTGGGATTGACTGCAACGGCTGTATCGCCAAACATGGTTTCAGGTCTGGTGGTGGCAACAACAAGACCGTTTTTACCATTTTCAAAGGGATATCTGATAAAGTAGAGGCTGCTGTCCTGGTCTTCATATTCCACTTCAAGGTCTGATAGCGCTGTTCTGCACCTTGGGCACCAGTTGATAATATACTGCCCCTGGTAGATAAGCCCCTGATTGTAAAGCTGGACAAAGACTTTCCTGACAGCATCTGAAAGCCCTTCATCCATGGTAAACCGCTCTCTTTCCCAGTCACAGGAAGCGCCCAGTCTTTTCAGCTGATTTATGATGGCCCCGCCGGATTTCTCCCGCCACTTCCAGACTTCTTCTATGAACGCTTCCCTGCCAAGCGCTTCCCTTGACAATCCCTTTTCTGCAAGATTTCTTTCAACTATATTCTGGGTGGCAATGCCTGCATGATCCGTTCCCGGCATCCAGAGGACATTATCGCCTTTAAGTCTTCTGTATCGGCACATGATATCCTGAATGGTAATATTCAAGGCATGACCCATATGGAGTACACCGGTAACATTGGGAGGTGGAATCACAATGGAATACGCCTGCTTGTCACTTTTGTCCGCTGCGTTAAAAGACCCATTGTTTTCCCATCGTTCATACCATTTTGTCTCAATCCCTGAAGGATCATATCCTTTTTCAAGAGCATCAGAACTCATAAACTAAACTCCTAAAAGCGCATTAACGAAAAAGGGGATCACTTGATATAATCCCCTGTAAAAATGTTCAATATTTTTTAATATTCCCGCTGTTTCAGCTTTTATCTGATTCAATGAAATTTTTTATCAGATTTTCTTTTATTTCAGCTATTTCTTTTTTTACAACCTTTTCTACCACCTCATTGAGAATAATTTCAATTTTTTCGGCAAACTGCTCTTTAATCACTTTTTCAAGCGCTGCTTCAACCTGCTGTTCTGTCAGTTCAGGACCAGGACCAGGTCTGTCTGGTTCATTCTCTGAAGAATCGTCTTCTTTTACTATTAACAGCTCGGTTTGACCTTTGGCATCAAAGCCATCTTCAATGTTCAGATCCAGAGCGGAGTCTTGATCTTCAAAATTAAGATCATCAAAGCCGTCATCGGATTCAGCCGCCATGGCAGGATCATGGTCTTTTCTTTTATCTTCAATCTCTGATTCTTCAAAGACTCCTTCTTCATCAAATTCAATATCAGAGAAATCAAAGTCATCATCAGAACTGATATCCTCATTTATTTCAAAGTCCAGACCTTCATCCTCTGTTTCATCAAAATCAGAAAGTTCGATGAGGTCATCACTGAATTCATCATCTGTTTCATCCGCGTCCGGAGGAACAATGTCTGTTAATTCGATAATGTCTTCATCCTGATCCATATCAGATTCCAGATCAATGTCATCAGCCATAAAAGACTCCTGTTGGACTGAAAAATCCAAGTTAAAATTAAAATTTAACAGCAGGAGGATTTCATTCTCCCCCAGCTAAAAATTTCAGATATCAGCAAAATATCAAAGCCTTTTTCATGTGTCAAGCTCTTTAAATCAATCTGCTTTTCACGGCAGACAGCACCAGACCTGGTTTTCAGTGTTATGTGACTGCCTTGACCGGAATCACATGACTGTCTTCACCCGCTTGTCTTAATTTTGATTTTTCTGTCCATGTCATCTCCCTGTTGCTCGTGGCGGATAAAAGAAATATGGACAAAATCAGAAGCTTCAATTATAAAAAAAGGCATTATGTACCGTTTTTATATCCATAATACCGCTGTCCAGGGAAAAATAGCTGAACTGTCCGGTCAGGATGCAAAACATCTTGTCAATGTACTCAGGATCCGTTGCGGTGAAACTATTGAACTCTTTGACGGCAAGGGCCTTAATTTAACAGCAGAAGTTAAAGAAATCACACCCAAAGTGGTTAAGCTTGCTGTAATTGACACCTTTGCCCCTCATAGTGAATCTCCCATACATATATCCCTGGCCCAGGGCATGCTGAAAGACAGGAAAATGGATAAACTGATCCGGCATTTGACTGAACTGGGTGCTGCAGAGTGGATTCCCTTCTGGGGGGAAAGATCAGTCCCTAAACCGGATAAAAAAAGGATTCAGCAACGCATGAAGCGGTGGGAAAAAATTGCAAAGGAATCCCTTAAACAATGCAGAAGAAGCCTTTTGCCCCTTATTCATAACCCCTTAAGTTTTGAGCAGCTCATGGACGTTTCACAGGATTATGAGGTGAAAATCGCCTTTTTTGAAAACGCCTCATGTTCTGTCAAAAGTATTCAAAACAAAAATTCAGGGTCATTTAATAAATTTCTCGTATTAATTGGACCGGAAGGCGGTTTTTCAGACAGGGAAATGGATCTGGCTGAAAAATACGGATTTCAGATTTACTCACTGGGGCCCAGGATTTTAAGAGCGGAAACCGCTACCATAGCAGCCTGTGCCCTGATTCAAAATTTTTTTGGTGATCTTGGGTGAAAAATTCCTTGACATATACAGAAAACTGGCATATAACCGCTTTGTTTTTGACGGCGCCCAGGTAGCTCAGTCGGTAGAGCAGGGGACTGAAAATCCCCGTGTCAGCAGTTCGATTCTGTTCCTGGGCACCACGACTATCAAGGGTTTCAGCGGTTTTCCACTGAAACCCTTTTTGTTTATGTAAGCACTGTGTAAGCCGTGTTTGATAATCCCGGAAACACCACAGACCATGCCAATAACTCAAGTTTAATCCCTCACATTCGATCATCAAGATTTTGGAATAGCGCCGCCTCCAACGATAGCTCTTAATCGGTTCTTCCATAAAAATTTGATAACCGAGTAACAATTCAAGTTTGACCCCTCACAGGTAAGTATAGCTGTTAAAAAAATTGATCATAAAGATATAGATTCAAATGAGATATTTTATTGCACTGTTTTCTAATTTGAGTTAAGGTATATTTTATGTTTAATCAAAATCAACTAAATGCCATTGATGATGAGATTCAGACCAATCTGATAAGCGCCGGGATTGATCATGTCATGCTTGTGGATATGGCAGGAAACACAATTGCAACACATGACAATGGAAAAAGCCAGCTGGATTCCACAGCCCTTGCTGCCCTTGCCGCCGGGAACTATGCAGCTGTTGACGCAATGGCAAAACTTGTGGGAGAGTCTGAATTTTCACTGCTCTTTCATAAGGGGAAAAAAGCCAGTATTAATTTCAGCAAAATTAGTGAGGATACGCTTTTGATTACAATGTTTAACAAAGAGATATCCCTTGGCCTGGTCAGACTGAAAGTCAGCGAAACCATTGATAAACTTAAAGCAATTTTAAACAGTGGGTAGTCTGCCCCTGATTTTTTTTGAGGAGACTGTTATTTGGCGCTTGTTAATGTAAAAACCAGAGAAGTTCAAATTAAAATTGTCTATTATGGCCCGGGACGGGGTGGAAAGACAACAAATCTTGAGTATATTAACAAAACTTACAAAAAGCAGATAAAAACAGAAATGGTCAGTCTGAAAACCCAGGATGACAGAACGCTTTTTTTTGATTTCCTGCCCTTTGATGTCGGCAAGATAAAAGGGTTTGATGTGACCATTCAATTGTATACGGTTCCAGGACAGGTAAAGTACAACGCCACAAGAAAACTTGTACTGCGCGGGGTTGACGGTATTGTTTTTGTAGCTGATGTTCAGAAAGAGCAGCGGAAAAAAAATATTGAATCACTGAACCAGTTATATGAGAACCTTGACACCACATACCAGCTTGATCTTTTTAAAATCCCCCTGGTCATGCAGTATAATAAAATTGATCTGAAAAAGTCCAACATACCTGTTTTATCCTCCAGTGTTATGCAAAAAGATCTGAACTCAATTTTGCAGGTACCTGCATTTGAAGCCAGTGCAATAACCGGTGGCAATGTTATTGTTACCCTGAAAAAAATTATATCCACCACTTTGGCATCCATTCAAGACCAGATTTTTTAAAGGAGGTGTTTTTTGAATTCTTCCAGTGACCTGAAAAAAATCATAGAATCCATAAGCAGCTCCGGCTCCAAAGAAAACATTACAGCGCTTTACGATTTAATTGCACAGTTAAAGGACCAAAACGATACAGACCGAACTGCAGTCAATTTATTAACCATGATGCAGCAATTGGTAAAATATATTGATGCCAGGGGAGCCAAAGCCCATGGTGATGCCCGGCCTCTCCTTGTCAGCCTTGCAGATCAGTTTGATCAAATTGTCCAAACCCCGGATATGGAAAAAGAAAGGGTTAAACAGATTGTAATCCAGGAGAATAAAAAATTTATTTCCTTAAAAAATAAAATTCTTTCCCAGCCTGTCATTGACCCCAAAGACCTTAACGATCTAAAAGCAGTTATTCTTGCCCTTGAGTGGGAAATTTCCCCTGATACCGTTCAAAAGTTTGAAGTTGCCGCAAAAAATCTGCTGTTTAAATTACAGGATTATAAGATCCATTACATTTTTTTAAAAATAATTTTAAGTACAGGAAACTATATTGGCGCCAAAAAAGCCAGCGCCAATATTGATGCCATCCCTTTTCTTCGGTTTTCCTTTGATTCCTTTGAACAGATCGCCCAAAATCCAGTTATGGCGTATCAACGAAAAAAAGAGATCCTTGATACATGTATCAATAAATTTCATGAATTAAAACATCAAATTCAGCAAACACCCCGGCAAAAGCATGGAATTTCGACGCCGGTTTCCACTACCGCTGATGAAGTTGAAGTTGACCCTGACTCCGGGGAAGAAGCACTGCAGCCTGCCCTTACCCGGTTTAAACCGGCTTCTTTGGATAAAACAGACAAAACCGGTTCATTAACACCACTTCCAGATCAAGAGGACACTGACTTCGCCCAATCCCCTGATTTTGACGGTAACAAAATTGAGCTGCCCCTGTCTGGTGATGAAACAGAGCTGAAAAATCAGGGCGATATTATGGATGATCTTTTCAGCCCCAGGAAATCCCCTGCTGATGAACTGTTAGATGCCATTCACCAGCTGGATGTTAATGGCGGCAACCAGGACCAGGCCCATGATATGCCGGACACCAGCTCCCAGGCGGGAAGTATTACAAATTTTACTCCCAGGAAAAGGGACAATGCCCCCATACCTGAAATTTCAACCCGACTGGACGAAGTGTTCAACCTGACTCCCCATACCGATAAAAAAGAAACGGTTTTTGCTTCTGTCAATGATCGAAAAATGGAAACAGAGGCAAACCATGAGAACAGAGATATACCGGCATCTGATTCCCCGCCCACCCGGGAAAATTCCATGAGCAACGGCGTGACACCCTTTCAAAACGAAGATGAAAGTTTTGATGAAGAGATCCTGGCAGAAGATGATGGGTCCTTTGAAACGTTAAATGCCCTTCACTCCATTTTTAAAGACAGGGAATGGATGAAGGACCAGTATTCCAGTGATGCCATAACAAAAAAAATTTCCTTTTTAACATCAGAGTGGAAAGATGACAGGTATAAAACTGCTCTGCTTGAAATAGTTGCTTTACTTGTTGATACGGCCAAAGATTTTAATGCAGGTATGGACGATCAAAATGGCGTATCCATAGCGCCTGCCCCTGAAAAACCCCTGGGCATCTTTGGAAGGATAAGAAACATGTTTCAAAAAAGTTAGACATGCCTATAATTGTGTTTTGCGAAGATTGCGGAAAAAAAAATCGTCTGGATGAAACCAAAATCTACAATGGTGAGGCTGTGTTCAGGTGTGAATTTTGTAACTATTTTAATAAATATCAGATTGAAACCGCCGGCATAACTTCATTAAGACGAATGGATCTTTTTTTGCAGAAGCTGCAGAAAAATCCTGATATCATTGGATCATTTATATTTTATGGTGACGATAAAATAGTAAAAAACACTATGCCGGATGGTTTAAAAACGTCAGATCTTGTCACCCTTGGGAATAATTTAAAAGAAAGTTTTTCCCTTTGTCAATCCCTTTACACAGATGTTGTCGATATGACGCTGACCCTGTCCGATAAAACCCTGGTCGTCAAAAGAATTGAGAATAATTACACACTTATCCTTGTAACGCAAAAAAAGAATCTGTCTGAAAACCTCAGAATTGAGCAGCCCAGGCAGATTGTAAACATACCTGGAATTGATCAATTCCTTTTGACTGATCCAACAGGAAAAATAGTGGCTGCCCATAACATAAAAAAACCCGAAAAAACAGGGAATATGGTCATCTCATGTGGTCAAAATGTATCCAAACTGGGAAAAATTGACTTTAAATATCTCTTGTTTTCCAGAAAAAACGGAAAAAATTTTTTTATATTTCCCGTTGGTAAACATTTTCTTGGGGTGGTAAAAGAAAAAAGGATTAATAATTTGACGTTTGCTGACAGTATAACAAAAGTTTGCAGAAAATATAATAAAGGAAACGGTATTTAACAGGAGGAGATCCATGGCAGCGCAGATAACAACACAAACAATTATTTTACTTTTTACCCTGATGATATATCTCATAATTATATTTGTTTTTAATAAAGCCAGGGTCAAATATGCCGGAGGCAAGGTAGGCAAAGTTGTTAATCTGATTCTGGTAACAGTATCCCTTTTGTTTATTGCGGATTACGTGATTTTTTTTAAAAGTTTTGTAGACAGTGATATCCTTGAAATCATCAGGGCGCTGTTTAGAACGGCAGCCCTCTCTTTTCTGGCCTATGGCGGGGCAAAAATGGCAGATTCATAAATTTGCCATTTTTACCGGCACCTCCCCTTTTTTTTTCATGGATGGGATGTGGGTCTATTGTTTCAGGAGAACAGGGAAAAGATACCGCGTTTACTTTTTTTTTTACCAGTTGTAAATTCAGACCGGATCTCGCTGATAACATTTGTCATATCATTGACTATTTTGCTCTTCTCTTTTGAACCGGTTTGATATTTTTTCACATACCCCAGTACTTTTTCTACATCATTTACAATTGTATTGAGGGTGACACCGCCGATAATATTTCCGATTTTTTTAAGAACCTGGGTGGCATACTCAGCAAAACCGGTAATCAAAAAATATTTAGGTTCGTCAATAATAACAGTCGCGTCCAAAGCCGTTGTAATTACCGCAAGGTTTGAGGAAAGCTTGCGGTCTGGATGATAATCCTTAAACAGATCTTTATATTCAAGGGCAAGGTCAGTCTTAATCTCATTAAACAGAGCATAACTCCTGTTGTCACCAAGTTCATCAACAATATGTTTTTTAATGACCTGCAGAATATCATTAAAAATAGTTATTATTACGGAAAAATCACCTCCTCCTTCCTGATCATCAAATTTCAGATCTTCCTTCTGTTCGATCAAACCGGAAGAAATGACGGAAAAAAGAATTTTATAAACTGCAAATTCATCATAGGCACTCTCATTGATAACCTGTCGAACGGTTCTTGTCCCGTCAATTAACGACAAAATTCTCCATTCGTTTGCATTGAGTTTTATCTCCTCCTTGCTCTGCATTTTTCCTGACATTTTAAACACCAGTTTATCACTGGGTATCAGCTCTTTTAAAAACGACAGTTCATCAACCCGCCTTGAGGCTTCAAGTATCAGCTTCATGGGATTAAGCTGAATGACAATCATTCCCTTTAAGTTTAATTTGGTATCTTTATATTCAAATCTTCCTTTTTTCCAGAAAAGGAGATTATACAAAATCGTTTCCACCTGCCTGGTATTGTATTTTTTGAGACTGTCAAGGGAAATATATCCTTTTTCCACGAGAACTTTACCCAGGTGTATATTTTCCTCCCTGGCAAGGGCGAGGCATTTTTGAAGATGTTTTGCAGAAAGAATACCATCTTTTCGCATTAAAACACCGAGTTTGGCTTCTTTAAGGGAGCTTGATGCATAAATTATCGTTCCCTGTTCAAAAAAAACCCGGCTCTCCTCCTCTTCACAGGTTACCCGGAGTACCCCGGTTTTTTGATCATTACATAGAAGCTGGAGGATACTTGCCAGTGTTAATCCTTCAAAATCACCTTGTAGATTCATAATATATTGTTTCCATCAAAAAATGTTTGTTGCGGGCTGAACAATTTAAAGCCGGCGCGGCCCATGGCCCTTATGTCAAAAGCTGATTGTTGCCGGCTACTCTTCTTACAAGCTCTCTGTAATCCTCTGCTCCACCGCACCCCGGAGCAAATTCATAAATTGTTTTGCCAAATGAGGGCGCTATACTGAAATTTTCATTGTACCTTATTGGTTTACAAAGATAACCTCCGTAAAGTTTTTTCAGCTGAATTAAAATCTTCCTGGGAGTATCTATCCTGGCATCCATAAAGGTAGGAACAATATATTTCAGATTTACCTCTTTTCTGTATTTCTGGATGGAAGTAAGGCTTTTCATAAATTCAGTAAGACCATGGAAGGGCATAAATTCAAGGGCAACAGGAATCAGCACTTCCTCTGCAAAAAAAAGAACATTCACCATAAGTTGATCCCAGCCGGGGGCGGTGTCAATTATAATATAATCATATTGATCCTCAATGATTTTCATTGCTTCTGCCATGGTCCACTCTGCGCCAAAACTCTTTTTGTTGATGATCCGTTGAAGTTCTGAAAGGGATTTACCGCCTCCAAGCAGCCATAGATTTTTTCTGGCGGAGATTATCGTCTCTTCCGGGGTCAATTCACCTGTTAAAAGCTCTGTTAAACCAACATGATGTTTTTTATCAAGCATGTATGCAGACTGCCCCTGGGTGTCAGTGTCCATGAGAAGCACTTTAAATCCTGCCATGGCAAGACCTGCAGCAATATTCACGGAAGTGGTGGTTTTACCAACGCCGCCTTTGTTTAATGCCACACATATTTTTCTTACATTTTCCTGTTTTTTATCAAATCCCGCCCTTTGTTTCCCTGTTTTCTGTTTTGGAATTTCAGGCTTTTCCCCTGCCATGACTTTTAACCTGCACAAATCCAAGGAAAATTTATGCCTGCAGCCACTGCATCGGACAACCGCATCTTTCTTTGCAGGAAGGTGGGAGACATCTATTTTGTGTTTTCTGGCACACCGGGGACAGACAATAACAGCCACAGCCTCTCCTTTTTGATCATAATCGAGCCAGCCTCACCCCGGGGTAAAGGCTTCCCTAACCACGGGGTAAAAGCTTCGACGGTTGCCCAAAGACATAAATATTGAAAAAACAATCTTTCTTAATACGCTTATTGGAAGATGACTGTTTTGTCAATATAAAATCGTGAAAACTGGAATTTCCAACTGTGATTTTCCAGGCCCAAAATGCAGAAACACGATGATGATTTTTTTTGAACAGCACCGCCCCCAACAATTGCTTTGTCAGGAACGAGAACGTCGGGGGGGCTTTTGCTCTGGAAATTATATGGATTTTTATATTAATTTATGGTTTACTTCAATCAAAATTATAAAATCCTGTATATTTAAAATTAATAGAGCAGCTGGATTTTCAAACCCATGAAACAGGAAAGGAGAGACAAAAATGTATTTCAAGCAGATTACAGTTGAAGGAATGGGATGCCTTTCATATATAATTGGATGTCC